>NZ_JBHTKJ010000046.1:0-83534 GCF_042675965.1 Virgibacillus byunsanensis | reverse complement strand
GTCGGACAGCCTCCTAGTTGAGACCCCAGAGAGCGTTAGCTCGAGGAGGCTCATCAGCCGCCCACGGAAAGCGAAGTGTATTTCCGTAGCGGTAGGTTAACCGTCACATCAAGTTATGTCGCAGTTTATATCAACTGCGAGAAATAAGAAGCAACAAAACTTACGAAATGAGCCATAAAAAAAAGAATGTTACTACAAATAAGTAGCAACATTCTTTTCACCTTACTCAATTATTTTCCTAGCATTTCATCTACTTGATCACGGTGTTTTTCGATCCATTCTGCGGCTGATTCTTCAAATGGCACATCGTTATTTTCGTAATCATGCATCATTTTTTCTAAATCATCTACCTCAATACTCCATTGTGAGAGGATTTCGTAAGCTTCTGGATATTTGTCCTCTAGTCCTTTATAAGAAAGAACATATACATTATCATATTGGAAATTCTCTTTAGGTTCTTCTAAAAATTTCAGATCATACTTTTGGAACATGGAATGTGGACGCCATCCAGTAATGATTACAGGTTCTTCCTTTTTAATTTTTTCATCTAAAACCCCCATCATAGCTGTTTCACTTGAAGGAACCAATTCATAATTGTCCAAATTATAGTCTGTCATTACTTGTTCAGATATAGAAACAATTCCTGCTCCTGGGCTGATTGTATAGACTTCATTACCATACTTATCTGCTTGTTCTTTGATTTCTTCAATAGAGTTCTCCTCCACATACTCTGGTACAACCCATCCTAGTGGAACTTCTTCATAGCTAGTTGCTACTTGCTGCAAATCATCTTGATACTCGTTCCATAACTCTTCTTCGGTGTATGGAAGCCATGCATCCATAAAGAAATCAACTTCTTCGGATTGCAGTCCTTCAAAGATCACCGGCTGTGAAAGTAGCGAAATTTCCACATTGTACCCTTTTTCTTCCAAAATCTGCTTTGCGATTTGAGTTGGGGCTTCGGTACTAGTCCAAGACGTTTGTCCGAAAACAATTGTTTGATCGGATACATCATTTGTATCTGTTTCTCCGTTATCCTCATTATTAGATTGATCATCTGTATTTCCACATGCTACCAGAGCCATAAGTGCAGTAATAAAAATTAGACTTATTACTTTCTTCATATTAATGATCTTCCTTTCTAAGTTGTAATTGATTGTATATTTCACGCATGTTTTCTGGGGTGAATTTTAGTACATCAGCTTCGGTTGTCTCCCACTTGTTAAACTCTTCTCCATTTATGCGCTTCATAAAATTATTAGAATCATAGATAGATATGTTATAGACCCAGTTGGCCATAATTATAAGTGAAGCCATATGAGCTCCTTCGTTGGAAGCCGAGGAGATATCTTTGATTAAATGAATATCGTAATCTCGAAAGTATGCATCAAAAACGGAAGTCATCAAGCATCCATCTGTTACAACCCCCCCTATGATAAGGTGCTTAACACCCATGCTTTTCAAAACGAGATTCAATTCAGTTTCAAAAAAAGCACTCCAGCGGTATTTGTCAATGACCACATCTTCTTTATTCGGCTTTATTTCATCCAGAATTTCAATATTCTCGCTATCCGAATTGTAATAAAAAGGCTGACCATTCTCTTGTAGTAGTTCTCCTTTTGATAATGCAACCCCGTCTGTTCTGTTAATTTGTCTTGTATAGATAATCGGTATATTTTTACTTCTGCAAGCATCTATCACTTTTTTTGAATTTTTGATTACTTCATCCATTTGCAGAAGGCCAAAGTTACTCTCTTTTTGTAGATCAATTAGTACTAGTGCTGATTCTTGGATGTTCATCGTTTATGACTCCTTTTACTCTTGTTTTTTAGGGAAGTATTCAAAAATCCTCCCAGATTCCATCGCATTGGCCAGATTCATTGTCCAATTCAGATAATCTTTTGATTCCTCTATTAGTTTTAAGTCTGTCTTTGCTTGTTCACGTAGGGGTTGATTATCCGTTTCCTTTAAAATATCGTTAATAATTGGTTCGGTTTGATCTGCAGCTTTCATAATCAAATTTCTTTCTTGGCGTAACTTTTTCATGAAAAAGTTAAGGAAGTTTCTAAAGAAATCCTTTTCAGCAATAAAATGATCTTTACGTTCCCCTTTTTTCCAGACCTTGGTGACCATCTCTGTTTCTTGTAGTTCGCGCATCCCATTACTAACACTGGCCTTGCTCATGGCTACTTGATCTTTTATATCATCAAGAGATTTTGGTTCATTTGCAAAATATAAAACACCGTAAATTCTTCCTACTGAAGGAGTAACCCCGTATATTACCATGGATTGTGCAATGGCACTTATCATGACATCTCGAGTCTCATCTAATTTTTCAAAGTGATCTGACATACACACCCTCCGTTCAAATTATACAATTAATTTAATTTATACAAGTTATTTTAAACTAAATAAACAAGATGTCAAGTCATCATGGATTGACTATAATATACTATCATCTATATAGTTAAATAATAAAATAAATATATACGAAATTTTATAACTATTTATAAAGGGGAGTTTAGGTAATGAAACCAATAATTGGGGTGACATCTTCCATGGAAACTGACCAAGACTATTACATGATCGGTTCTGAAAATGTGAATGCAATTTCGTGGGCTGGTGGAATACCGGTTATGTTGCCACATCTACTTGAAGATCGGGATGTGGAACATATTGCGTCTACCATCGATGGGTTATATTTAACAGGAGGATATGACATTGATCCAACGTTGTTTGATGAGGAACCCCATCCAAACCTAGGTACTATTATTCCTTCACGCGATCAATTTGAATTGGCGTTAACACAAAAAATGTTAGACCTAGGTAAACCAATATTGGGTGTATGTAGAGGGTGCCAGATTTTGAATATTGCCCGAGGCGGCGATATGTATCAGGATATTTATGCACAAATCGATCGTGACTTACTACAGCATAAGCAGAAGGCTCCAAAAGGTCATGGTTCGCATTTTGTGCATGTATTAAAGAATAGTTTGTTGCATCGGTTAACAGGATTGGACAAATTAAAAGTAAACAGTCGACATCACCAAGCAAACCGAAACGTTGCGACATTGTTTCAAACGAGTGGCGAATCGAATGATTGGATTATTGAAGCAATTGAAAGTAACCAACATCCATTTGTACTTGGTTTACAGTGGCACCCGGAAAATATGTTGGTATCTAATGATGAAGCTTCACGTAAAATTTTTAGAGGATTCATTGTGGCATGTCAAGATTATGAGGAGAATGCTAAAAGATGAAAATTGTTGATACACATTGTGATGCTTTATTACGATTACAATTAGCAAAAAACGGAGAATATTACAATGCCAAACCTTTAAACTATAGAGATTCAGAGCAATTAGGAACTAGTCTACACCAATTACAGACGGGAAACGTACTAACGCAGTTTTTTGCTATCTTCATTTATCCAGAAGTACCGTCTGATCAAAAATGGCAACATGCGTTAGAACAAATTGATTTATTTTATACAGAAGTACTTGGGAAAAACCCTGAAATGAAACATATTACAAAATGGGAAGATTTTTCTGATTTAAAGGAAGGGGAAATTGGAGCTGTTTTAACGTTAGAAGGTGCAGATGCTTTTGGGAATGATTTAGCTAAACTGAGACACCTTTACCGTCTTGGTGTCCTGTCTATTGGTATGACGTGGAACCATGCAAACCTTTGTGCAGATGGAGCTAAAGAGCCACGTGGCGGGGGATTAACACTGCTTGGGAAAGATGTAGTAAAACTGAATAACCAACACCATGTGTTCACCGATGTATCACATTCCACAGTAGCAGGGTTTTGGGACATTTTAGAGTTGTCAGATTACCCAATGGCTAGTCATTCTAATGCTCGGGCAATTTGTGATCACCCTCGTAACCTGTATGACGATCAAATAAAAGCAATGTTTGCTGAAAACGGTCTTATTCAAGTTGTTTTTAATCCACCATTTATTAATGAAGAAAGTCGAGAAGCAACGATACCTGATTTAATCAAGCATATTGACCATTTATGTGCCCTTGGTGGCAGAAAACAAATTGGATTTGGATCTGATTTTGACGGTATTAGCAGTTTTGTTGAAAACCTGGAACATGCATCTAAATACCAGAACTTAATTAATGAACTTCTAAAATATTATACAGAAGATGAAGTGAAAGGCTTTAGCCACCAAAACTTTTTAAACCACCTACCGAAGTGAGCATCTAGGGGGGATATTTTGATGAAAGATGAAACCAACCTGGATATCAAACTCCATGAAAAATGCGAATCTGCTCAGATTCCCGGGATGGCCATAGTCGTGTCTCAGCATGGTAACCCCGTTTTTGAAAAATATTATGGTCACCGGGATGTGGAGCAACAATTACCAGTGAACTCTAGGACTATTTTTGGTGTTCTATTACAAAGTCGATTACGTCTTTAGCTATCATGCAATTAGAAGATGCAGGGAAACTTTCGGTTGATGACCCTATAAGCAAATGGTTACCCGAATTTCACCTTTCAATTAATAGCTATACAGAACGTGTGAGGATTCACCACCTGCTTGCACACATACAAGTGGATTGCCGGGACTCAACAGTGTGCACCTGAGAGTATTCGAGACGATCCAGATGGGGAATATTTACTTGATATGTTATCATCACTGAACAATGAGCGTCCTGTTAAAACGGTTGTAGAACTGATCGAGGTCAAGAATGAAACCCGTTATTCCATGTTAGGGTCACCGGGTACGAGTTCAATTATTCAAATGAAGGCTACGCTTTACTTCAGGAGATTATCAAAAAGATAGTTATCAGTCATATATAAACTATATAGATGAACATATATTTACTCCCATGCATATGAATCGATCATTTTTTTTAGGATATGACTTGCAGGATGATGGTAATGTTACTGAACTATACGCATATAAAAAAGAAGCGGCTAAGGAAGTTTTCCATTCTCCAGCATGGTGGGATGTGGGTGATATTTACTCAATTGATTCACTTAAGTTGTGTACAGAGGATTTACGTAAGTATCTTGGTAGATAAGAAAGTATAAAACTTTCTTATCTACATAAGTACAACTAAGGCTTGGCGATAAGCCAAGTTTTCTAAAAGTCTACCGAAATGATGGAGTAGTAAATGGTAAACGGATAGTCTCTAAATCTAACATCGAGAAAATGACTGCACCTCAAGCTACTATGCCATCGGGGACTGCAGGTAAACAATCAATCTGGTATGCAGTTCTTTGGATATAGTGGTAGTATTAAGGGCGTTTCTTCACATATGAAAGTAGCGAAGCAACATGATATTACAATAACAGTCCTTACGAATATAGCTGATGTTGATGCTGAAGAGCTTGCAATAACCGGCTTATATGATACATTGGGAATTTCAGATAAAGGGGTCAGCGTTTCTCCCAAACATGACGTAAAGCCTGGGCATCTGGGAAGGTATGTTGGGTTTTACGAATCGGGAGAAGGACAAAAGGTAAATATGACTTAGGAGGGAGGTATTCTTCAGTTAAAAATGAAAGAAGACCTCATCCCAGTTACACCATATGCACAAAATAGCTTCATCACGCCAAGTGGTCAGAAGGTTATATTTATCGTTAATCACGATAATCACATCCCAGGATTATTCAGAGGTGTGCGTTTCATTCCGAAAGTTTGATAGAATACAATACATAGACACAATAACGAACTAGAAGGGATCGATATCATTTGAATCATACTACAAAACCAATCCAAGTTTATCGAGGGGACTATATTGAGAGTACGCATGACGTTCAAATTGCAGTGGTATCAGCTAATAGGAAATTACTGGCTTACTACGGGGATTCACATAGGCTAACTTTTGGCCGTTCATCCATGAAACCATTTCAAGCGATACCTATTGTGGAATCTCAAGCGTTGGAAACATTTAATCTAACTGAAAAAGAACTGTCGCTGTTTTGTGCCAGCCATAGCGGAGAAATTTTTCATAGAGAATCAGTGGAGGAAGTGCTAAAAAAGATCAATTTAAAAGAAAACCATCTACAGTGTGGTACACATATCCCTAGAGACATTGATAGCTATAACCAGTTGATGAAAGAAGGAAAAGAACTCACTCCTTTTTATAGTAATTGCTCAGGTAAACATTCTGGAATGCTAACAGGCTGTGTGCAACAAAAATTTGATGTGGATACATATCGTGAATTGTCTCATCCATACCAGCAGCAAATTATAGATATCATATCGAATGTTTGTGATTATAAAAAAGAAAATATCATGACATCTGTTGATGGCTGTGGTGTTCCAGTCCACCGTGTTCCTTTATATAACTTAGCTTTAGCCTTTGGACGGTTAGCTGCACCTGAGGAATGGGAAGAAGGTGGAGGAGAACGAACTTCTTCATTAAGGCAAGTAAGAGATGCAATGGTAAATTATCCGGAGATGGTTGCAGGAACAAAAAGGTTTGATACGGATTTAATGAAAGCTTACCAAGGCAGAATTGTAGCCAAAGGTGGAGCAGAAGGTGTTCATTGCTTCGGAGATAAACAAACTGGTATAGGAGTTGCAGTAAAAGTGGATGATGGGAATGCCAGGGGAACGAATGTCGCCTCAATGGAAGTATTAAAGCAATTAAAAATTGGAGATAAATCCATATGGAATAAACTGGATGATTATTATCATGCTCCTGTTTTAAATGCACGTCAAGAAAAAATTGGGGAAATAAAACCTTCGTTTAACTTGAATGTATTATAGTAAATATAATGAAAGGGAAAAGCCAGAATAGAATTCTGGCTCTTACATTGTTTGAAGGATTCGGGTATTCTTACCTAATATGTAAATAATGTAAGAGAGAATATGTAAATAAAAGGAGAATAATTTATGGCAATAGATGGACGTATTCGAGAAAATATTTATCCAGGTCTAGAAGTAGATATCATTTTGAAAAAGGATCAACGCTCAGGGAAACGTACAAAGGGTGTTGTTAAAGATTTATTAACAAAGTCCAACCATCATCCACATGGAATTAAAGTACGTTTAGAGGATGGTCAAGTTGGAAGAGTGTGTTATTAGGCATAAAGGATTAAATATGTTCAAATAACACAATAATATAAAAACTGTCACAAATTAGACACATTTAAGGGGTTTTATGAATAGTATCGTTTTTTCAGCATTCAAATACAAAATTCGACAATTAATTTTAAAATACACTATTTTTCGACTAGGTTAAGACGGGAAATAGGTCTGTTCGACAAAAAATGCGATCTTTTCTAAAATCCTCTTTCGCTTGACACGGTTTAATATAATAGAAGTATAGGCTATAGTACTCTTATAAAAGCTAGCTTTTTAGAAAGAAGGAACCAATGGAAAAGAAATCAATATCGTTTGAAGAGCTATTCAAACAAAACGAAAGGAGAATTTTCTATCAAATTCATAAGTTAAGAGGGAAGGATCCAGACCGGGAACTTTATCAGGAAGGTTTATTAACGATGTGGAACGCTTATGAAACCTATACACCTGATAAGGGTTTACTTGCAACTTATTTTAATTACACTATCCGACATCGGTTGGTCGATTTGTTGCGCAAAAAAGCAAGTGAATTACGCAATGAACAAGTTTTTATACATGATAGAATGCTTGAAATCGATAACGGAAATCGTGTTTACATTAATAATAAGTCTTATCCAATTTTTGATTATTCCGATAGTACTATCATTGATCCTTATATATGGCGACAGGTTAAAAGTCTGTTAACCATAAATCAGTGGAAATGGGTGTACTATTTCGTTATCCAGGATTTGCCGGTAAAAGAAATTGCCAAACTTGAGGACACAACAGCTGATGCGGTTAAAAGTTGGGGAAAGGAAGTTAGAAAAAAGCTTCGTAATGAGAAATTCTTACAGTTGCTTAAGGAATAATAATGTGATACTTGGGTGAAAAGTTGAGGGACTTTTTATGTTCTGTGGTATTTTATTGGATCTTTTAGCTGTATATCGCAGCGTAATGGTGCATGATGGCGAAAAGATTAGTAATTGAGAAGCTACCAGAAAGACTCCACTGGACTGTGGTTAGGGCCAGGCGGAGTCTTTTTGTTCATCACCAGGAAATTATCAAATTAGGAGACTATGGATAAATTATTAACTGCTTAAGCCACGTCGAGCTCCGACGTACAGGACAAGGAAGGCTTTGACAGCGAAACATCGCACGATGAAAAAGCGAAGTCCTTTTTCGAGGGCGCTTCGAGCTTTTGTTTTTTTTACAGTACTCCAAGTGTTTTCAATCCATTATAAATACCTGAATCAGAAACGTCGGTAGTTACATGTTTTGCATAAGCGAAAAGGTCAGGATGTGCATTTCCCATTGCAAATCCTTCCCCAACTGATTGAAGCATTTCTTTATCATTCATTCCATCACCAAACGCTATTGCACCCTCTTTTGGCAATTTCCTTGTTTTCAATACTTCTTTAATGGCTTGTCCTTTGTTTACGCTTTTACGTATGACATCATAACAGTTTTCAATACCGTATACATTTACTTGTGAAAGCTGAATGTTCTTATCAATCTCGTATTGTGAGGAGTCAGAATCTTTCAAGTTCAAGATGGTGGCACCTAGAATTTGGTTGTTTATGGTAGGGTTATATAGTTCATTATTTTGCAGCTTGAATGTTTCAATGAAATGTTGAACAACAGGTGTTTCAAGGGAAGTGAAATAATTCTTTTCACTGGTATATAAAACCATTTCATGTCCATGGGTATTTGCTAAATCAAGAAATTGGCTAATATTGTTTTCATTCATCGGTTCGTCAATGATTGTTTCGTCTTGATAGGTGGCATACGCACCGTTATATCCAATTAAGGAATGTACATCCAATTCTTTTGCAAGAGACTTTATTTCATGTAAGGGTCGACCAGTAGCAAGAAATACCTCAATGCCCTGTTCCTTTACTAATTGAATTGCCTCTTTTGTTGAATTCGTATACATATGATTCGGCATTAATATGGTTCCATCGATGTCTAAAAATAATATGTTATATGTCATTTTATTCTCCTTATCTTTTGATGGGTGCAAATCTGTATTGTATTGAAATAGCATCTCCCATTTTTACACGATATTTTCACATAGTTGAAATTTTACCATAATCATTCGTGAAAGTCAGAAATTCGACATATTTTAAAATCCCATTTGTATACTTAAGTATAGCTTACATGGTTTTAGTACTATGGTATCATTTTAAAATAGTGATAAGGAAGGGGAGAAGATAGTGGCATCTCGTTTTATAAAAGTTGCGGTTGTTTATTTCGTTATTGGGGTAATGCTTGGGTTAACGATGGGAATAACTCAAAACTTTGCGTATACGTCTGTGCATGCACATGTGAACCTTTTAGGATGGGTATCGATGGCTTTATTTGGAATTAGTTATTTTTGCTATCCAAAGGCTGCGGAGTCGGGACTCGCCAAGGTACACTTTTGGCTACATAATATTGGGTTGCCATTGATGCAGGGAACTTTATTTGTAATGTTACTAACGTCTAATCATTCTATTGTTGTCCTTACGATTATCGGATCTATTATGATAGTAGTTGGAGCTATTTTATTTTTAGTTAACATTTTTCGAAATGTTAATCGTGAAGGTGTATCTTCAATATCAGAGAAGAAGAATATTGTTATATAAGAAGAAAAAGACCACGGAATAAAGGGAGGAAAAATGAATAAATCGAAAACGGATTACGAATGGGTAAAGTTGGTGTTAGAGGCAAAAAAACTAGGATTTAGCATCGAAGAAATTCGTGCGTTTTTAAATGGAGTGAGATAAATTGAAAAAATAGTTCTTCTGTTAAGAATTGGAATAAGTTTTATACTTATTCGGCAATTCTTTTTTTATTTTGGCTATTTTTGTAAAGTTTGTTGCTTTTGTGAGAATAGATATAGACTGCGACATAGGCACCGCTCTGGAAATACACTTCGCTTTTCGCGGGAGGCTGGTGAGCCACCACGTACTGAAGCACTTTGGTGTCTCACCTATGCCTATCCTCCCGCAGGACAAGGAAAACTTGGGCAGCATTACATCGCACGCAGAAAATTGGTCTGTATTTTCAAGGAGTCTTCGTGTATTCCGGCTGCTAATATAGTGCTATCTGATAATTAATAGCAGCGTAGCGAGAAAAAACTTATAATGCAGCTTTACCAGTCAGGGTGAGCGAAGGGAGGTGACTCCTGCGGGAACAGCACGTGTTCGAAGACCCCGCAGAGTGGTTTTCTCGAGGAGGCTGAGACCGTGCCCGCGGAAAGCATCCTTCGGGGCGATCCCGGACGGTGGCAATAGCACAACTTATAGAAATCAACCAAGCGTTACGATGCATTATATATTAATTATGAAGATAAAAAACAACATTACGTGGAAAAAAAGGCTTTGTTTAAATTAATAATTTTTTTAGTAAAAAAGCAGGACATACATTGGTTTATAAAGAAATATAGTATATAATAAAAGTCTTTCACTTATTTATAGTACATTTGAAAGGAGAGTGAAATAAAGTGGAGTTTGGAATTTTATCATTATTACCTCCAGTAATTGCAATTGTGTTAGCGCTCGTCACGCGTAATGTTATACCTGCTTTGTTTGCAGGTGTATGGCTTGGTGCTTCAATGCTTCATGATTGGAATCCAATAATGGGGCTATATGCAACGTTTAGTGAATTCATCATTCCAAATGTTGGGGATGAGTGGAGTGCAACGGTATTAATTTATTGTGGACTCTTTGGTGTGCTTATTGCTGTTTTGCAAAAAACAGGCGGTGCACATGCGATTGCACATGCCATTACTAGAAAGGTAAAAACACCAAAAGGTGCGCAAGGTTCTACGATGTTATTTGGTATTATTATCTTCTTTGAGGATTACTTTAATGCTTTAACTGTAGGTAGTGTCATGCGTTCTGTAACAGATAAAATGCGTGTTTCAAGGGAAAAATTAGCATATATTGTGGATTCAACTTCTGCACCAATGTGTTTATTGGCACCAGTTTCTACGTGGGTAGTTTTTGTTATGGGGCTTATTGGTGCGCAATTTGTAGAGCTCGGTATTACAGGCTCTGAGTACATGACTTATATATTTACGATACCATTTAATTTCTATTCTATATTAGCAATACTTCTTGTAGGTATCATTATTTTTATGAAGTGGGATTTTGGTCCAATGGCACAGGCTGAATATCGTGCGAGAACAACTGGGAAGCTAATTCGTGACGGTGCTGAACCACCTCAAGACGATTCTATGACTGATGTTGAGATGGTTGAGGGGCAAACACCAAAAATGCGAAATATGATTGTTCCAATTGTCGTACTACTTGGCTTGATTCCACCGTTATTTTTATGGACTGGTGGGTTTCCGGAAAATGATTTTATAACAGCTATTGGAGAATCAAATGGAGGTCAATCGATTTTAATCGCAGCTTTTGTAGCTGGTATTGTTGGCCTAGGAATGGGTATGCAACAAAAGTTATTTAACTTTAAAGAAGCCATGTCTATTTATGTTAGTGGTTTCAGAAGTATGATGCTTGTATACATTATTCTAACATTAGCTTGGTCCATTGGCGGAGTTGCTTCTGAGTTAGGAACGGCAGCTTTTATTGTTGATTTAGCTGAGCAGAATCTATCACCTGCTGTTATTCCAGTATTGTTATTCTTTGTAGGTGCTATTGTTGCTTTCACAACAGGTACTTCTTACGGAACGTTCGCAATTATGATTCCAATAGCTATGCCGGTAGCAGATTCAATGGATATTTCCATGTATTTAGCCATTGCAGCCGTTTTAAGTGGAGGAATTTTCGGAGATCACTGTTCTCCTATTTCTGATACGACGATTCTATCTTCAGCGGGTGCTTCGAGTGACTTAATTGATCACGTAAATACACAAATACCATATGCAATTACAGCTGGTATTAGTGGGATCATTTCCTTCTTGGTTGCTGGGGTTACAGGATCAGCAATACTATCAATCGTAATTGGTGTAATTTCATTAGTTGCCTTTGCCTATATCTTGAATAGAGTTTGGGGTAAAGCAATACCAGATGAAGTAGCAGCATAACAAATTAGAAAACTTGGCATATCGTTAAAGGGATTCTTAGTAAGCGTACTTTGCTTTCTTAGAATCCCTTATGCTCTGGAGTGCAAGGGCTATACGGCGAAATCCTTAGTTGCATTTTTATAGTAGGAAAGTTTTATGCTCCTATCTGCTAAAAAATAAAGAACCGTAATCCTATATTGGGATTCGGTTCCTTTTTTTATTGTCCAGGAAATTATAAAATTAGGAGCTTGTGGATAATTTATTTACTGCTTAAACCACGCCCAGCTCCGACGTACAGGACGTACTAGTGCCGATGACGCCACAGGATAAGGAAAGCTTCCCTGAAAAAGTATCGCACGCAGAAAAAGTGCTTTTCTTTTTCAAGGACGTGGCGTTTTCATCGGCCAGCGCCCAACGACTAGTGGGCTTCCTGATCCTCCTTACGATAAGTCAACATCGAATCGCTACCCTTTATTTCGTAATCAGCTATTTGGAATAATTGGGATCCCCACTGTTTTTCAAGTTCGTCTCGATAGGGTGAATTCATCCATTCTTTGTAGAAAGCAATGTTTAATGCTGTTATTTCAGGCTCCATGTCATCAAAAAAATCTCGTTCTTTTTGGTGAAACGCATCATTTGTATCAATTGAAGCGCGTATGTAAACCAGATTGAAAAGAGTTGAAAATCGGTTACGAAAAGCATTTATCTCCTCTATTGCCTTGGTCTGCTCCTTAACAGAATTAGCGCTAGTGAATGCTTCTAATAAGTCGTTGAATTTTTCTTTTTCTTGATTTAAATCTGGTCGTACATATGTATAGTTTTCAAATCTTTGCATAGTGATCCTCCTTGTATAAATACTATATTCTAGCCAAAAAGAAGAAATCCGTTTTTATTTAGCAGATAAGAAAGTGTGAACTCTTATCTGTATAAGTGCAATAAACACAATAATTTGGAGATATTAAAGTTGCAGTCCAATTTTGCACTTTTAACTGTGGCTTATTTGGTCTTATATTTGGGATATTTATTTATTATAGTATAGCTAAGGGTAGACTACTCCTTAGTTAGTATTCTTTGCTAGGTGAGAAGGGGATTTTTTATGGATCAACGTAGTATGGCGATATTGAATCAAATTTCTCAAAGTGATTCGTACATTTCTATGCAAAGGCTTACAGAAATATTTAATGTATCGAGACGTACTGTATACAACGATCTTGATAAAATAAATTATTGGTTAAAAGAGCGAAATTTATCCGAAGTAAAACAAGTTCGAGGTAAAGGGTTGTATTTAGATCAAGCCACCAAGCAGGAAGTTGCAGTCAATGTTATGGTTTCTGATGCTCCATACTATGAATTCTCTCCAAAAGAGCGAAGGGCATGGATTTACCTTTATATTGTAGGGCAAGAAAAACCTTATTTTTTAGAAGATATGAAAGAACTTTTCCAAGTAAGCAGAAATACTGCGCTTGAAGATATCAAGCAACTAAAAGTGGAGTTAGATGAACAACAGTTGAACCTTGTTTCAGAAAGGAAAAGTGGTTATACGATTTATGGGGATGAAAGTGATATAAGACGCTCACTCATTCATTATTTATCTATAGTTGTTCCTGAAAATGGTTGGTATGGCTTTCTTGCAGATATGGATTCTAATTCAGAAACTGTTGTACAACCTTATCATCTATTCGATTTTCAGATGTTGCGATGGTTACGTCAATTATTTAATCAGTATGAAAAACAGATAGAGATTGAGTTTACTGATGAGGTGTTAAATAACCTAGTTGTTTGGTTTTACGTATTTATCCAGCGAATAAAACAGGGTGAGAATGTAGAGATTGACCCTGTTGAAAGAGAAGTAATTGATTCAACCGATGAACATCAAGGGGCACAAACGTTGTGTGATCGCTTAGCAGAAAGCATGAATATTGTTATTCCTTTAGACGAAAAATTTTACTTTTCCAAGTATTTGCTAAGTGCAAAAGTTAATTATAACTTTAGTCCACAATTTGAGAGCCAAGAGATGATGCTACTGCGTGAAGTAGTGGAAAAAATGGTATCTGACTTTCAAATTTATGCAGCAGTTGAATTTGAGAATCAACGGCACATGATACAAAATCTGCTTTTACATTTGAAACCAGCTTACTATCGAATTAAATACGGCATAAGTATTGAAAACTCATTACGTGACTCTGTGAAGCGAAATTATCCTGAGGTTTTTCATTTAACAGAAAAAGTAATTCATCACTTTGAGAATTTAATTGATCAGCCTGTAAATGAAAATGAAATAGCTTTTATTACGATGCATTTTGGAGGATGGTTACGAAAAGAAGGCGTCATACTTGGGCAGCATCGTAAAAAGTTACTAATTGTTTGTACAAACGGTTTGGGGACATCGCGTCTACTTGAGAGTCAGCTAAAAGGGTTATTTTCGGATGTGGAAATTGCCGGTGTAGCTTCATTAAGGGAATATGAAAAAATAGACTTATCCGTTGACTTTATCGTATCAACGATCGGACTACCTGATCGAGGCAATCCGGTATTTGTGGTGAATCCTGTACTGAATAATGAAGACAAAGAACAATTATTGAAAAAGGTAAACAGCTTATTTCAAAGCTCTTCAAATCAACAAGTGTATTCGGTGGAAACGGTTATGGATATGGTTAAACGCTATGCAACTGTTCGGGATGAAGAAGTTCTACGTCAGGAATTACGCGGGTATTTACATTCACCTCTAGCTATTGAAAATGAGAAAAATAAGCCTAGTTTAATGGAACTCTTACCAGATAAAAGAATTATTTTTGAGAATAGTGTTTCAACCTGGGAAGAAGCAATCAAAAAGGCTTCTGAACCATTATTGAAACAAGGTTTTATACAAGGAACTTATATAGAAAAAATGATTCAAAGTATTAACGAACATGGCCCATACGTAGTCATTTCTGAACAAATTGCACTACCACACGCTAAGCCTGATGATGGTGTAATGATGACAGGAATGAGTATGCTGTATTTAGAAGAACCAATAGATGTAATGGGTAAATCAGCACGTATATTTATTGTACTGGCACCTAGTGATAACGAACGTCATTTAAAGGCTTTGGCACAGTTGACTAAGCTTTTTTCTGACAAATCATATAAGGAAAAAGTGCTACAGGCAAACAATAAAGAACAAATCATAAACATGATTCGTGCACATTCAACAAGATAGAATAAAAGAATAGGTGTGTGAGTTTTATGAAGTTTTTAGATGAAAAATTGGTGAAGGTAGGGCTAGAAGCAGAAAATGCCCAGGATGCAATTAAAGCTGCTGGCAACCTTTTGTTTCAAGAGGATTTAATTGAATCATCATATATAGAAGCAATGGTTAACGCCTATGAGGAAAATGGACCTTATTTTGTACTTGCACCGCACATAGCTATTCCGCATGCGAGACCTGAAGATGGAGTTAAAGAAGCTTCTGTTTCACTCATTCAACTTAAAGAACCAGTTGTTTTTGGACATGCATCAAATGATCCGGTGCAGCTTGTATTTGGACTAGGGGCATCCTCTAGTGATGAGCATTTAACATTATTGCAGAAGTTAACAACTCTATTAAACAACGCTAGTAATGTGGAAGGGTTAACAAATGCTACAAGTTATAAAGAAATCAAAAAAATTATAGAAATGGAGCGATAAATGATGATGAAAATATTGACAGTTTGTGGATTAGGACAAGGAACTAGCTTGATCTTAAAAATGAATGTAGAGGAAGTCCTTGGAGAGAAAGGTATTCAAGCAGATGTCGAACACACGGATGTCTCTGCTGCTTCAAGTATGCAGGCAGATTATATTGTGACAAGTAATGAGCTTGCTGAAGGATTGGAAGGACATAGTGCAAAGGTTTTTATTGTAAATAATTACTTTGACATGGATGAGATAAAAAAAGCAGTTGACGAAAATATTGCAAGCGAATAAATAATGAATAGTAATGGGGAGGAATAGAGATGGATGTTGTTATTTGGATTGCCACAAACGTATTTGGCGAAGCTGCAATTTTATTAGGTTTTATTGTTCTTTTAGGATTGTTACTTCAAAAAAAGAGTGCAAGTCAAACCGTTAGTGGTACATTTAAGGCAGTCATTGGGTTTTTAATTATCGGAGCCGGGGCTGGTGTGATTGTAAATGCGCTGGAAGTATTTGAACCGTTATGGAAGGAAGTATTTAACCTTTCAGCAGAACCACTTGGTGAATATATGGGACAGGAAGGCTTTAATGCTAAATACGGAAGTGCTGTAACATTGGCAATGACACTTGGTTTTGTAATTAACGTGTTATTAGCAAGATTTACAAGGTTTAAGTTTATTTATTTGACAGGTCATATGATGTTTTGGACAACTACCATTTTTGCAGGAATAGTTGTTCAGGCAGTAGGTGATGTTTCATTTGGGAAGCTTGTCATTTTCTTGGCAGTTATTATGGGTGTATATTGGACACTTCAGCCTGCATTAACTCAACCATTTATGCGCAAAATTATGGGTAATGACAACATTGCACTTGGACATACATCAGCATCCGTTGCATTGCTTGGTGCCTTAGCAGGAAAAGTACTTGGTAACAAAGAAAATGATTCAGAAAAAATAAAGCTTCCAAAAGGCTTGGAGTTCTTAAGAGATTCAAACGTTATAACAGCCTTGACAATGGGATTATTGTTTTTATCTGGTGCAATTATCATTTCATTTAAAGATACTCCTGGAGCAGCGGAACTTCTTGCAACTGCTGGAGATCAAAACTTTATCGTGTACGCTATTATTCAATCATTTATGTTTACTGCAGGTATTGCAGTCGTATTAATGGGCGTGCGCATGTTTATTGGTGAAATTGTACCTGCATTTAAAGGTATCGCAACAAAAGTGGTGCCTGGTGCGAAGCCTGCTTTAGATAGTCCAGTTGTTTTCCCTTACGCACCTAATGCTGTTATTTTAGGTTTCTTGGGATCGTTTGTAGGGGCTCTGTTCTGGTTGGTGATTTTAGGTAATACAGTTGGCTATGTATTCGTTCCAACAATGATTGTGTTGTTCTTTCACTCAGCAACAGCTGGTGTATTTGGTAACGTTACAGGTGGAGTACGTGGTGCTTTACTAGCTGGTTTCATTACCGCAACTGTTGTAGCTTGGGGTCAATATATTACCGTAAAAATGCTTCTGCCTGGTACAGTACCAGATACTGCTATGTGGGCAGCGGACTCAGATATGTTTATTCTGGGACCTATTATTCGCTTATTAGCACAATTATTACTCTAAATAATTTATAAACCGGGGGAGAAGAGATACTGATTCTCTCCCTTTCTATATAGAAGGGAAGATATTTTATGAGCTTCATTCGAACATTTCATGGTGATGTTGAACCGTCTACTCTAGGTGTTACGTATTCTCATGAACATATTGTATGTAGACCGTCTTATTGGGTAGAGCAAAAAGCAGATGACCTACTGCTTGACGATAAGGAAAAGTCTAAGCTTGATGTGCTGGACTTTAAAAATCTAGGAGGTCAAACGATTGTTGATGCAACAGCCATTGATTATGGTCGTGATGTTAATGCTGTCAAAGAAATTGCTGAGGAAACAGGCGTAACCATTATTGGGACAGCAGGATTTAATAAAAGCTTTCTATGGAATGCACCAATTCCGGAACACGTGAAGCAAGTTATTGGTGATTTTAAAACGTATTATGAATGGATTGAAACAAAATCGATCCATGAATTAGCTGATTTTGTCATTCAGGAGATTGAAAAGGGACTAGAAGGAACTACTATCCGTGGTGGTCAGGTGAAATTTGGAACAGGATATAATCGGATCACGCCATTAGAAGAGAAAACGTTACGAGCGGTAGCAATAGCTCATCATGAAACGAAGGCACCGATGCATTCACACACAGAAGCGGGTACAATGGGCTTTGAGCAGATAGAGCTTTTGAAACGTGAAGGCGTAAATTTGGAAAATATTAGTTTTGGGCATATGGACCGCAATCCAGATCCTTTTTATCATGAAAAAATAGCTGCAACAGGGGCATATCTAAGTTTTGACGGGATATCAAAAATAAAATATGCGCCTGAGAGTACACGAATTCAGAGTATTTTAGACCTCGTAAGAAAAGGTTATGAGGACCAAATACTAGTAAGCGGTGATACAGCAAGGAAATCGTATTATAAGCATTATGATTATGGACTGGGACTAGAAAATATTTTAGGCAAATGGGTGCCACGTTTCGTTGAAGAAGCAAATTTGAATGGATTTGACGGTCAGCATTTAATAAACAAATTTTTTATAGAAAATCCTGCCAGATGTTTTTCATTTAAAAAATAATGATCGTATAAATATCTATGGTTCATGTAAGCTAGAAAAAATGGTGGTGTAAATAAGATGGAATTTCAATATGAGAACTCATTTGATATAAAAGAAAAGATAGATCATTCCAGAATAGCTATTTTGCCAATTGGTGCTGTGGAGGCGCATGGTCCGCATTTACCATTGGGTACCGATAATTTGTTAGCAGAAAGATTATCCGAAAAGCTGGCGGAACGTGTAAATGGATTTGTATTACCAACCTTGCCATATGGACAAGTATGGAGTTTGCGTAATTTTCCAGGTAGTATCAATGTTAGTAATGAATCTTTAATCCGATTTATTGTAGATATTGGGGAAAGTCTTTTCAAACAAGGCTTTACCACTTTTGCGATGGTGAATGGACATTTAGGAAATGGTACCGCCTTAAAGGAAGCAGCAAGGGTCTTATATGAAACGTGCCCTGAAATGAGGGTGTTCTATTTCTTTTATCCTGGAATGGGTAAGGCGGTTGCTGAGATTCAGGAAACACCATCTGCTCACGCAACGTACTTTCATGCATGTGAAATAGAAACCTCCTATATGCTTTACCTAGCTCCAGAGCATGTAGAGATGGAAAAGGCAATCACAGATATACCAGAAATTCCAATGCATGCTGATGTAACTCCGACCCCATGGGAAGCGTTCACTGAAACTGCAGTGTTAGGTGATGCTAAACTGGCTACAACTGAAAAAGGGAAATATATCATCGACGTGGCATTGGAAAATATGGTGAAGCTGGTACGTGGGGAAGGGTAGCTGGCACAATTGGATTAGGTCGATTGTACGATGGAGGTTTGTTAAGTGGTTATGGAGAATAAGCTTTATGATAAGTTTTTGTTTAATTTTTTAGCTAGAGATGCACGAAATGCTGCTGATATTATGGAAGCAGGAAATGGGTATGTTGTACCAGGCATCGTTTCGGATGATTTTGCTTCTGTAGATGAAGCGATTACGAGGGTTCAAGAGCTAAAGAGAGTTACAGATACAGTGAGTATAGGCCTTGGTGGAGGTGGCAATATAGAGAACTGGAAAAAGGTACTTGAAATCAGTGTAGGATCTGAACCTGGTCACCTAAATCAGCCATTTGAAAAGGCCACATATTCTAAGGGTTTTTTAGAAGGAAATAATATAGATGGTCAGTTAGTAAACGCGCTTGTGAAGCCATCAGGAGAAGTAGGGAAGATCCAGTTGATCTCAGGAGCAGTAATGCCAGTGGAGGAGTTTTTAGAAATAGCTGTGGCCTTGGGGATCGAGAGTATAAAAATGATGCCTGTAAAAGGAAGGTTTCATTTGGAGGAACTAATATACCTAACAGAAAAAGCAGCTGCAGAGGGAATTCGTGGTATTGAACCTGCGGGTGGAATTGATGCTAGCAATATTAAACAAATGATTGACAGCGTTAAAGAAATTGATATTGAGTTTTTTATGCCACATATATTTGGTTCGACAATTGATAAACATACTGGTTTAACCATACCATCTAAAGTAAATGAAATCTTAAACGCGTTGGAGGGTTACTGATGATCAATCAATATATGAATAAAATTAATGATTTGTTAGCAGTCGTTGAAAAAGAAGAACATGACGTTATGAACCAAGCTGCACAAAAAGTTGCTGAAGCCATACAAAGTGATGGAGTAATTCATTTATTTGGATGCGGGCACTCCCACATACTAACCGAAGAAGTTTATTATCGTGCAGGTGGACTGGTTCCGATTCATCCCATTTTACATGAACCATTGATGTTGCATGAGGGTGCTGTACGATCATCTCAGTTTGAGCGTAAAAACGATTATGCCAAAACATTTATGGATGATCAGGATATTCGCCAAGGTGATGTGATTTTTGTTATTTCCACTTCTGGGCGTAATCCAGTTCCAGTAGATGTTGCTGAAATTGCAAAGAAAAAAGGTGCTTTTGTTATTGGGATGACTTCTATTGAGTATTCATCAAGTCAACCATCACGTCACCATAATGGCAAGCATCTGTATGAGGCAGTTGACCTTGTGATTGATAATCATGCACCAATTGGGGATGCTTTGTTGACGCATGAAAATGTTAAAGTTAGTTTTTCACCGAGTTCAACCGTAATTGGGTCAACAATATTAAATGCTATTCTTGCTGAATCAATTGCTATAATGGCTGAAAATAATTTTGATCCACCCGTATTTTTGAGTGGAAATATAGAAGGTGCAGATGAGCATAACCAACAGCTGATTGAAAAGTACCGAGATAGAGTAAAGCTTTAAATTCTTCATCGGTTGCGGAAATAGCTCACATACCATATATTTAATGTAGAAAAAGTGCAAATTCACGTGAATTTGCACTTTTGTTAGTCAGAGTAAAAGGGGAGATAGGCTCATGAAACCGAAATTCGAACTATCTACAGACAAGAAAGAAAGTTTGGTTGAAACGATTAAAGTGTATTTTGAACAAGAACGTGACGAGAAAATTGGTGACCTTGCTGCAGTGTTAATTTTAGAGTTTTTTATGGAGAAGTTGGCCCCAACGTTTTATAATATCGGAATTGAAGACGGTCATGCATTAATGACAGAAAAAGTGGATGACATGTTCGGAATTATGAAATAAGCGGTTAATCAATAGCTTATCTTACATAAAAACAAGCATCCATGCTACAGATGGTTGCTTGTTTGGTCTTTTTTTAGTTTCCGATTGAAATGGCTTCTTCCACAATTTCTTCGGGTACCGTAATTTCATCGTAAGCATTATAGTCACTTAGTGTGTAGGTTGCTTTATGGTAGGATTCCATATCACCCATTTCTCCGGTAGTTGTGGATTCGTATTCAAGGTCGTAACCAACCATATAATACGTTTCTTTATCGATCATGATGTTGTATGTCCCGCTAACTTTCATATTTTCATAGTGTTCCTTAAATACGTCACTCACAACAGCAATACTTGCCCCCATTACGACAGATTTATATTGTTCATCATTACCTGTAAAGGAAAGAACATAATGATCTCCATTATCGGTAACCTCAAAAGCATTACTTTCGGTGATGTATTCTTCAAGTTGGTCGGCTTGAAGAACGGTAAACATATCATACATTTCTCCGCTGTCTGTGTTGGTTGCCATAGAAAACCATTGCGCTTCATCTGGAGATTTTATATACATGTTTTCTTCGGCCAAGTACATTTCCATCTCTCCACCTGTACCTGTGTTAGTAACGGTATTCGATAGCGCATGCATAGTAGTAATTGATTCAGTTAAAACCATTTCTATGGCTAAGCTGGTCTCTGCTCGATCATTCTGGCCATTGATGGTGCTGTCATCGATATATTGCCCTTTTGCTCGAAAGCTGGATAAGCCAGCCATAGCCTCTGCTGATTTAATTAATAGTTGTTCGGCATCAGATCCTATCGCATCCACCGATTTACTTTCTTCCCCTGTATCCTCTTTAGCAGCCTTATCTTTGTTTTCTGCATTATCTTCACTGACTTTGTTTTCTTGATCTTCTACTGTATTCGTCGCGTTGTCCAGGTCGTCATCCTTACTTGAACTATCATCACTGCACGCTACTAACATCAACAGAACGATAAAAATAAAGGCCGTTATTTTTTTCATATGACACCTCTTTAGGTAGTTAATTTATTTTTCTTCCTTGAAGCTTCCTTTAATGTACATCTCACTCTAACGGATCGGCTGATTGTTCAATATCCTCTGGTACCTTGATGCCGCCATAGCTATTAAATTGGAAAACGAAAAATCGCTGCTTTCATTAATTTCTCCTTCTCCAGCAGCACCTGATGTTGTTGCTATGAAGTCTAGTTCAAAAATTGTCAGGTAAAATGTTTCTTTATTAATGGTTAGTTCATAAGTACCCGTTATGAGCATATTATGAAAAAAATCATTAAAAAATGCATTTTGCATGGTATGATTTGCTCCAAATACGATACTTTTAAATTCTTCATCAGATCCTGAATAGGAAAGTACATAATGATCTCCATTGTCAATCACATGAAATAGGGAACTATATGATTCGTTATTAATGAGTTTTTCTTCTTCGACGGTATTATATAAACTGTCATATTGATCATCAAATGATGTTTCAGTGGGAATTGATTTTCATTCACCGTTGTTTTCTAGATAATACATATCTTCTGTCTTATATAGTTTCATTTCTTGAGTAGGTTTATCATTTGAAGTCACTAATACTGCCTGATGTAGTGGCTTCTTCACTACATGCTCCTACTATGATCAAGCTAGGTATAACAATAGTAGTAATAAACATTTTCATATAAAAAACACCTCTTTTAGCATGTAAAGCTATAAAAACTTTACCACACCAAAAAGAGGCTGTAATGTATCCTTAAGTATAAAATTAGTTACTTGTCCAGCAAGTGTGTTTTACCATCACGTTGTTCAATTTTTCTTTCTTTCATAAGTTTACCTAGTGCACGTTTGAATGCAGCCTTGCTAATGTTGAATGTACCACGAATATCTTCTGGATCACTTTTGTCAGTAAATGGAATAAAACCATCGTTTTCCTCCAACTTGGCTAAAATTGCGTCAGCATCTTCACCCATACTGTGCTGTTTTAGAGGTCTTAGCGATACATTCAGTGTACCATCATGCTTTACCTCGATCACTCGTCCGTTTACTAGTTCACCCAAACGTGGTTCAACTTTACGTTCGGTATGATGGATAAATCCACGGTAACCTTCTTCTGTTGTGATCGCAGAACCTTCTCTACTAGTACGGTAAACACGACCACTGATAGGTTGGTTCAATAGATCATCAGGTGCTGATTCCAATTCTCTCTCAAAAACTCCCTCTGTTGCTGGAAGAGCAAGAAGTCGTCCTTTTTGATCTTTTCCCAATGTTACGTAAAGCTTGTCACCCACCTCAGGCCATACATCTTCAAATAATGGAAGTTCGTCTGTTGATACGAGTATTTCTTTAATGATTCCGATGTTGACGAATGCGCCTAACCCGGGTATGACTTCAACCACTTCAGCCCAGCCGTATGTATCCATTTGAATGGTAGGTAATTGTGTCGTTGCAACTAGTTGTCCTTTTTTATCCTGATACAAAAATACATCTACTGATTGCCCGGATTCGAGTTCTGTATCTGTTTCATTATGATGCAGGAGTACATCATTTTCTAAAACATATCCTGTATCCATTTTTCGCAACACTTCAAGTGTTTGGATTGTTCCTACTTTATGAGTGCTCAATTGTAAACCTTCTTTCTTATAAAATATAATTGGAAAAGGGGTACTCTTACTAAGAGTACCCCTTTGATTTATAAAGTAACACATAAGTCATTTAATTTTTAATTTATCCCGACTAAATTGATCGGGTGGGAAACTTCCATAATTGGAGTTTCGCTTTACCGCGGTACATGTTCCACTGGGTATTTTCTAACTTAAGCAACGTAAGCCCTACCTGCTCTTACGTCCTTGCGACCCCTCAGTCGCGCCAGTGTGAATAAGCATCTTCAAAAACATTACGTAGAATGCCAGATATACTTAGTTGTTACTTCACTTTGTCAACCAGATTATAATCTCACATATTTGGCTATTTGTCAACTTTTACTATTTTTTTAATTGGAAAAGGTTCATTTCGTAAGTTTTATTGTCTATTTGACAGGTAGCGGACCAGATTCAGGTAGTACCCTGGGCTGAAGCCGTGCCCGCTAAAATGCGACTGCCCGCAGCGGAAACCAACCTGGCAGTTATGTCGCGGTTTATAGATTTTGTTCACTATTTATAACTTTCTTAACTGCCAAGAAAATTAGGACACCTTCTGGAAAAAATTAAAGTTACTACTAGAAAAATTGACCATCAAAAATCTACTACTACATTATAAGGTATATTATCCAGAATACGTTAGATGTATGAAACTTTGAATTTGTCCCTGCGAAAAAAGTCTCCCTTAATTAAGGAAGACTTTTTTCGCTGTTTTTTAAAATATAAAGCCATAAATTAAGCTAGGTGTCCGTAATAAGGCCAAAGAAGCTGTTTATCCATTGCATCATCAAAATGTACTTCCAAATGGTGCATCTATTTTGGCCTAGTGGTCATTGGGTCTGTGAAAAAATTAAAAAAGCAGGCGAGAGTGGTCTAACTCCGACTGCTTTTTGGTATGACTACAGTGCTTCTTCCACTGAATCTAGCTCTACTTGTTGATTTTTGTCAGGCATCAACAGACTAAACACAATACCGAAAATAGCTGCTATGAAAAAGGTTGTGAACTTGGAAGTGATGATACCTTCTAATGGTGTGCTGATCCAGAGCAAGGTAGAAAATAAACCTGCAAGGACAGTAGCTACCACTCCAGCACTTGAGTACTTTTTCCAAAAGAAAGTCAACAAGATAGCTGGGGACAATGTACAGCCGACACCCGCCCAGGCCCAACTTACAACGAGATACAGCAATGATTCGGAAACCAGAGCTATGATCATCCCAATTAGACCGAAGAATACGACCGATATACGTGAAATCCAGATTAATTGCTTTTCTGTCAGCTCTATGCCCATTGCTTTGTGAATGATGTCTTCACTAACAGAACTTGTAATAACCATCAGCTGTGAATCGGCAGTTGTAATGATTGCCGCAAGAACACCCGCCAGGAGAATACCGGCAATCCATGGTGGCATTAAATCCAGAATCATTGTTGGCAGGATTATTTCTACATCAGCAAATGATCCTTGGCTATATATTGCAATTGCACAGATTCCAATTAAAAAGGCGCCGCCATATGCAAGGAATGTCCAAATGATAGCAACAACACTTCCTTGGTTTGCTTCTTTTTCATTTTTAAGTGCCATAAAACGTGCACTAAGCTGCGGCTGTCCTCCTAAGAAACCAAAGAACCAGGAGAAGTTGTTAAAGAAAAGAACACCAACAGCAAATCCAGTTAGCCCACCAAACCAATGATTAACAGAACCTTCTGCCTCGAAAAGGGACTGGCTGATGGAAAGGTCATTTGTGTTAATGTAAATTAAAGCGACAATTGGCAAGATCACTAAGGTTATCAACATCATGACACTTTGAATCATATCGGTCCAAACTACTGAAATGAACCCACCAGCGAAAGCGATAATGATAATTATAACGGTAGCTAAAATAATGCCAACAGCAGGGGGCATGCCGAATGTCGTAAACAGCATTTTCCCGGCACCAGCCATTTGTGCTCCAACATAAAACATTAGAAATCCAGCGATTAAGATACTTGTTAACCAGCGAATAATATTAGCCTTTTCGCCAAAACGGGCTGCAAGATAATCTGGCAGTGTCAGGACATTATATTTATTGGTTTCCCGCATGAATTTTTTAGCCAGGAATAGCCAGGCAAAAATGATCCCTGATGCGATACCAGCAGCTACCCAGATGCCGGAAAGCCCGGTCATAAAGACGAAGCCAGTATATCCTAAGAGCAGCCATGCCGATTCACCGGTCGCTCGTTCCGAGAAGGCCAGTGCCCACCCAGGTAATTTTTTTCCTCCTAATAGAAAATCTGAGTGTGTCTTACTTTTTCTGCTGAAATAATAACCGATGGCTAAAATAGCTAAACAGTACAGAATAAACTCGATTAGAATAATATTCATATAAACCCTCCTGAATTATTTGTAATCCCTTATAAATTTGCATAACAAATGGGGGCTGGAACAAAGAAGTATTTTTAATTTAGATCGATACCGACCTCCTTTTCAGTTGCAAGTTGATAGATTAGGTTGGCGACGGCAACATCGAATAATGCCATCCCAGTAGATTTAAATACTACGGTCTTGTTATCCTGAAAGTTAAATTCTGATTTTGCTGCTATGTAACTTGCCATTGTGAGAACAGTTTCTTGTGATATCCAGTTATTGCTAAGAGGCGTTGCTATGTCACCTGATTCAGCAATAGCGTCTACTGTGTCGATAAAAATATAATCAGCTGATTGGTAAAGTGAGCGGGGAAACTCTCTCATAGCAGGCTGGAACGAACCGACACCGATAATTAGTCTATTTGCTAATAACTCGGGTTTATCTGGAAGTACAGGAACTTTGGAAGTTGTTGCGGTAATGATAATTTCTGCATGGATTACTGCCTCTTCAGCGGAATCCTTTGGGTGAATACGAATGCTGTCTTCGATCCACTCCCTTAGGGAATTTATGAAAGAAGGAATTTTATCTGCAGAGCGATTGTACAGGTAAATATCTGTGATTTGTCGTTCTGTGCATGCTGCGATTACCTGGTATAATCCTTGAACACCAGTACCGATTATGGCAATTTTTGATGCATCTTTATTAGACAAATGTCGGATTGCAGACCCGCCAATCGCGCCTGTCCGAAAACCGGTGATAAATGAGCCATCCATTAAAGCCATTATTTCACCGTTCTCTTGACTATTTAAGATAACAAGTCCATGCAATACCGGATGGTCGGAATTGTGTGGAAAAGATGTTACTAGTTTTGTTCCGATGGCCTTATCTGTTATACAGGGCATTAATAGCAACGTATTGTCATTATCTTTTACCTGCATACGAGGTGGCATTTGGAACTGGTTAGATTGATAGATTTCATATGATGCATCAATGGCGTCTATGACATCACTCATCGTAACAGCTTCCAGAATATCCTTTTTACCTAAATATAGCATTGTATCCATCCTTCCTGAGTATCTTGTTACTATTTATTAAACTACAGCACCTTCAATAAGCAAATCTTTTTCAGCAAAACGTTCGAATCGTAGAGGTGACAAGTCTAAAGTTTGGTATTTACCTGTGCGGATTAATTCAGAAAGACCTTTCCCGACTGCTGGCGCCTGTTGCATGCCGTGCCCGCTGAAGCCGCATGCCATAAAATAACCTTTAAGATTCGGGTGTTCACCAATAATGGCATTTTGATCTTCTGTGTTGTGACTGTATATGCCAGCCCATCCACTAATAATCTTTGCATACATAAAATTATCGATCCGATTTCCTAGAACAGGCCATAGCTGTTCCATGAAAAAGTCCCGTGACCATCTAAAGCCGATGCCTGGTTCGACTTTTTCGGAAAAACCTGTAATAACACTTTTTCCCTCATGCCGAAAATAAACCCCTGTCGGATCTACTGTAAGCGGCAATTCTTTTGAAAGAGCTTCTGCTATATCAAATTGAATGATCTGTCTTTTTAATGGAATGATGGGTAAGGGACAGTTAATTTTTCTGCTTAACTCAGGCGCCCACGGACCAGCACAGTTGATCACTATGGGTGCATGATATTGATCACCATTTAAAAGCTGTACTCCTGATGCACCTTTTTCATTTTGCAAAATAGTCTGTACTGGTTCATAAATGTATGAGGCACCTAGATGTCTTGCTTTTTTAACATATCCTTGCATAACAGAATAAGGATCAAGGTATCCATCCTCAGCACAATATAATCCACCCTGCAAATCATCTGTATTTAATTCAGGTATAATGTTTAAAAGGTCTTCACATGATAATAATTCAGAAGGAACCCCGTACTGACGCTGTATATTGGATTGCATTTGCAGCTGATTAAGGTTTTCATTTTTAGCCAAAAATAAATACCCTCGTTGCTTAAAATCTATTTCTGCTCTCTCGCCATTTATTGCCATATCCTCAGGGAAGGTTTTATATTGCTGTAAGCTGTAACGGCTGATTTGAATATTAATTGCAGTTGTGAATAATTGCCTAATTCCGCCAGCGCTTCTTGGGGTTGATGAGAATTCATATATGGGATCTTTTTCAAAAATAGTAATTTCACCTGAATAACCATCTTTCAGAAGATTATAGGCAATGCTTGAACCTATCACACTTCCACCAATGATTATGATATCCATTGTCTTTTGCAAATTAACACCCCGCAGTAAATTAATAATTCCTAAGATTTAATTTATTTATACCGTACGTAACTTAGTAATTCTATGGGCATATTACACAAAAATTTATAATTGAGAACGGACTTTTCCAAATAATCTAAATTATGTTAATATAAAAAAGTAAGAGAATATGATGGGGGGTATTGATATGGAAGGGTTTGTTCAATTTGCACAAAACACTGTGAAAGCGGTTTCAGAAATTATTTCTTTTCCTATAAGTGTTAGTAATGAAAAAGGATATATTCTAGGAGATACTGACCCGACCCGATTTGGTACACTGCATAAACCATCAATTGAAGTAATAAATGCAAATGAGGTAATTCTCTTTACCGCAGAGAAAGCGTCCAGAATGGAGAATGTATTGCCAGGAGTAGCTGTACCACTTAATTTTGATGGCAGACCTGTTGGTGTCCTCGGAATCATAGGGGATCCTATTGAAGTTGAATCTTATGCACATTTGGTAAAAAAATACGTTGAGATGATGTGGCAGGAAACACTTCATTTACAAGTTGAAAACCTTGAATCCATGACACTGGAATCGTTTGTACAATATATTCTATTGAACAGATCCGTGAACCAGGAACAGCTTAACCACTACTGTAAATTGCTTCATATTAAGGCAAATTGTAATCGGATCTGCATAACAATTGATATTGGTGATTCCTTCCTAAAGAATGTACAGAATAAGCATCATACAATTGCACCCAACCGATTTAAAAAGGCACTACTGGATTGTGTAGTCCGTGCGTTTGATAATGATCCACAAAACGTTTGTGCTTTTCTTAACACTGAACGAATCGTTTTTTTGAAATATGTTAATGGTGAGGATGGCTATTTTCAGTTCATGGAAGAATTCAGGAATCGAAGCCTGCATTTGCTTGAAATGTTTCAGGTTTATAATATACATAACGCCATTGTTGCATCTGGAAACATAGCGTCTTCTATTGAGGATATGGATCAATCGTATCGTGAGTCTGATTCGATTATTAACTATGGAAACAAATTGGATCTTACACCGAAAATATTAACCTATTACGATTGGGACATTTTGCTTGAAATGCTGCCTAATCACATAGATGCAAAAATGGGGAGGATGTTGGTACAGCGCTTAAGACCGCTTTTACACAATGAGGCGTACCCTGTGCTTAAGCGTGATTTCTTAACGTATTGCATTAACAACATGAACGTCAGTAAAGCTGCAAAAGAATTATTCATACACCGAAATACGTTAATCTATCGATTGAAAAAGATAGACATTATTACTGGACTTGATACAGGGCGGTTTGACCATTGTACGCTTTTGTGTTTTGCTTTGAAAGAAGATGGGAATGTTAGTCAGCAATCAGATTATAAAAATTAATTATGAGATCATTTTTAAATAATTCATTCTTCAACTCATAAATGGTGTGACTTATCATTACTTTGTCTTCAAATAGAACAATGAAATCGGATTTATTGTTTTCATTAAATAAATCATACTTGCTTTCATAGGCAAATAGTCTGGTTCATTTCCTCTGACTTTTTTTGTATTCGAATTGGTCTAGATAATCGATCAATGCATCTATTTTTTCTTAGTACTATTATAGCTGCTTACAGTAGGAGTAGAGAGAGTCAGTCTGGTAATTTTGTTTGTATCTACTTCAAGCGTCTCCGCGAGTTCTTGCGTTTTTCCTTCCATTTGTATCGCATAGGCTGTCAACACGATAATCAAAATAATTAGTACAAAGGTGATTTTTTTCAAATTGTCCACTTCCCATTAGGTTTTCGATTCACCTTTATTATGTTGGATAGTAAATTTTTTTAAATTGATGACTTGAATCAGGTTTGAAAAACTCTGTTAATGTAAGGGATTTAGCTCCATTTATCGTTAATGAACCTGAACGGCTTGTTAGATACCAATGGAGGTCGGAATCCTTTTGAGTACCTGCTTGGCGCATTATCTACATGTACATCGATTATTGTTTCCTATGCCGCAAAAGAGCAGGATTTTGAATACAGTGGATTGGATTTTTCTGCAGATGCTACACTGGACCCGCGTGGATTCAGGGCTATAGAAGATGTGACAACCTACTTTCAAATGGTTAAAATAAATGTCACTGTGAAAACAAATGAAAACGATGATCAGCTTAGGAAATTAAAAGAAACCGTTGAGAAGAGATGCCCTATTTTTAACTATTAAAAGATGCAGTTGTTCAGTTAGAGTCCAATTGGATAAAAAAATAGTGAATAAGAAAAAAACTGATTCGCATCAGGTTTTTCTTTTATATTACTCAAAAGTTCCCTTCACAATCACTTCTTTGTCCTTAATCATCTGTTGTCCTTTTGCAACAACGTGTGCAATTTCAAGTGTATCTTTTTCCAAAATCAGCACATCTGCATCAGAACTTTCCTTCAAACTGCCTTTTGATTCAAAACATAAAGCATCAGCTGTGTTCCGTGTATAAGCGGAAGAACATCCTCAAGTTGTAATCCATGCTCCTTCACAGCAGAAACTACTTGGTTAAACTACGTCTGCTGGCTGGCAACACCTAGGCCAGAAAGCTTTCCATCTGCATCAAATTTGGGTAAACTGCCATTTCCATCAGAAGAGATAGTTAACTGTTCTATATTTCCGCCATTTTCTTTCTAATACGTAAGCCAATCACATGTATCCTCTCCAGCCGTCAGATCAACATAAGCAAAGTGATATTGTAAAATCCGGAATCACCACAGTAATTGGGCTTTTATGGACAGATGGGACAACCAGGCATATGACTTCTTTACTGGCCAAAGCGCGCGGACTGGAGAAAGAGGGTGTTACTATTTACATTTATAACGGGAATTATCATGTCCCAACTCCAACGATTACTTCGTCAGTAAAGGACGACATCATTTTAATTAACAAAGTTATTGGTGCAGGAGAGATTGCAACTTCGGATTCAAGGTCAGCACAGCCCACTGTTCATGAAATAGCAAAGCTCGTTGCCGAAGCCAGAATTGATGACTTGCTGAGCAGTAAGGCTGGTTTCACTCATTTCCATGTTGGACCTGGGGCAGATCGCTTAACAATCTTACATGAGATATTGGAAGAATATGAAATTCCACCTTCTAAAATCTATGCCACACATATTAATAGAAGTAAAGAACTAGTAAATGATGCGATCTCCTTATCAAATAAAGTTAAATGTAATTCTGGTGTTCTGGTTGCATTATTAAACTTTCCTATACTTACGGCAGAGCATAAGTAATTTAAATTATCAAAAAATTAACTTGACATTCAAAAAATAAACTTATAGAATGTATTTAATTAAAAGTAGTAGATTTTAATAGAGGAAGTGAACAACAGTTGTCATTACGTGAAAGAAAGTCAGCAAAGAAAAAAGAGGAAATCATCAGATCAGCCGTTAGTATCTTATCTGAGAAAGGCTATCATGGGACTACTATGGAGGAAATCGCCTCCAAACTGCTCATGACAAAGGGGTCTGTTTACTATTATTTCAAAGATAAACAGGATTTGTTATATCAAATTCAGTTAATGATTTTGCATCAAAGTATTACAAATATGAATGACATTCAAAAACTGGACTTACCCGTGTCAGATATATTAAGAAAAGCAATGATAGTACATATTGAATACTTGATAAGTGAAAAATCTGGTTTTGAACTGATGATTAATCCTGAAGAAATATTTTCTACCAGTCAGTTGGATGAGATCTTCCGCTTGAGAGATGAATATGGGATGTGTTTTGATCAGCTAATTGTACAAGGAATAGATAAGGGTGATTTTGTATCTGTGGATATAAAAATCGTCAGGAACATTATATTAGGTGCGATGAACTGGGTGACACAATGGTATTCGTATGAAGGGAAAATGAATAAGACAGAAATAGCAACAATGATTTCTGAGTACTTAATGCAGATTCTTATTACAGACAAGAGAAAACATACTTCATAAAAGGGGGAAGAAAAGATGGAATTTAAGCATAATACTGCGGTTGTGACAGGTGGAGTATCAGGACTTGGAGAAGCCACTGTTCGTAATTTAGTTTCACAGGGTGCCAAGGTTGCTATCCTGGATTTACAAGAGGAAAAAGGAATTCAGCTCCGTGAGGAACTTGGAAATGACGTTTGTTTTATTTAAACCGATGTTACAGATGAATCAAGTGTGCAATCTGCACTGGATAAAGTAGTAGAAACCTTAGGCAACATTACAATGCTTGTTAATTGTGCAGGTATTGGGGCGGCCAAAAAGACATGGAGTAGAAAAGGGCCACATGACTTAAAGTCTTTTTCAAAAGTGATGGAAGTGAACCTGATTGGAACGTTTAACGTTATTCGATTGACTGTTGCGAAAATGTCTGAAAATCAACCAAATGACAATCAAGAAAGAGAAGTAATTATCAATACAGCATCAGTTGCTGCATTTGAAGGGCAAATTGGCCAGGCGGCATACAGTGCCTCAAAAGGTGGCATTACAGGGATGACTTTACCAATTGCAAGAGATTTGGCAGAACATGGCATCAGAGTGATGACAATTGCCCCTGGTTTATTTGAAACCCCGTTAGTTGCAGGTCTTCCCGACAACGCACGGAATGCATTGGAAAAAATGACACCGTTTCCATCAAGACTCGGATATCCTTATGAATATGCATTGCTAGTTCAGAGCATTATTGAAAATCCTATGTTAAATGGTGAAGCAATCCGCTTAGATGGGGCAATCAGAATGCAACCACGTTAACAAGTCTACATAAAATAAACAAAATCAAACGAGGAGGTCACTATGGAACGGAAAATTCTAAAAGAAGAGCATGATATATTTCGCCGATCCCTAAAGAAATTTTTGGAAAGAGAAGCAGTGCCTTTCATTAGGCAATGGGAAGATGACAAGCAAGTATCAAGGTCATTTTGGAAAAAGGTTGGGGAACAGGGTTACCTTTGTCCCGGGCTTGATGAGAAATATGGGGGAGCCAATGCTGATTTTGGTTTTTCCGTCGTCATCTCAGAAGAGTTTGATAAAGTCAGCGTGGGATTAGTAGGATTTGGACTTCATAGTGATATTGTCATCCCTTATATTGATTCCTATGGCACAGAAGAACAGAAGGAACGCTGGTTGCCTGGAGCTGTAAATGGTGATTTAATTTCAGCGATCGCCATGACAGAACCTGGTACAGGGTCAGACTTGGCTGCCATACAGACAACAGCAGTAAAAGACGGAGACGATTATATCTTAAATGGTGAAAAAACATTTATTTCAAACGGATATTTAGCGGATCTTGTGGTTGTTGTATGTAAAACTGATCCACACGCAACCCCGCCTCATAAAGGGATAAGTCTGATTGTTGTAGAAGCAGGAACCCCTGGATTTTCAAAAGGAAAAAAGCTAAATAAAATCGGACAGCATGCGAGTGATACAACAGAACTTATATTTGATGATGCACGGGTATCAGCACATAACTTACTAGGTGAGGAAGGTAAAGGATTCTACTATTTAATGGATAAATTACAGCAGGAGCGATTGATAGTATCTATTCAGAGTATAGCTTCTGCAGAAACGATGTTGAACCAGACGATTGAGTATGTGAAGCAACGAAAAGCATTTGGTAGAAGTATCAGTAAGTTTCAAAATACACAGTTTAAAATTGCCGAATTAAAAACTGAAATGGAGATCGGCAGGAATTTTGTTGACCGGTTAATCGAAGAACATATGGCAGATAAACGGATTGAAACAGAAGTATCAATGGCTAAATGGTGGACTACTGACTTGGCCAAAAAAGTGGCTGGGGAATGTTTACAATTACACGGAGGCTACGGATATATAGAAGAATATGAGATTGCTAGAAGGTTCCGTGACGTAGCAGTGTCATCCATTTATGCAGGAACCAATGAAATCATGAAACAGATTATCGCAAAAAAGATGGAACTATAAGTTTTTGAAGAGTTCATTGCGTGATCAAATAAAATATCATCTGCAAGTAGTTAAACCAATTATATAATGTTTAAGGTAGTGGGTGCATCGTTATTGTACCTGCTACTTTATTTTAGTCTAGGAAATTATAAAATTAGCAGCTTGTGGATAATTTATTGACTGTGTAAGCCGCGTTCAGCTCCAGCGCCCAGCGACTAGTGGGCTTCCTGATCCTCCTTACGATAAGTCAACATCGAATCGCTACCGCTCTTCGTGTTTCCTTTATCTCATGCGGATAAGTCCAGCCCATACGTCGCTAAACGGGCGCTTGCGCTTTTGTTCTTTCTCCCCGACGAAGATTCGACAGACTTATATGCCTGAACCGTCTATAATGTACGAGATTATAAAAAAGGGAGTGTTTTTTATGAGAATCGTTAAAATGTTGGTATTACTTTTAGTTGTTAGTTTGCTATTTTCCACTTCTACTTTCGCAAAGAGTGGAAACGCTAAGGAGTCGCTTGTATCCCTAGGTGACTCGATTCCATACGGATATAACCTTACTAAGAACGACAATGCCTCTACTTCCAAGTATGCCTTTCCGTATCTGATCGGGGACGATGGTGATGTACGGGTGCGTAACCTTAGTGAGCCAGGTTGGAAAACAGAACAAATGCTATCATCTTTGCAATCCGATCAAAAGTTTCGCCAAGCAGTTCGTCACGCGGATTATATTACCTTGAATATTGGTAATAATGATCTATTGCAAGCTTTAGAAGTTGCTCAATTTAAGAGTGGGGGAGATCCGGTTAAATTTGTGGATTTTTTACAGGAAGAAATTACAGACAGTAACTTGTTTGGAAATATTGGTGAAATTATCATAGAAACTCGTACACTAACTGATGCTCCTATAGTAATTTACAATGTTTATAATCCATTTCAATTAGATGATCCTTTACATTTGATTGGTTCACAAGTACTGCCGGGAATAAATACACAGTTTACAACAATAGCTACTTATTTTAATGCTCAGTATGGGGATGTTGTCTTGGCAGATGCATATTTAGCATTTGGTCAGGAACAAGCGAAATATGTAATTCCTGGAGATATTCATCCAACCATAGAAGGGCAGATCAAACTAGCTGAAATTGGTTTGGATGCGCTAAATCTATACTAAAATAAACACATAGGCACCTATGGTAGGTGCCTTGGTTTTTCTTGCGCTTTTCTAATTCTACCTCAAACTAGAGGAGACAACTGTAAATATGGTAGACTTATAGAATATTTAAGTCACTGGAGTTGTCAATATGCAATTATTTTTTGAAGTTGTTTTACCGATTATCGCTGTGTTTGGCGTAGGGTTTTTATTGCAACGCATTCGAGTTCTTGATGTGAAGTCACTTGCAACTACATCCATCTATATCTTTATGCCAGCATTAGTATTTACATCACTATATGAGTCTTCGTTTAATCAGGGATATACGATTATTATTATATTTGCTTTCTTTCTATTGTTTGCAATGGTTATGGTGAATAAAGTTTTAGCATATATTTTTAAATGGCCACAATCTGTTGAAAGTGGCTCTATTTTAACGACGGCATTCATGAATGGCGGTAATTATGGGGTACCTGTAATGATTTTTAGTCTGGGTGAGGCTGCAATTCCATATGCGGTGTTCTTTATGGTGCTTCAGTCGTTGATCATGAACTTTTTTGGAGTATATTACGCGTCTAGAAGTACGAGTGGATTTGTAAGAGCGTTTAAAACTATTTTTAAAATGCCTGCGACATATGCAGCAATTCTAGCGTTTGTTCTCCAAGCAATCCCATGGGAAATTCCGAGTGCAGCTTATTCTACGTTAACGATGGTTGGGGATGCAGCAATTCCGCTCATGATGGTGATGCTTGGCATGCAACTTGCGTCCATTACATCGTTGAATTTTAATTGGCAGGTCATTTCTTCTGCTGTAGTGACTCGCATGTTGTTGTCTCCGGCGCTTGCCTTTTTATTTATTTGGATCATACCGGTTGATCCGATAATCGGGTCGGTAATCGTTATTGTTGCAGCAATGCCTAGTGCTGCGACGACAACCATGTTTGCGATTGAATTTGACACAGAACCAGATCTGGTTTCGAGTATTACACTCGTAACCACACTTATTAGTATTGTATCTGTAACCGTACTCTTGAATATACTTGCTTAACGTTAGTTTATTAATACACATGTTTTCATTTAAATTTATGTGGGTAAATTTATGTGTACGAATAATTTAAAGAGCTCATGAAAGGGTGAGGTAATGATACGTACGATATTAATGGTGATTGGTGCAATTGTGGTCATTGGTTGGATTATTTCAATGTTATAAATCTAAAATGAACTGCTATTCGAGATGTTAGTCTTGATTAGCAGTTTTTGTTTGCTTAAGGAACTATAAAATGTGGAGCCTGCGAATAATTTATTAACTGTTTTAAGCCACGTCCAGTACAAGCGTGTAGACACTCGAGGCATAAGCAGGTCGTGCCTTTCAAGGTTCCTGTTTAAGAGACTATGTGCCATGTCCAGAACCGACACACTTGACATGGCGTACTTAGCTTGAAGGGACGGATGCAGTTTACGTTGGCAACTGACTGCATGGTTGATTCCGCGGATTTGTCCGGTTATTCCGCGATTAGTATAATAATTCCGCGCTTTTATCGATTATTCCGCATTAATGGACTGGAATTCCGCGCTTTCGTGCGTTTATTCCGTGTTTAGGTCTGTTTGCTTTGGAATTTGCTCCTGTTTCATACTGTTTAATTCATTTGTTAATAGATAATGTACATATTCCATCATTAATCCAAAAGTATGCAGGGGCTCTAATAACAATCCTTTTATGGAAGTATTTTTCCCAGCGAAATTGGATAATTCCTCGATCAGAGGGCTGCTTTCTACTTCTTGTTTAAGAATTATTTGGTTTTCTTGACCATGTTAAGTACTAATTGAGTTACTCAGGTTAGTGACGACTTTATCCTCATTTATTATTGGAATTGCATCAATTTCATTTCCTGTTTAGTAACGATTGCGGGATTTAAAATTTACATAACTTTTACATTCAATTTATTCTTTCTTAATAAATCTTTTGTAACATGAAAATGTAAGGATATATATAAACCCATTCTAGAAATCAATAAGAGTTTAAGGGGAGGGTACACATTGAATATGGTAATGGAAAAGAAAAATGTAGATATACAACCTAATATAAAAAATCCAGAGAAAAGCATATATTCGATTGAAAACTTCAGTTTATGGTATGGCGAGACACAAGCATTACATGAAATTCAACTGGAAATACCGAAAAATAAAGTTACGGCAATAATTGGGCCATCTGGATGCGGAAAGTCAACGTTTATCAAGGCGCTTAATCGGATGGTTGAAATGGTTCTAACTGTAAACATGGAGGGAAGCATTTATTATAATCAAGAAGATATTCTTAACTCGAAATATAAAGTAGAAGAACTACGCACCAAAGTGGGTATGGTATTTCAAAAACCGAATCCATTTCCAAAGTCAATCTATGAAAATGTAGCTTATGGTCCTAAGATACACGGGATTAAAAAGAAAAAAATATTAGACGAAATTGTGGAAAAAAGCCTTCGTGAAGCAGCACTATGGGATGAAGTAAAGGATCGATTGAATGAAAATGCATTTGGATTATCAGGTGGTCAACAGCAGCGCCTTTGTATTGCACGGTGTTTAGCTATTGAACCAGATGTGATCTTGATGGATGAACCAACATCAGCACTGGATCCGATAGCTACATTAAAGGTTGAGGAATTAATTCAGAAATTAAAAGAAGAATACAGCATCATTATTGTTACACACAATATGCAGCAAGCAGCTCGTATTTCTGATAAGACAGCATTTTTTCTTCATGGAGAAGTGGTTGAATTTGAAGACACAAATCAGCTATTCTCGAATCCAGTAGATAAACGAACAGAGGATTATATTACTGGTAGATTCGGATAATAATATAAGGGAGTGAATAGATTGGTAGTTCGTGAAAATTTTGACGAACAATTGGACGACTTAAAGTCCCAGTTGGTTCATCTTGGTAAATTAGCAAATACGGCAGTAGAACGATCGATTCGTGCATTAAATAATCAAGATATTGAACTGGCATTACAAATTATTGATGATGATTATAAGATAAATGTACTTGAAGAAGAAATTAACGAAACAGCAACATGGCTTATTGCTAAAGAGCAACCACTTGCCACAGATCTGCGAAAGTTAATTACAACCTTAAAAATAACAACCGATATTGAACGAATAGGTGACCTTGCTGTTAATATTGCAAAGTCAGTGATTCGAATTGGTGAAAAGCAGTTAATGATTCCAGTGGATAGAATACCTGAGATGGTGGATATTACACAACAGATGATAGAAAAGTCGTTACTTGCGTATTATGAGGAGGATATTCATAAAGCGAAAGAAGTCGCAGACACAGATGATCATGTAGACCAAATGTATGGTAGTTTGATTAAGGAATTGCTGGAATATATGACGCAAAATCCGCAACACATTTCACAAGTAACACAGTTAGCATTCATATGCAGATATTTGGAACGAATTGCTGATCATACGACGAATATATCTGAAGGTATTATTTATTTGGTAAAAGGAAAGCGATTTGACTTGAACCAATAAGACTTACAACATGTTTATGATGCCAAGGGCGATCAGCAATAATGGGGGTAGGAAAGTCATTTGTTCCATTTGTTTACTTTTGGATAAAATAATTCCTGTGTTTATTCCGTAATACAGAAATATGCCGCTCATTAAGGCGATTGAAATGGCTGTTAGTAATGGTGTGTAACCAAGCATTGCTGCACCTAGACCAGCTGCGAATGCATCCAATGCAAGTGCAAAGCCAAGGATAAGTGCTTCGCTTATAGAGATGGTTCCAGAGTGGTCTAAGTCTGCTTGCTGTGGTTCTTTTATAACTGTTTTTATCTGAGTCAATCTTTTGGTTTCCTGGTGAGCGTGTTTAACATGATCCTCTACAGATTGTAATTTCGATCGAATTACATTAAATAGGCAAAAAATACCTAATGCAATTAAAATACTACCGCCAATTACATTAGCCATACCCTCAGAGATAATGCTACTGAGTAACTCCCCAATCGTCATGGAAGCAAGAACCGTCAATCCAGAACAAAGCATAATAATGAAGAGCGCGTTAAATGGTACTCGTATTTTCCTCATGCCATAGGTGATACCAACCCCAAAACTGTCTAAACTTACCGCAATTACTAAAATAAAAAATCCCGTATAAAAAAGCATACCGACCAATCCTTTATATATATTTCTAAATTATTGTATGGATAAGTGAGTGAGATGTGCTTGTGTTGGCCTAATGCTATGAAGTAGAAAATATGGTAAAGTAGTCCTAGATGTTTTTTAACTACAGAGAGGATTTTTTTTATGAGTAAAACCGTTGTATTAGCAGAGAAACCATCTGTCGGTAGAGATATTGCAAGGGTGTTAAATTGTACCAAGAAAGGCAATGGCTATATCGAGGGTTCTAATTATATTGTGACATGGGCGCTAGGGCATTTAGTTACACTAGCTGACCCAGAAGTATATGAAGATAAATATAAAACGTGGCGCTTAGACGATTTGCCTATGCTGCCAGGCCATTTAAAACTGGTTGTTATTAAAAAAACAGGTAAGCAATTTAATATAGTAAAAACGCAATTAAATCGAAATGATGTTAATCAAGTGGTTATTGCTACTGATGCAGGCCGTGAGGGGGAACTAGTAGCACGATGGATTCTGGAAAAGGCTCGTGTGAAAAAAACTGTGAAACGACTTTGGATTTCCTCTGTTACGGATAAAGCAATACGTGATGGTTTCAAACAGCTGAAGCCTGGTGGGAAGTATGAAAATTTATATTTATCAGCCGTCGCCCGCTCTGAAGCGGATTGGTATGTAGGGTTGAATGCAACAAGAGCACTGACAACTAAATTTAACGCACAACTCTCAACTGGTCGTGTACAAACACCAACACTTGCCATGATTGCAGCAAGAGAAAAGGAAATACAGCAATTCCAATCCCGTAAGTTTTATGGAATTCAAGCAAAGACAGCTAAAGGATTCTCCCTGACATGGCAAGATGCGAAGAATAATAGTCGGATATTTTCTAAGGATAAAGCTGATGCACTATTATCGCAGCTGAAAAATAAACCGGCAAAAGTCGTAAATGTTGAGAAAACATATAAAAAGAAACATGCTCCTCAATTGTATGATTTAACAGAGCTACAACGTGATGCGAATAAAATCTTTGGTTTTTCAGGAAAACAGACGTTATCCCTGATGCAAAAGCTTTACGAACAACATAAAGTTTTAACCTATCCACGTACAGATTCAAGGGTAATTTCAACGGATATCGTGCCAACATTAAAAGATCGTGTTAAGGCTTGTGGAGTTGATCAGTATGCGCGTTTTGCTGGAAAAGTGGTCAAACGTGATATGAAGCTTCCGAAATCAGTTGTTGATGATACAAAAGTATCCGATCACCACGCGATTATACCTACAGAACAATCAGTGATGTTAAGTGAGTTGAATGATAAAGAACGCAAGATTTATGATTTAGTTGTGAAGCGATTCTTAGCTGTATTGTCTGATCCGCATGAGTTTGAGCAGACTACATTGACAGCGCAAATCGAACATGAACGTTTTGTAACAAAAGGTAAAATAGTTAAGAAACAAGGGTGGAAGGAAATTTACGATAATCGCTTTGATGATTCGGAAGATAGTGGCGATCAACGTTTACCGGCTGTAGAAAAAGGAGATACATTTTCTGACGTGCGTGTTTCCATGACTCAGGGTGAAACGAAGCCACCTGAACGTTTTACCGAAGGCGCACTGCTGCAGGCGATGGAAAATCCAGTGCGTTATATGAGCTCTGAGGAGAAGCATTTAGCTAATACCATTAATCAAACAGGTGGACTCGGTACTGTAGCAACACGTGCTGATATTATTGAAAAGCTGTTCAATAATATGTATATGGAAATGAAAGGAAAGCATATTTTCTTAACCTCGACAGGCAGGCAATTGCTCGACTTAGTTCCGGAAGATTTACAGTCACCTGCTTTGACAGCGGAATGGGAGCAAAAGCTCGGTCAAATTGCAGAAGGAAAACTAAACAAAGATCGATTCATTTCCGAAATGAAAGGCTATGCAAAAGATGTCGTACAAGAAATAAAAAACAGTGACGAGAAATTTAAACATGATAATATGACTGGAACCAAATGTCCGGATTGTGGAAAACTTATGCTGGAAATCAAAAATAAACACGGAAAAATGCTGGTTTGTCAGGATCGTTCATGTGGTCATAAAAAAAATATAGCAAAACAAACGAACGCACGCTGTCCGAATTGCCATAAACGCCTCGAGCTTCGTGGTGAAGGAGAAGGGCAAATGTTTATGTGTAAATGTGGACACAGGGAAAAGCTATCTACATTTAATGCACGGAAGGATCGTGAGAAAAAGCATAAAGTGTCGAAAAAAGATGTGAATAAATATTTGAAGAAACAAGATGATGGTTTTAAAAATAACGCCTTGGCAGATGCATTGTCGAAGTTGAAGGAATAGTTAATGTAGATATAAGAACAAAAGCGTAAGCGCCCTTACAGGCTAAGTTCGCCACGTCCTTGAAAAAGAAAAGAACTTTTTCTTCGTGGGGTGTTTCGCTGTCGTAGCATTCCTTATCTTGTGCGCTCATAGCTGGACACGGCTTACACAGTCAATCAATTACCCACAGGGTTCAAATTTTATAATATTGAAGAAGTGGTTTTGGGTAATCCGAACCACTTCTTTATTACTTTAAAATGTAATTGTGTATATTTTATGACAATAAAATTATTTTTGTGATAAACTGTTAGACAAGAATAGACATTTTATTAAATCAATACGTTTTATTCGATTCAGGAGCATTTTTAAATTGGTGAATTTATACAAACTAGGAGGGAGAAAATGTCTGAAAATGAAGAATTAGAAAGGGCAACCGGAGAAAAAGAGATCACTAGGTTAGATTTTAGGTTAGGTGCCTTCGGGGCAGCAGTCCCATTAGTCTTTTTCGTGGTGTGGGCTATTACAATAAGTGTTCTTCAGTTATCGTCTGAAATTGGTCTAGTAATGGGGGCAGTTATTGGACTAACACTTGGTTTGTTGTTTTGTAAAAGTAAGTGGGCTGATTACGCACAAGGATTATTTGATGGATTGGCTCAACCGGTTGGGGTTATTGCAATGGTGGCATGGTTCTATGCTGGCATGTTCGCTCAAGTACTTCAGGTTGGTGGATTAGTCGAAGGACTTGTGTGGATTGGTGCAATTACTGGATTAACTGGTGGGTTATTTGTGGCATTGACCTTTTTACTAGCAGCTACTTTTTCGACAGCAGTTGGTACTGGTTATGGTACGACAGTAGCTTTTTGTACGCTTATGTTTCCAGCAGGTATAGCAGTTGGGGCAGACCCGGTTATCATGTTCGCAGCAATTCTAGCTGGTGCGGTGTTTGGTGATAACTTAGCACCTGTTTCTGACACGACAATTGTTTCTGCTACAACACAGGATGCAGATGTGCCAGGCGTTGTTCGTAGTCGTTTCAAATATGCTGTTGTGGCTGCAATTCCTTCAACAATACTATTTGCAATATTCGGTGGCGGTGGATCAGCACAGGCTGATCAGGCTGTATTGGATGAAATGATCGCATCAACAAGCCCAGGTGGTTTGATTATGCTGCTGCCATTTGTGTTAGTACTTATATTAGCATTATCAGGACACCATTTAATTACGTCATTAACGTGGGGGATTATTTCTGCGATACCACTTATTGTCTTTTTAAACCTAGGAACATTGGGAGATATCATCCGTTTCAACCCAGAATCTGATGCGATTGTGGAAGGTGCATTAATTAACGGGATTACAGGCTATGTTAACATGGCAATTCTTATTCTGTTAATTGTTGCTGCTGCCCATTTATTAAAACTGGGTGGTACTATGGAAGCAATTACGAAGGGGCTTGTTAAATGGATTAGAAGTTCCATTCGTAAGGCAGAGTTTGCAATCTGGGGAATAGTTGCTTTACTAAATAGCGCAATTACCATTAACACAGCGGCTGAAATTGCTGCAGCACCATTCGTTAGAGAGCTAGGTGAAAAGTATAAAATACATCGTTACAGACGGGCGAATATGCTTGATGCAGTAACATCGGCTCTAGGGTATATCTTCCCGTGGGGAGCACCAGTATTATTAGGGTGGTCAACCATCAGAACCATGCAGGAAACGTATACGTGGTTACCGATCGTTGAGCCAACAGCCGTATTTCCATTCGTTTTCCAAGGTTGGTTCCTCGTAATCGTTATGCTTATTGCAGCACTTACTGGATGGGGATTACGTTATGAAGGGAAAAATGGAGAAGAGTTAAAAGAGGCTCCTACTAAGGATTAAATTAAATTGAATTGAATATAAGAATTACATGTAGGGATGAAGAGCGTTTTTATAACGCTCTTCATCTTTTGTTAATGGTTTAGAAAACTATAAAATCAGGATTCTGTAAATAATTTATTGACTGTGTGAAAGCTCCCCTGAAAAGCATCGCACGAAGAAAAAGTGCTTTTCTTTTTCAAGGACGTGGCGAACTTACCTGTAAGGGCGCTTGCACTTTTGTCCTTTCTTTTTACACAAAAATTTCCTGGAATTTAAGTCCAAACTGATTCACCTGGGATGTTAAGGTCAAAAATATATACTCAAGTATACATTACAGAAATGCAGAGCTATGATACGATTCTATTACCTTTAAAGTACATAGTACCGGATATAAATGTTTGGAGGGCTCGGTAAATGGAAGAAAAGTTACAAACTGGCCATATTATTTTACCAGATCATGAGCTTTATGAAGAGAAAAGAAAGGTATGGAACGGATTAATTAATCGATATCCTGCTGCAATATTCGAGTGTAAGTCCGAAGAGGATGTTGTGTCGGCTGTTATCTATGCCCAAAAAAAGAATCTAGAAATATCGGTTCGCGGAGGTGGCCATCATCTTGCGGGAACTGCTGTGTGCGATGATGGGGTAATGATCGATTTGTCCAGCATGAATGCAGTTGCCGTAGACGCGAAAAGGGGATTCGTAGAAGTAGAGGGTGGAGCAACACTTGCGGATGTTGATGCTGAAACGCAACATTATGGATTAGCTACACCGACTGGAACTGTATCAAAAACTGGAATTGCAGGATTGGCACTCGGTGGTGGCTTTGGGTATTTACGCGGCAAGTATGGATTGACTTCTGACAATATTATTTCTGTCAGGATGGTAACAGCTGCAGGGGACGTAATTTATGCAGATAAGGATGAGCACCCTGAACTTTTCTGGGCAGTCCGTGGTGGCGGTGGAAACTTTGGTGTCGTAACAAGTTTTATATTTCAGCTTCATGCAGTTGGTCCGGAAGTATTAGCAATTGATGTCATGTATGATTATAAGGATACGAAACAAATTATACGAAATTTAGAAGAGTATATGGAAGATGCACCAGATGAAGTTTCTGTAAACCTGGCAATTATTCAACTTCCTCCAGCCCCTATTCTACCAGAACATCTTCATAACAAACGGGTCGTTACTATTTCAGGTATGTATAGTGGTAATCCAGAAAAAGGGGAGGAAGTTGTAAAGCCGCTACGTAATTTGGCGGAGCCCTTAATAGATTCTACAGGTGTTATGCCATATACTGCACTGCAAAAGAAACTAGATCCCATGGTACCAACAGGGTTACCAGTGGATGGTACGTCATTATTTTTTAAAGAACTAGATGATCAAGTATTAAATATACTTATAAAAGGCATTGATGATTCCAAGTTACCTATGGTAATGGTACAACTTTGGGCTTTACATGGTGAGGCAAATAGGGTCTCATCTCACCATACGGCTTTTGCAGTTAGAGATGCACGTTTTCTCCTCATCATTGATGGAGAAGTTCCGAAAGATGGTTCTAGCGAAGATTTAGGGTGGATAGATGCTATGTACGAGAAGTTGTTACCATATTCTTATGTAAAGTCTTCTTATTTGAACGGTGTAAAACCAGAAGAGCAAATAACGAAAAACACTTACGCTGAAAATTATAAAAAGTTATCAGAGATTAAAGAAAGATATGATCCTGACAACTTATTTTGTCATAATCATAATATTGAACCAAGTAATTTTAAGAAAGCGAATAACTGATACTTTTTCCCCATACTTTATAAAAGGTAACTAAAGTAACAGAAAACTTTTTAAGGAGGTGTTTATTATGCCAGAAGAAATAAATGCAGAGGATGCAAATGAAGAAGTGGTGGAAGAACAAACAGAAGAACAACCACAAGAGGAATTACAGGAAGAACAACCACAAGAGGAATTACAGGAAGAGCAACCACAAGAGGAAACCGCAGATGTGAAAGAAAATAAGGGTATGGCTATCTTAGCTTATATTATTTTTTTCATACCGCTTCTTGCTGCAAAGGATTCAAAATTTGCTATGTACCATGCGAATCAGGGACTTGTTCTATTTCTAACTGCGATGGCAGTCTATATTGTTGGGACAATAATTCCAATTATTGGGTGGTTATTAATCTTGCCAATTGGAAGTTTGTTAATGCTAGTGCTTGCTGTAATTGGGATTATCAATGCAGCAAATGGAAAAACGAAGCAGTTACCTATGATTGGGAAAATCCAAATTTTAAAATAAGAATAAAAGGGAAGACAGGTACTACCTGCCTTCCTTCCCAAAAAGCATTTATGTCAACTCCAAAATTCGTTTGATTAACTGTGATCTGTTTTTTACATTGACCTTTTTGAAAATACGGGTAATATGTTTTTTAACCGTAATTTCAGCAACATACAATTCCTCTGCTATTGCCGCATTACTTTTTTCATCAACAATCAGTTTGACAATGTCTTCTTCTCTGTCTGTAAGCGAGAAGGTCTTTGTAATTAACTCCATATCATTATTTGTTTCCATATCACCAGTTAATTGTTTTAAATAGGAAGCAAGTTTTGCACCTCGAACATCCAATATATACGTTGGGGAAGGATTATTTTTTCCGTAGTCATAATGAGTAGCATTAGGAACCTGCTCAAATCCAAAATTCTGCAATAATTCTTGGAAAAAAGGCAATGGATTTGATACGATAATTCTTTCACCCGACAGTAATAATGGAAAAAGACTATATAACAAAAAGGATCTCGCAGCTGTGTCAGTCGGATCTAGATAATCTAACATTCGGATGAACCATCCCGCATTTGTATTTTCTGAAACGGAATAAGCTCTTTTTTCTTTAGGACTTAACCTGCTGAAATATGCTCTGGAAACAGGTTCGTGTATTAAGTGTTCTAATGTATTTTCATTAATAGGTACTATAATCGATAGACCGATAGTTTTATTTTGGTTGTTTTTTAATAAATGAGATCCTTTGTAACCAATTTTTTTAAGATAAGTATCATTGATTAGTTCTAATTCCCTCTGATTATGTTCAGAAGATGCATAAAATCGATAGGATTGATTGGACTGCCTATTATAAAATTGTGCTTCACTATCTGAGGCATCTTTTTTCCTGTCTTCAAAAAATTGTGTTACCTCCTCGAAATTATATGCTGCAATTGGTTCTAGGTACATTGATATATCAATCGTGTCTTGAAAGAATACGGATTGTATAAATTCGTCTCCAAGATGATAGAAAATGGCAGCTATATCATCTGCAGAACGTGTTAAAAGTGTTCTACGATAAAAATATGCAACACTTCGTTGGTTTAATAGATGGTAGCGTTCAGGATTCCGGTGCTTCAATTCAATTCTGATGGCGTCTCTTATTAGATCATGCATGGACCATCCATTTTTTAATGTTTTTACAAAGGACAGGCCAGTAAGTACTTGGAATGTTTTTAAATCGACATCCTTTTTTAAAATGGATGAAATACTTGATTGGTCAAAGCTGTGTAATACGGCAGCAGCTTCAATGATCGTATGCAAATCAGTATATTGTAATTCATTCAACCACCGGTGTGTAAGTTCTTTTAGTATATGTGGTGTTTGTTCTGATAATCGCTCATTAGCATTTTTAGATTGTTGCTTTTGTTCAGTCAGCGCTGCTAGTGAAAGTGCTAATGGATGTCCATTGGTGAAGTTCCACATCGTATTAACTAATTCTTCATTTTCAATGCCATAGTAATCCAGGTATTCACGAGTTTGGGATAACGTGAAGTCTTCTAGTTCGATTTGCTTTGTGAGTTTTCGCCAAGCAGGTGATTCTATCCATTCACCAGTTAAAGGCTTTCGACCTGCAAGAATGACAAATAAAGTCTGAGGCATGTAAGCTAAGAAAACCTGACGAAACCAGCGGTCAAGATCCTCCATATATTCGTATGTATCAATTGCAATTATAATTCGACGATTTGCTGCAAATTCTGTAAGTGTATGAAGGAGGTTTCGCAACGTATACTCTTTTATATATAGTTGCATTTGAGTACTTGTTTCGATCAGGGTTATGATGTGTTCGGTAAATCCTTCTGGTGTATGTGGGAAATCTCTGCTATCCAATGTTAAAAAAAGTACTTGTTCTTTCTTGGCAACACGGCTGTATTCATGAATCAAATATGTTTTACCAATACCACCTGCCCCATATATATACAGTACTTTTACTTCAGGTTCACTTTGTAGATATTGTGAGAATAAATTAATTTCTTTTTTTCTGCCTACAAAAAACTCTCCCTCTACTTTCTGGATCACATCATTTAAGTTTTCGATCTTTTTGTTTGTATTTAAAGTCACTAAATAACCCCCTCCACAATCATTTGTTTGAAAAGTCCAATTATTATAAATATATAGACTTAAAGACCCTATGTCAATTGACTTTTGCAAAGTTTTAGGATAAACCATGTAGTTAGAAGTAAATAAATCCTTTATAATAAGAGATAGACTTTAGTTGAAGGAGTATTTCAATGAACAGACATGCTGTTACAGGAGCTATTGATAGCGAAACACGCTGCGAACATTACCATGAAGAAAATGATCGAATCGCGATAAAGTTTTATTGCTGTATGGCGTATTTCCCGTGCTATTTATGCCATCAAACGCACGGCTGTGGACAAAAGCGAGTATGGCCAAAAGAAGCGTTTAATCAATATGCATTACTATGTGGTGGATGTGGCGTGGAACTGACAATAAATGAATATTTGAATAGTCATTATTCGTGTCCTTCGTGCAATGCTGCTTTTAATCCTGGTTGTTCATTACATGCACATCTGTATTTTGCAAGGTAAAGCTCTAAGGTTACACTGTTTACAGGAACTTGCAATGTCATGTATCATGAAATAGAAGCGCTATTTTATCTAGCAAATTAGGAGGTATACGATAGATGGCTTTTGTTATTCTAGATCCATGTGGGCCAGAGAAATCTGCAGAATGTGTAAGTGTCTGCCCTGTTGATTGTATTGAAGAGGGAAAGGATCAGTTTTACATAGATCCGGACATTTGTATTGATTGTGGTGCATGTAAGGCAGTTTGCCCAGTGGACGCAATTGAGGAAGAGTATGATTTGTCGCCTGATCAGGAAGTCTTTTTAGAGAAGGCAGAAAAGTTTTTTGCTGACAAATAGCAAAACATATATATATGAAATCCCCGCTACGATCTTAGTTACCTTAGCGGGGATTCTTTTATAGTTTAGCTATCTGGCTTTTTCCCATCGTCCGGAGCAGCTATTTTACTAGCAATCCAGCGCTTTGCTGTCGTTTCATCAATCTCATAAACTTTCCCTTCACGCAGTAATTCACCGTGATAGGCTGTTTGTACATTCATTTTTATTGTCAGCATGGTTGGCTCGCACCCCTTTGTAATGATGTAACTAATTATAGCACAGGCGTTATTTCAGAAAAAATGGAACTTTCTACTTAAAGAATCATCTAGAATTATTTTCCCGTAATCATTTGTAGTGCTTTATCTATATCTGTCGTCGGTTGTTGACAGGAAAAGTTTTCACAAACATAAACGGTTGTTTCCTGATCAATCTGCTTATATTCAGCTGCGAAAGGGGAGATGTTTTTAAAATTTTCAGCGTTATTGCTGGCAAGCAAGGTTATATGGGGTAAGAATTCCTCTTGTAGTCTACTGATGAAACTATTATCATTCCCCAATACTACTACTTCTTTGGTTGGATGTTCAGTCAACAACAGGCTTTGGATGAAAAAAGTACTTGCTGAGGGAACCTGCTTTATATCTGCATAAAAAGTGCGATACATTTCCTCAAGTTTATCAAGATAAGATGTTTCACCTGTAGCATTTCCAAATCGAGCTAGTATTACTGATGCTACGCTGTTTCCCGATGGGATCGCACCGTCGTAAATTTCTTTTTCCCGTGATAAAAGTTGCTCACTGTCACTTCCAGTAAAATAAAAACCACCTTGGTCATTATCCCAGAATAAATCAATCATGCTATCCAACAGATTTCGGCCTTTCTCTAAAAAGGCTAAATCAAACGTTGAATCATATAAATCAATATATGCCCACAGGAGAAATGCGTAGTCATCCAGATAAGCATTATATTTCACTTCTCCGTCACGAAATCGTGCCATCAGCCGGTCATTTTCAAACAAGTTATCCTCAATAAAGGACAATGCTTGCTGAGCCGCTTCTGTATACTTCGGATTGGCAAATACCTTACCAGCTTTCGCTAATGCTGTGATCATCATAGCGTTCCAAGCTGTTAAAACTTTATCATCAACATGCGGATAGATACGTTTTTCGCGCTCGGTTAACAATATTGAACGAGCTTTTTCCATTTCTTTTTGTAATACATCAGTGGAAATAGTATGTTCTTGAGCCACTGTTTCTAAATTTGATTTAATGAGATTCGGAATATTTTTCCCTTCAAAATTCCCTTCAGGCGTAATATCATACATGGCCGTGTAAAGTTTTCCAAGATCTTCTCCAAGAATAGCCATGACCTCATCGTAGTTCCATACATAATATTTCCCTTCAACACCCTCTGAATCAGCGTCAATCGCAGAGAAAAAAGCACCTTCAGGACTTGTCATTTCTCGTTTCACAAACGTAATAATCTGCTCACTTATTTGTTTGTAAAGTGCGTTTTTCGTTATTTGATAGCATTCCGTATAAACAATTAACAGCATCGCGTTATCATAGAGCATCTTTTCAAAGTGTGGCACCAGCCATTTTTGGTCGGTGGAATAACGGGAAAATCCAAATCCGACATGGTCATAAATACCTCCAGATGCCATGGATTGAAGTGTGCTTTCCACCATTTTGAGAGCCGCAGTTTTACCAGTAAAATGATACTGCTTTAGTAGAAAAAGGAGATTTTGTGGTTGTGGGAATTTTGGTGCATCGCCAAACCCACCATATGAAAAGTCAAAGCTCTTTCCTAAATGCTTAAATGCCTCGTCAATAATATCCTTTGACAGTCGGGTGCTGCTTTTAGCTTGTACAGCCCTTTGCAATGCATCCGTCACACTTTGGGTTACTTCGTTAATATGGTCTGGATCAGTTTTATACTTTTTATGGAGTTGTGTGATGACTTCCATAAATCCTGGCATACCATATTTACTTTTTTTCGGAAAATAGGTACCAGCGTAATAAGGAATTTTATCCGGTGTCATAAAAACGGATAATGGCCAGCCGCCATGTCCAGTCATCATCTGGCACACCTTCATATACACGGAATCGACATCTGGCCGTTCCTCCCGATCAACTTTTATCGATATATAATGCTCGTTTAAGTATGTAGCGACTTCTTCATCTTCAAATGATTCATGTGCCATGACATGGCACCAATGGCAAGTGCTATAACCTATTGACAAAAATATAGGTTTATCTTCTTTTTTGGCTTTATCGAATGCTTCCTCACTCCATGGGTACCAGTCAACAGGGTTATGAGCGTGTTGTTGCAGATATGGAGATTTTTCATTTATTAAATGGTTTGTATTTGGATCGGTCATGTTTTCAGCTCCTCTAAGCTTAGTTTTAGACACGGTGTATTTACTATACGTATTTAAGTAAGAGGATACTAGTTGGGGGAGGGGATGTCTAATAGAGAGGGTGTGTAAAGTGAAATTGAACTCGGGGCACATGCACCGCAACTCGGGAGAGAGCAATCAACTCCATTCACCAACCAAAAGTGCTTAGCGAATCGATGTTGACTTACCTAGGAGAACTTGACATAAACAGTAGCAAATTCCAAAGCAAATAGGCCTAAATGCGGAATAAATGAACGAAAGCACGGAATTCCAGTACATTAACGCGGAATAACTGACAAAAGTACGGAATTATTATATAAATCGCGGAATAACAGGACAAATCCGCTGAATTAACTTGTGTAGGCAGTCGGTAGTGTGAACAAAAGCGCATCTATCCTTTGTAAGCTAAGTACGTCATGTCGAGTGTGCCGGTTCTGGATGTGGTACACAGTCTATTAAACAGGAACAAAAGCGCAAGCACCTTGTGTCTAGTCTCCTTACGCCGGACGTGGCTTAAACAGTTAAACTATTCGCATGCTTCTAATTCCTAAGCTAACAAAAAAACAAGAGATCCAAATTAGGATCCCTTGTTTTCATCTCAACTGTCGATGGATTTAAGTGATTCAGCAAACCAATTGTGCTCATCTGATGTATGATTGATGACGAGATCCATGATTAACTTCATATTACGTACATGAATTTCGTTCAATATACGATCCCAATCTTCCATCGTTCGAAATTCAGACATGGCAGCCTGGTAATCACTAATATCATAACCATTGTCATCATTGGAGGATCCATAGACAGGGGAGAGTCAGATCACATCAATCCCCAGATCCTTTAGGTAATCGAGTTTTTCAATAATCTCGTTGATATCGCCAATACCATCCTGGTTACTGTCGTTAAAACTGCGTGGATAAATTTAATAGATGACACTTTCTTTCCACCATTGTCAGTTCATTAGTTCCCCTCTTAACCTTTTAGCTATTTTCTAATAAGCTTTAATAATGAAGAAGTCGTTTGCGCCCAATTCAATTTTGATCGAGTTCTTAATCGGTGTAATGGTTTCATTTGTCCATACGTTTTTGGCATACGTACCATAAACATCTGGAATCGAGACGGTAATTGGTTTCTCGGATGGATTTATGGCAACATAAACAACTTCATTTTCATATGATTTGGAATAGACGAGATGGTTTGTTTCTATTCCAGATTCCATAAATCTGAATTTCCCTCTACTTCCAAATGCTGCTTCTGTTTTACGGAAATGAATTAACTTTTTAATAAAGGATTTTAATTGTAAATCTTGTTTACTTTTATCCCAAATCATACATTTTCTACAACCTGGATCATCTCCGCCGGTCATTCCAATTTCATCTCCATAATAGACACATGGAGTTCCTTTAAAAGAAAATTGTAGTACGTATAACAATTTTGCTTTTCGACTATCTTCGTTACATAGCGTAAGTACACGTGCAGTATCATGACTTCCCAACAGATTAAAGGCAACTTCATTAACATTTTCAGGATAGGAGCAAAGAACTTTGGTCATCTGATTTTTAAACTCATTGGCAGTGATTGTTCCTGTTGCGAGATAATCGAGAGCAGCAAGTGTAAAAGGATAATTCATCACAGCATCAAATTGATCTCCTTGTAACCAAGGCATGGAGTCGTGCCAAATTTCTCCCAGGATGTATACATCTGATTTAATTGTCTTTACTTTTTTTCTAAAATCTCTCCAAAATTGATGGTCAACTTCGTTAGCAACATCAAGCCTCCAACCATCGATATCAAACTCTTCGATCCAATAGGAAGTAACATCAAGTAAATATTGTTTTACTTCAGGGTTTTCAGTGTTTAATTTTGGCATATGAGGTGTGAATGCAAACGAATCAAAATTAGGTCTTGGTTCTGTTTGAACTGGAAATTCTCTGATGTGAAACCAATCTTTGTATTGCGAGCTTTTACCATTCTTTAAAACATCTTGAAATTGTGGGAAGTAATATCCGCTATGATTAAAAACAGCATCAAGCATCACCCGAATTCCTCTTTCATGACACTTCTTAATAAGTTCCTTAAATGTCTCTTTATCACCAAATTGTGGATCAATCTCCATATAATCAATAGTATCGTATTTATGGTTAGAGTATGCTTTGAATATAGGTGTGAAATAAATGCCAGTTATACCTATATCCTCTAGATAATCAAGGTGTTCCATAACACCTTCAAAATCACCACCGAAATGATTATCATATGAAGGATCAACACTTCCCCATTCAAGTGTTCCTTCTGGGTCATTTTCAGTGTTTCCGTTTGCAAAGCGTTCGGGGAAAATCTGATACCAAACCGTATTTTTAACCCACTCAGGTGCTTGAAATACATCAATAGAGTTCAAAAACGGGAAACAAAAATAAAGTTTAACATCAGAAGGCGCAACGTTATAAAATCCCGTTTCCGTATAAACAATCTTTTCTTCTTCATTAGTAAGTTCAAACCCGTAACGTAACCGTCTATATGGAGGAGATATTTCTACAAGCCAATAATCAAAAAGTTCATCAGATGCTTGAAGATACATATCCTTTTTATGCACTTGCCACTTATTCTCCGACCAATCATAAGGGTCTCCGTGTATAAGGGTTACCTGCTCCATATCATTTCTCTTCGTTTGCAGACGGATGTGTAACGTTTTCTCATCATAGGCATAAGCAAAATTGTTTTTCGGACGGTGATAAATCGATTCTTTTATCAATGATTTCGCTCCTTTTTCATAGTTTAGGGAATTATAAAATCTGACCCCTGCGGATAATTTAATGACTGTGTAAGCCACGTCCAGCTCCAGCGCCCAGCGACTATTGGGCATCCTGATCCTCCTTACGATAAGTCAACATCGATTCGCTTACGCTCTTCGTGTTTCCTTTAAGATGAACTTGACTTATTGCCAATAATGGCAAAAGTTAAAGTGAATCTTATACTCTGGAGTGAATCTCATGCGGATATAAGGAAGATCGACTAACTTCGCCGCTATGCGCGGCAACGTCGATCCACCCGCGATGCACGGGCACAGCCCATACGTCGCTAAACGGGCACTTGCGCTTTTGTTTTCAAAATAGTAATCTTTAATCTTCATCATACCATGGACGAAAGCAATAAAGATAAGAGTCCTTGATAGGAAACTATAATTATATGCAATCGATTGCGCAAATAAAACCAATTACCTAAAGTTATTCTAGTCTTGCTAAATAAAAAAACATAAGAAGTGGTAATCTAGCCTATAAAATGTAAGCGTTTTATATGCAATAATCATAACACATAAAAAATAATCTTGTAATCTATTATTTTTTATTGTGTTTGGGTTTTTATTGTGTATAATAGTAACTAGTAGTTGTGCAATCGTTTTCACAGATAAAATGAAAACGCATTCAGTAAGCTAAAATTAGGAGGGGAAAAGATGAAAAAGTGGATTGTATTGTTACTTTCGTCACTATTTATAGTTGGAGTTATGGTGGCTTGTTCACCTGATAGGGAAGCCAATGAAACAGAGGAAACGGATAACGGAACAGAAGAGTCTGACAACGAAAATGCTGAAGAAGAAAAGCCTGAAAAACTGGTGATTTGGGAAGATAAAGATAAGGGTGTTGGCTTGGATGCAGCTATTGCTAGTTTTGAAGAAGAGTACGGTATCCCTGTTGAATATAAAGAATTGGACATGGCTACAGAAATTCGGGAGCAAATCCGTTTAGATGGACCATCAGGTCAAGGGCCAGATGTAATAACTTTACCCCATGATCAAATAGGGCAAGTAGTAACAGAGGGAATAATTGCTCCATTAGATGTGGATGAATCTGTAACAGCTATTTATACTGAATCATCTTTGCAAGCTCAAAATTATGATGGAAAATTGTATGGTTTGCCAAAAGCAACAGAAACGCCGGTTTTTATATATAATAAAGAATTGATGTCAGAACCAGTTGAAACATATGATGAGCTATTTGAGTTTTCGAAGGAATTCTCTGGTACTGAACAATATGGTTTTCTTGCTTTGTGGGATAATTTTTACTTTGGTAATTCAGTAATGTCAGGTTATGGTGGCTATGTATTTGGTAGTGAAAATGATGTCCCTAATCCACAAGATCTAGGTGTGAATAATGAAGGTGCTGTTGAGGGTGCAAGGTATATTCAAAAATGGTATGAAGAAATTTTCCCTTCAGGCATAATTGGTGAAAGTGGTGGATCTGCAAAAGATGGTCTATTTCAAGATGGAGATGTTGCTTCTGTGATGGACGGTCCATGGGCATTTCAAACACTTAATGAAATTGGCATGGATTATGGTGTAACACCACTTCCTAAACTTCCAAACGGAGAATACCCAGAGACTTTTATGGGTGTTAAAGGATGGCACTTATCTAGCTTTTCTAATAACGAAGAATGGGCAACTGTATTAATAGAATGGATTGCAAACGAAGAAAACGCTAAGATACGTTTTGAAGAAACAAGTGAAATACCACCTGTGAAATCATTAATTGATGATCCTATTATTGCTGATAATGAGGGAGCGCAGGCTGTTGCAATTCAATCGCAACGAGCAGTTCCAATGCCAAACATACCAGAGATGGCAGAGGTTTGGGAGCCGATGGCACAAGCATTACAATTAATAGCGACTGGAGAATCAGAACCCCAGGAAGCATTAGATGAAGCGCAATCAACTATCTTATCACAAATTGAATTGAACCACTCTGGCGAATAAAAGTTTAACAGTGTAGGCAGTACCTCGATCTTTCGAGGTACTGCCTACCGTTCATAAGGTGATAGAGGGGGGAGGTTAGTCATGAAAGAAATGAAAAAGAAAACGAAGCAGAGAAAAGTGGCTTTGACTTTATCTATTGTTCCTGGTCTTGGTCAAATATACAATAAACAATTCATAAAAGGGTTCATATTTCTTGTTTTAACAGGTGCGTTCTTTATTGCTTTTGGTGATTTACTTCGTTTTGGCTTTTGGGGATTAGTTACATTGGGCATTGATCCCCAATACGATCATTCTATATTTTTATTAGTAGAAGGGATTATCACGGTAATTGTTACCATTTTATTTTTGGGTATTTATATATTTAATCTGTTTGATGCCTACAGAACTGGGCGAAAACGTGATAATTCTGAAAAAGTAAATAATCTACGAGAACAATACCATTCGTTGATTGATAATGGATTTCCGTATTTAATGATGTCACCAGGATTTCTATTACTAATTTTTGTTGTTATTTTTCCAATTTTGTTTGTGGTATTGCTTGCATTTACTAATTATGATTTATACCACACTCCTCCCGCCTCATTAGTTGATTGGGTTGGGTTTAAGAATTTTGTAGATATATTTGAAATACCAATATGGCGTGAAACATTCTTTAATGTACTTGCATGGACTATTGTTTGGACATTTGGTGCTACTACACTACAAGTCGCTTTAGGTATAACACTAGCCGTAATTATGAATCAACCTGATTTAAAGTTTAAAAAAACAATACGGACAATTTTTATATTGCCCTGGGCAGTTCCGGCGTTTGTTTCTATTTTAGTTTTTGCTGGAATGTTTAATGAAACATTCGGAACAATAAATGAGGATATTTTAGCTTTTATTGGAATTGATCATATACCATGGATGACTAACGCAATGTTTACAAGACTTGCCTTAATTTTCATTCAAACATGGTTAGGTTTTCCTTTTATATTTGCTATGACAACTGGAGTATTACAGTCTATACCAAATGAATTATACGAAGCAGCAAATGTTGATGGTGCAACTATTGTTCAGAAGTTTAAAACAATCACATTACCACTTGTTCTTTTTGCAACTGCACCAATTCTGATCACACAGTACACGTTTAACTTTAATAATTTTAATGTAATATTCCTTTTTAATGGTGGTGGACCTGCTATGGCGCAGCAAAATGCAGGTGGAACAGATATATTAATTTCATGGATCTATTCGTTAACGATGACATCTGCACAATATGGAAAAGCAGCAGCGATTACCATGATCCTTTCACTAATTGTTATTTCGGTTGCTCTATGGCAGTTTAGAAGAACAAAATCATTCCAAGAAGAGGATATGATGTAATATGAATACAAAAAGACATAAAATTGTTCGTTTAACTCTATCTTATTTTGTGATTATAACGATGATAGCTATTATTCTATATCCAGTTCTATGGATTGTTGGTTCATCATTTAATCCTGGAAATAGTTTGTCAGGGTCATCTATGTTTCCAAAAGAAGCTACTTTAAAACATTATAAAGAGTTATTTGATTTGCAAAGTAGTGACTATTTAATATGGTACTGGAACACATTAAAAATTTGTATAGTAACGATGGCTCTATCCGTAACGCTTGTTAGTTTTACTGCTTACTCATTTTCAAGATATCGTTTTGTAGGTAGAAAAAATGGATTAATGACCTTTTTAATTTTACAAATGATACCTAACTTTGCTGCATTAATAGCAATCTATGTATTAGCTGCACTCACTAATTTGCTAGATACACATTTAGCTTTGATTTTAGTGTACACTGGCGGTGCTATTCCGATGAACACCTATTTAATGAAGGGATATTTAGATACAATTCCTAGAGAGTTGGATGAATCGGCACGTATGGATGGAGCAGGACATTTGCGTATTTTCTGGCAAGTCATTATGCCACTTGCAAAGCCAATTATCGCTGTAGTTGCGTTATTTACCTTTATTACGCCATTTACGGATTTTATCCTAGCTAGAATTTTACTTCGCTCAGAAGAAAACTACACACTGGCTGTAGGACTCTATCAAATAGTTGCTAAGCAATTTGGAAACGAATTCACTTTATTTGCAGCGGGATCTGTATTGATTGCTATTCCGATTTCGATTTTATTTTTAGCATTGCAAAGGTATTTCGTGACAGGTCTGACTGCTGGCGGAATAAAAGGATGATTTTAATTATAAATTATACGTTTAACATATGAACAAGTTAAAACAGGAGGCACACCAATGCATGAAGATACTAGCTTTGCCATTCATCCCGGAAAAGTACAGCAAACTAATGCGAGTAGTTTCCGAGATATTGGTAACTTAATTACTCATAAAAAAAATGAAAGTACCTACTATTTTCAATGTGATAACTGCGAAGTTGCTATGAGTTTTTATACAGAGTCCATTGTTCGTATTGTGATGAATCATGAATCAAAACCAAGATTACAAGATTCAAAGGCTGTTATAGCAACACCTAAAACTGTAAGCTTAACGGAACATGCGACATCTGAACAGCTTTCATTTAAAACTAGTAAGCTAGAGGTTTACGTAAACAAGCAGCCATTTCGCATCACGATTAATGATCAAAATGGAAATGTACTATTACATGAAGGTGACAGGGGAATGGCCTTTAATGAAAAAGGGGAAGTGATTTCATATAAAGCAATGTGTGAGACCGATCACTTTTACGGGTTTGGTGAAAAATCCGGTTTTCTGGATAAGCGTGGTGAAAAATATGAAATGTGGAATTCAGACGTTTACGCACCACATAACCCGGAAACTGATCCTCTTTATGAATCTATTCCTTATTTTATGACATTACGTGAAGGACGCGCGCATGGGGTATTCTTTGATAATACGTTTCGAACTGTATTCGATATGAAATCAGAAGAAGATGGTTATGCGTTTAGTGCAGAAGGTGGTCAGCTTGACTACTATGTACTGGGAGGTCCAGATCCAAAATCTGTTTTAGAGCAATACACGTATATCACTGGAAGAATGCCACTCCCACCGAAATGGTCGTTAGGGTATCACCAATCACGTTACAGCTATGAATCAGAAGCAGAAGTACGTGAACTTGCTCAAAATTTTGTGGAACGTGAAATTCCTGTGGATGTGATTCACTTGGATATACATTACATGAATGGATATCGTGTATTTACGTTTGATAAGGAAAAATTTCCAAATCCTGAAAAAATGATAGCAGATTTACGTGATATGGGTATTCGAATTGTGCCGATAGTTGACCCAGGTGTGAAGAGGGATCCTGAGTACTCTATTTATCAGGAGGGTATTCGACAGGATCAGTTTTGTAAATATATCGAAGGAGATGTTTACTTCGGCGACGTTTGGCCTGGGGAGAGCGGTTTCCCGGATTTTACCGATGAAAAGGTACGTAAGTGGTGGGCTGACAAACACACTTTTTATACAGATATTGGAATTGAAGGTATTTGGAATGATATGAATGAACCAGCAGTATTTAATGAAACAAAGACGATGGATGTGGAAGTTATCCATCAAAATGATGGGAACCCCAAAACCCATCGTGAACTTCACAATGTTTACGGATTACTGATGGGACAATCCACTTATGATGGCATGAAAGAACAACTTCACGGAAAACGTCCATTTCTGTTAACACGTGCTGGGTATGCGGGAATCCAGCGTTACGCTTCTGTATGGACTGGCGATAACCGTAGCTTTTGGGAGCATTTAGCCATGTCGTTACCAATGTGTATGAATCTGGGGCTTTCTGGTGTTGCTTTCACCGGTCCTGATGTCGGTGGTTTTGCTCATGACACAAGTGCTGAATTGCTTGTACGTTGGACACAGGTAGGTGCGTTCACGCCATATTTCAGAAACCACTCAGCGATGGGAACGTTATACCAGGAGCCATGGCAATTTGGTGAAAAAAATGAAGCGATTATAAAAAAATATATAAACATGCGCTACGAATGGATGCCTCAGCTATATTCATTGTTTTATCAGGCTAGTGTGAAAGGACTCCCGGTGATGCGTCCATTGTTAATGGAATTCCCGGAAGATGTGAAGACGTATAATTTACATGATCAATTTATGATTGGTGATAATGTTATTATAGCGCCAATATTAGCACCTTGTATTACCAATCGTGCTGTCTATTTACCAGCTGGTGAATGGGTGGACATTGTAACTGAAAAAGTATATGAAGGTAACCATACGCATCTTGTTCATGCTGCATTAGACCAATTACCGATTTTTGTGAAAAAAGGAACGGCAATTGTGCGAGGTAATACGTTATCATCAAATGCAGATAAAACACCAAAACGTATGAACATGGATATATATGCAAGTTTAAAGGATGAGATATATCGCTTTACCTTTTATGATGACGATGGAGAAACTTTTGCATATGAAAATGGTACGTTTATCAAGCTGGATATAGAAATAGCTTCCACTCCAGATGCTATCAAGGTAACAGTAGTTGACCAAAATGGTAAGTTTGTGCCAACATATGAGCAGATAAATGTAAGAATTCTTGGTTTACATGAAAATCAACGTGTTATAATTAATGGAGAAGTAAGTCGTGAAGAACCTGTTATTTTATTAAAGTAGCAAAAAAAGTAGAGGGTGAAGAGAATGGTAACTATTAAAGACGTAGCAAAGGCAACAGGTGTGTCGCCCTCCACTGTATCCAGAGTTATTGCAGATAATCCAAGGATCAGTTTAGATACGAAGAAAAAAGTGCGTAAGGCAATGAAAACACTGGGTTATCATCCCAATATCAATGCCAGAAATTTAGCTGTGAAATCAACTAAATCAATCGGCGTAATTATGCCCTCCTCAGCGAACAAAGCATTGCAAAACCCTTTCTTTCCTGAAATTTTGCGCGGAATTGGGTCAGTTATCCATGATGTGCAATATTCGATGTCATTGTCTACCGGAGAAACAGAGGAAGAGATTTTTGAAGAAGTTCAACGAATGGTTTACGGGAGTTATGTTGATGGTGTTATTCTGTTGTATTCTCGTGTGAATGATAGAGTTACCAGTTTTTTGAGAGAAAGAGACTTTCCTTTTGTTGTAGTCGGTAAACCGTATGATGATATTAATGAGGTTACACATGTAGATAACGACAATTATAAAGCTGGACAAGAAATAACAAAGCACTTAATCGAACTTGGTCATAAAAAAATTGCTTTTATTGGTGGATCAAAGGATTTGTTCGTTACAATGGATCGTGAAGCAGGTTATGAAGCGGTATTAAATGAAGCGGGCTTGGAGAACTGTGAGGATTATAAAGTTCATACAGAGTTTTTAAAGTCGGGTGGACGAGAAGCGGTGGAGCGATTGCTTTTTCTGGATACACCTCCAACAGGAATGGTTGTGAGTGATGACCTTATGAGTCTTGGTGTACTGAGTACGTTAGAGGAATTAGGTTATTCCGTACCAAAAGATATCTCACTTGTCAGTTTTAATAACGTTTATCTATCCGAAATTACACGCCCGGCATTAACAACTGTGGATGTTCAAATTCATACACTTGGTGCTCAATCAGCTAAAGCATTAATCGAGAAAACACAGAATAAATCAGAACCTGCCAAGCGGATTATCATTCCGCATAAAATTGTTTATAGAGATTCAGTCAGTAGAAGAGGAACCTTGTAAAAAGGGTTCTTCTTTTGATTTAAGTAGTACAAAATACTTCGACATCGAAACATCGCACGCAGAAAAAGCGAACTTCTTTTTCAAGGACGTGCTAGTGCTGATGATGCCACAGGATAAGGAGAGCGCCAATGAAAAACATTGCACGCAGAAAAAACGTTTTTCTTTTTAACACTGGCGACTGTGTTCACAAGTTGATTCCGCGGTTTTGCCCGGTTATTCCGCGTTTCTTATAGTTATTCCGCGATTTTTTCAGTTATTCCACATTAATGTACTGGAATTCCGCGGTTTCGTGCATTTATTCCGCGTTTAGGTCTGTTTGCTTTGGAATTTGCTCCTGTTTCACACTGTTTAATTCATTTGTTAAGAGATATTGTACATATTCCATCACTAATCCAAAAGTATGCAGGGGCTCTAATAGCAATCCTTTTATGGAAGTATTTTCTTCCGCGAAATTGGATAATTCCTCGATCAGATGGTTGCTTTTTACTTCTTGTTTAAGAATTACTTGACCCTGAGTACCAATTGAGTTACTCAGGGTAGTGACGACTTTATCCTCATTTTTTATCGGAATTGCGTCAAGTTCATTGTTCTGATCAGTAATCATTGTGGGGATTGACCTATTTACATCTAACGTGACAGCGCGTTTTCCCATGGAAGCCCAATTATATTCAAATAATTCCCGGTCGTAATATTCTTCTCCACCTGTGTATGGGTCATTTACAATGATATCTTCTTCATTTATCCCTGTTATGACAACTGCATGTTCGTAGCGGTTCCATTCAATTTGGTTCCCTTCATCATCAGTCCATGTCTTGCTATGGAAAGTTCTTTTTTGTTCAATCGTAGTCCAGGCCATAACTGGTTTTCCAGATCGAACTATGTCTAGTAGAGGCTCAAAATCCTGACCTGTTAGATTGATTCCTTTGTCAGGCAGAAATGTATCTATTGTTTGTAAGATTGGTTCTTCAAATACACCAAAAGTACCTTCCTCATCAGAATACGGATCTCCAACAAATTCCTCGTGTGGATTGGCACCGACCCACTCTCCATCTACTAAACTAACTTTATCACCTTTAGGTAATTGGTTCACTACATCATATTTATCTACCGGTAATCCGGCCCAACCTAAGAGCATAGCTAGTGATGTTGACTCACAACCAGCTGGCAATTCAGGAAATTGATTATATACAGGTACGCCTTCAATTTTTAGTCCCAAAGCATGTGCTTCCATGCTTCCAATAAAGAAAACTAGGAGACAAGCAATTATTATATATAATTTTTTTCTCATAATTTTCTACACCCCAATGTATGTAGCGTTTCTTCTTTGTTCATCTATATGATAGTTTATGAGAAAAGATGTTTATTTGCGTCTATTTGTCATATGAATGCTGTGAATTGCATAGGTCACATTTCATACACAATTTGTAATCTTTATTCGCCTTATTAATTGAAAACCATTCTCAATATCCGGTACAATTATAGTAAGAAATGTTGTTGTCATCGGAGGAATAATGCTATGAGTAAGATATTAATGCTTTATGCAAGTACAACAGGAAACACGGAATTGATGGCTGAAGCTATGGTGGATTATCTTGAACAGGAACAACATGAAGTCGTAACGAAAACGTTTGATTTTGACCCAATAGATGTAGAAGAACTGTTAGAGTATGATGGTATCTTGGTTGGCACGTATTCATGGGATGATGGTGCAATTCCGTATGAAGTAGAAGACTTCTATGACGAAGTAGAGGATGTAACTATAACAGGGAAGCCAATTGGCGTATTTGGTTCTGCGGATTCATTTTACGATACGTATGGTGGAGCAATTGATCTGATGGGGAAAAGACTGGAAGAATTAGGTGCTAAGGTAATTCCAACTAGGTTAAAGGTGGACCTTGAGCCAGATGCAAAGGATGTTGTCCAATGTCAGGCATTTGCTGCGATGTTGACTAAAATGATAGACGAGTAACATAAACGAAGGCTGTGCTTACTGCACAGCCTTCGTTTATGCTATTCTTGAATTTTTAATACTGATAGGGTAACGACGGTTTCATTTTCTGCTTCAACAAGTGCATAAATAGTAATGGCCTCTTCAGCATTTTTCATCGTTAATGAAAAAATTTCTTCGCTTTTCATTTCAGATTGGCTCTCATAGCCATTTTCATCCATAAAATTAATATAGAGTTCTTCCACACCTTGTAAATCTGATTTTTCCATACTATATACAACCGTTGTACCTTCCCCTTCATTTTCTTTATAAGTTGTTGAACTTATTAATTGATGATCGTCAGGGAACGGGATGTAAGATGGGAAGTCCTCAGGAAGTTCCATAGATTGATCAATCGAGAATTCTTCTCCGTCGTTATTTTCAGCTGAAAACGTAAATCCTTCTTCCTCATTACCACCAACTGATATACTTTCACCATCTTCACCAAATGGGATAGAAATACCGTCGTCAAAACATCCGCTTAATAAGAACATCGTTAAAGATAAGGGTATAATTAGTAATATTTTTCTTTTATACATCGTTCACCCTCCAACTAATTTTTCAGGTAATATTTCGTTCTATTAAAAGTTTACGTTGTGGACGAGCTACTTGGAAAGTATACTTGAGGATAGTTTTTTTAAAACTGTTACAACTTAGGAAAATGACTAAATTACCATTGACAGACAAAAGTAATTAACTTAAAATGTAGCTTAACTACATAAATAATATGTTTTTTAGAAGTAAAACTTCCTTAAAAACGAAAAGGATGAAACCAATGTATAATGGGATGGAACGGATTCGACAGGGGATTTCCTCGTTAAGACCTTCTGAACAGAAAGTTGCTCAGTATATTGTGAATAACCCAAAGGATATATTGGATATGCCTATTGCCTTACTTGCAAAGAATACAATTACCAGTGAGGCTACCATCATTCGCATGTGTCGATCATTACATATTAAAGGGTTTAGAGAACTGAAATTGAGTATTTCCGCATCCATCAATCAGGATGTTATGGGCACGGATCGATATGAGGATATTTCTGCTGATGCAGATTTATCACAAATTATTAATTTTGTTTCACACAATAATTTTCGCTCCATCAAAAGTACGTTGTCTTTGATTGATGAGGAGACTATTGGCGAATCTATAAGTCTATTAGATAATGCCCGCAAAATCATTGTAATAGGAGTAGGGGCATCGGCAATAGTTGCGTTAGATTTTGAACAGAAATGTAAGCGGATTAATAAATGGTGTGAAGCGTTGACCGATAGTCATACACAACTTACATCAGCTGTACATTTAACTCCAAAAGATGTGGTCATTGCGATCTCTTATTCAGGGGAAACGAAAGAGATTATTGATACCGTTAAAATAGCAAAGCAAAATCAGGCTAGTATTATATCGTTGACTGGATACGGAACAAACACCGTCCAAAACCTTTCGACGATAAATTTGTACGCTTCACCACTGGAAAAGAGTATAAGAAGTGGAGCTACTGCATCTAGAATTGCTCAATTAAATATAATAGATATCCTGTTTACAGGACTTGCTTCTTTAAACTTTGAACTATCGGTAGATTTATTAGATAAGACAAGGGAAGCAATTCAGAGCAGGGATTAATAATGGAGTGATACATAGTGATGTTTAACAATATCGATTCTATTTTTAAAAAATATATGTCAGAGGATTTCTTTACAGGAGGAGTTTGTTCTATTTCGGTTAATGGTAAAAACGTATTTCACCGGGCTTATGGGGTATCAAATATAAACGATAAAAATCCCTGTGAACAAGAAACCGTTTTTGATCTTGCAAGTTTAACAAAACTAGTGACCTCTACGATTATTTTAAAAATGAATAATGAAAACGTTTTATCATTGTCTTCAAGGCTGGAAGACTGCCTGCCGCAAACGAAACGAAATAAATTATTAGCACCAATTACCATTAAGCAGCTTTTAACCCATAGTAGTGGTTTGAAAGCATGGCATTCTTTTTACTCCCATATACCTGGAGATACCGTGTTTAACATACTGAACCATATAGAAATTACTCACAATAAAGGGAATGAAGTAGTTTATAGTGACTTGAATTTCATTCTACTAGGTGAAGTTATCAAGCATCGTTATCATGACAGTTTACAAGGGGTAGTTCAAAAGCAATTAGTAGAACCACTTGGTTTAAAGACGCTTACTTATAATCCGAGTGATCAGGAAAATATTGCAGCAACCGAATTTGGAAATAGAATTGAGAAAAAAATGTGCAGGGAACGAAATTTTTATTTTACCAACTGGAGAGATGAAGAAGTTCCGATGATTGGTGAAGTAAATGATGGCAATGCGTATTACTTTTTTGGTGGAGAATCTGGTCATGCTGGAATCTTTTCTAACGTAAAAGATATTGTAGCGTTAGGTGAATTGTACGTGAAAGGGGGAGTCCATAACGGAAAAGAACTAATTTCTAAAGAATTAATAGAAGAGTCTTTGACAGTACAAGTAGGCAAGAGGGGATTAGGCTGGGAAGTATCAGATATTTACCCAGAAGGATTTGGTCATACAGGATTTACTGGAACAGCATTATGGGTTGAGCCAAAGCGAAAACTAACTGTAGGATTATTAACCAATCGTTTAAACGTTGCCGCTCCAAAAAATGTTAACCCATTTAGAAAAGAAGTTTTTAATGATATTTTAAAGGATATATAAAGGGGGAGTTATTATGTTTAAAAAGAAGTTTTTATTTATTCTAATACTGATTATTGCTGTTATAGCAACTGCATGCTCAGATGATAGTGAAACATCAGGTGATAACGATAGTAATAGCGATAATGATAGTGAATCAAATGTAGAGCAAGTACTTAAGATTGCAAATGATCAGGAACCAGCAGGATTGGACCCACACACTACACCTGCACATTCATCTGTTAGAGTTTACTCTAAAGTATATGAAGGGCTAGTAACGTTTGATGAGAATATGGAAGTTGTCGGACAATTAGCTGAAGACTGGGAGCAGCCAGACGATTCAACCTATATTTTTAACCTAGTGGAAGGTGTTACGTTCCACAATGGGGAAGAAATGACTGCTGAAGATGTGCTATATAGCTTTGAACGTATATTAGATGAAGCAACTGCATCACATATCGCTTCTTATTTTTCAGATGTAACCAATATAGAAGTAATGGGTGACTATCAAATTAAATTTGAATTAGAGGAACCTAATGCGACATTTTTAACGAATTTAACAAACTCAAGTGCAGCTATTGTATCTCAACAAGTTGTGGAAGAAAATGGTGACCTGCAACAGGTAGCTGTAGGAACAGGACCATTTGTTTTTGAAGAATGGGTACCAGATAATAGTGTAACACTGTCAAAATATGAAGATTACTATGTAGAAGATGTCCCGAAACTTGACCGAGTAGAATATTACACCATGAAGGAAGAATCATCCAGATTATCGGCGATTCGTACTGGTGAAATAGATATGACAACCTTAACTGCCAAGTCTTCCGAATTACTAGATGGTGAAGAAGAAATAAACATTATGGATTATCAATCACTAGAATATAGTTACGTCGGTTTTAATACAGACAAAGAACCATTTAATGACGAAAGGGTTAGACAGGCACTAAGTATGGCAACAGATCGCGAGAGTATTGTAGATATCGTTTGGGATGGTGACGCACTTGTCTCTGGCCCGATCGCTCCTGCTATGGGTGACTGGTCTATCGATGTAGAACAAGAAGCAATATACCAACGCAATATAGATGAAGCGAAACAACTGCTTGCTGATGCTGGTTATCCTGATGGATTTTCTACTGTTATCACGACAGCATCAACCTACGCTGACATGGTAGATACAGCTCAACTCCTGCAGCAACAATGGAAAGAAATTGGTGTGGAAGCAGAAATTGAACAAATCGAGTGGGGCGACTATATTGATACATGGTCAAATACGTCTGCTGATATTTTAATAGGAAGAAATGGCTCCGGTACAGATCCGGATCGTGCCATGAATTATTTCTTTAACACGGAAGGTTCAGCGAATGTTTGGAATTTCTCAAATGAAAATTATGATGAAATGGTTGCTAAAGGAAAACGTACTATTGACCAAGCAGAACGAAAACAAGTGTATGTAGAAGCACAAGAGGAATTGCTTCAGTTATCACCTAACCTATTCTTAGTTTCTCCTAAGAACTATGTAGCGGTAAGAGATGGTGTAGAAGGCTTCACGCCATATGCCCATAATGGTGAAGATATAGATAACGTTTATAAAAAATAATAATGGAAGTGCTGCTTTTTAGCAGCACTCTTCTATTCTCTTATTAAGGGTGAATAACGATGTTTACATATATTATGAGAAGAATTTTGATGTTATTTCCAGTGCTGTTCGGAGTATCTGTATTTATTTTTGTCGTCATGCGTGTCGTCCCTGGTGATGTGGCGCAGACCATTTTAGGAACAGATGCAACACCTGCAGCATTGGAACAACTTCGAAATAGGTTTGGATTAAATTTACCGCTGCATGAACAGTATTTTAATTGGATCGGTGGAGTTCTGACCGGTGACTTTGGTGAATCGATGCGAACCGGAAAAGAAGTTTTGCCAGATATTCTAAATCGTTTTAAATTAACATTTGAATTAACAATGCTATCGGCGTTTATTTCATGGATTATAGCAATACCTTTAGGGATTGTAGCTGCCATGAAACGTAATAGTAAAACCGATTTTGGTGTACGTATTATCTCGCTTTTAGGTGTCTCAGTACCAAACTTTGCTCTAGCAACGGTGCTTATTTTAGTTTTGGCATTAGCATTCTCCTATAGTACGCCTGTTGGTTATGTTGGTTTTTTTGAAAATCCAGTACGAAATTTGGAGATTATGATTATCCCAGCGATCGTGTTAGGTACATCGATGGCGGGTGCTGTCATGCGGATGACGCGTTCATCAATTTTAGAAATTTTACGACAAGACTTTATTCGTACGATACGGGCTAAAGGGGCAAAAGAGAGAATAGTTATTTTCCAGCACGCTCTTAAAAATGCGATGATTCCGATCCTTACCATTATTGGGTTACAAATAGGAACACTCCTTGGCGGAACGGTAATTATTGAACAAATATTCTCATTACCTGGCCTAGGACAACTCGTGCTAACTGCTATAACACAACGTGATTTTATGGTGGTACAAGGAGCAGTCCTGTTTATAGCGTTCGTATTCGTCATGATAAATTTACTAGTTGATATTCTTTATTCTTATTTAGATCCAAGAATAAGTTACAAATAAGTTGCGAGATAAAGAATATAGAAAGAGTGATCCAATGAGAAAGTTTCTGAAACGATTAATACATGATAAAGTAGGGTTAATAGGATCTGTTGGTGTGCTATTGGTTGTTATTATTGGTCTGTTAGCACCAATTATTGCCCCATTTAGTCCGGAGCAAATGTTTACAGAACATACGATGGAAGGTCCAAGTGGACAATTTATTTTTGGGACAGATGAGTTTGGTCGTGATATATTTTCAAGAATTATTTATGGTACTCAAGTTTCGTTGCAGGTTGGGTTAATTGCAGTTGGCATAGGCGCAACATGCGGTCTCATTTTTGGCTTAATTGCTGGTTATTTTCAAGGTAAAGCCGATCAAATTATTATGCGGATTATGGATGTGTTCTTTGCATTTCCTGATATCCTGTTAGCATTAACGATTGTTGCTGTACTTGGACCAAGCTTAACCAATACGATGGTCGCAATTGGAATCGTATTTACTCCAGTGTTCACAAGGATTGTGCGCGGAACGGTTATTAGTGTTAAAGAGAACGAATATATTACGAATGCTGTAGCGATTGGTGTTTCACCGATCAACATTATTTTAAAACATATTACCCCTAATATTATGGCGCCATTTATCGTACAAATTACATTAGGACTCTCAGGTGCTATCTTAACGGAAGCAGCTCTAAGTTTCTTAGGACTTGGTGTTCAGCCACCAGACCCATCTTGGGGTGTGATGCTAAATTCAAGTCGTGCCTATATGGAATTTGCACCTTGGACGATTTTGTTCCCAGCCGGGGCTATTGTGTTTACGATATTCTGTTTTAATTTATTTGGTGATAGTTTACGAGATTTATTAGATCCAAAACTAAAGTAAGATATTATGGAGGTGAATAAGATGACGAAAACAGTGGGTATAGGATTAATGTCTGGTACGTCGCTTGATGGAATAGATGCGGTACTTGTTGAAATAGATGGAATGGATGAAAATGTAGTCGTTAGAATGATCGATTCGATTACCAGAAGCTATTCTAAAGAAATAAGAGAAGAATTATTACAATTATGCGATCCATCTAGTGCCAATTTACAAAAGATATGTTCTGCCAATATGTTTCTAGGAAAAGAATTCGGTAGTGTTGTTAATGAACTTCTGGAAAAAGCAAACCTAGTAAAAGAGGATGTTCATTTCATTAGCTCACATGGACAAACGATTTATCACCAGCCGTTTAACGGGGAAAATCAAGTTGATGTAGCAAGTACGTTACAAATAGGGGATCTATCAACCCTGTCAGAATCTACTGGCATAGCGGTTGTTGGTGATTTCCGTACGGCAGATATGGCTGCAGGTGGCCAAGGTGCACCACTCGTTTCCTTTGTTGATTATTTGTTATTTAATAATCCTAACAGTTCTCGTGCCATCCAAAATATTGGTGGGATTGGAAATGTTACCTATGTACCGAAGAACAGTCCTAGTGATGTAACGCAATCGTTTGATACAGGACCTGGTAACATGGTGATCGATGAAATTGTTTTCCGAGTAACAGACGGGGAACGTCATTATGACAAGGACGGGGAAATGGCTTATCAGGGCCAGATCCATCAAGATTTGTTAACCAAACTAATCAGTCATGAATACTTCCAGATTGAACCACCAAAAACAACAGGTCGGGAGCTATTTGGGAAACAATTTGTGGATGACATTTTTAACGAATATAATCAGTTATCACCAGTTGACTTAGTTGCGACGGTGACGGAATGGACAGCGGTCTCAATCGCACATAGCTATAAACAATTCTTAGTGGATAAAGGCTATGAAATTAATGAAGTAATCGTAGGTGGTGGGGGTAGTTATAATCCATTTCTAATCGAACGATTAAAGCATCATCTACCTGAGATGACTATATATACACATGAACACTTTCATATATCAAGTGATTTAAAAGAAGCTATGGCGTTTGCGGTATTAGGGTATCAATGTATTTTAGGCAAGTATAACCAAATCCCTTCAGCAACAGGTGCACAAAAGCAAGTAATTATGGGGAAAATTGCGTATACACAACCTGATGCCCTCAAACGGATAGATGACTTGAGGAGCGTTTTACAATGACTACACTATTAGATATTAACGACCTATCAATTGATGTGGAAATCGATAAACAAACATTTAACGTTGTAAATAATTTAAATTTATCCATTAAAAAGAAACAAAAATATGGGATTGTTGGGGAATCAGGTAGTGGTAAAAGTTTAACATCTCTATCGATTTTAAGCTTGTTACCTGATGTATTACGGGTAAGTAATGGAAACATTGTACTTGATAAGACCACCGATTTAACGAAGCTATCCAAAAAAGAGATGTTGAACATTCGTGGTAATGAAATTTCCATGATTTTTCAGGAGCCGATGACAGCATTGGATCCATTATTTACAATTGAGCACCAAATCTCAGAGGTACTGCGCTTCCACGGGAGATATACCAAGAAACAAATGCAGGAAATGATCATTGATATTCTTGATAAAGTTGGATTTGCTCAACCAAAGAAATTGCTGAAGAGCTATCCGCATCAGCTTTCTGGTGGGATGCGTCAACGGGTCATGATTGCCATGGCATTAATATGCAAACCGAAACTATTAATTGCTGATGAACCAACAACTGCATTAGATGTGACCATTCAAGCGCAAATCCTTGATTTAATGAATGGGTTAACAGAGGATTATGATACATCTATTCTGTTAATCACACACGATCTTGGCGTAATAGCGGAGACTTGTGAACGGGTTGCGGTTATGTATGCTGGAACGTTAGTAGAAGAAACGACGGTTAAAGAATTGTTTAGAAATCCGACACATCCATACTCAGTAGGTTTACTGGATTCTGTTCGATCATTAGGTGATAAGTCACAGAAATTGTACTCTATACCAGGTAATGTTCCTACACCGACAGAGTTAAATGAATCAGGGTGTCGCTTTGCTTCTAGATGTCCACATGTTATGGATATATGTCTGGCTCATGATCCGCCACTATTTCCGATTGATGAAGATCATACAAGTAAATGCTGGTTGTATAAAGATGGAGGGGAGAAAGAATGAGCACAGATCATGTCTTATTAAAGGTTAACAATTTAAAAAAGCACTTCCCTCAAAAATCAGGTATTTTTAAAAAAACAAAGAACTATGTTCGTGCTGTAGATGGAATTAGTTTCGAGATTAAAGAAGAAGAAACGTTCTCACTTGTTGGTGAGAGTGGGTGTGGTAAATCCACTACTGGCCGTTCCATTTTACGATTACATGAGCCTACATCTGGAGAAATTCTATATGATGGGCAGGATATTCTGGAATTTTCAAAAGGGGATTTCCGAAAACTTCGTAAGGATTTACAGATGATTTTCCAGGATCCATACAGCTCGTTAAATCCTCGGATGACAGTGAAGAAATTATTGATGGAGCCACTGCTCACACATCATGTCTGTACGAAAGAGGAAGCAGAAAGTCGGATCTTGGATATTGCCCAAAAGGTAGGACTGTCAAAAGAGCAGATCAATCGTCATCCTCATGAATTTAGTGGAGGGCAACGGCAACGAATTGGTATTGCCAGGGCACTAATTTTAAATCCAAAGGTTGTTATTTTGGATGAAGCAGTATCGGCGTTGGATGTTTCGATACAAGCACAAATCCTCAATCTACTCATTGATCTTCAAAAGGATTTAAAGCTCACGTATCTTTTCATTTCACATGACTTAAATGTAGTGAGACATGTTAGTGATCGTGTAGGTGTTATGTACCTCGGGCAAATGATGGAAATGGCTCCAACAGATGAGCTGTACAGTAACCCATTGCATCCCTACACAGAATCCCTGCTCTCAGCGATCCCTTCGAGTGATCCGTTTAAGAAGAAAGAGCGCATTATTTTACAAGGGGATGTACCGGACCCAGCAAATCCGCCGTCGGGATGTCCGTTTAGATTAAGATGTCCACATGCGCATGAACGTTGTGTGGTCGAAAATCCTAAGTATCAAGAAGTAAAAGATGATCACTGGGTGGCATGTCATTTGTATGATAACAACGAGTAAGGGATGGTAAAAATATGGGCTACGTAATGGGTATTGATGGTGGAGGGACGAAAACGATTGCGATGATTGCAGACATGGATGGGAATGTTGTGGCAGTTGCCAAAGCAGGGGCTACTAATCCAAATGTATTGTCTCGGCAAGCTATTAAGCAAACGTTTCATAACATGCTGGATGATTTAAAAAAACAGGCATCATCATCATTTGAACGTGTAGACACACTCTTTGCAGGCATATCAGGGGCAGGAAGTGAACGATCACAACAAAATTTAAAAAAGATACTAAAGGAGGTAGCGCCACATATACCAGCTATTGGTGTTGAACCTGATACGATTAATGCATTATATTCAGGGACATATGGTGAACCAGGGATCGTTCAAATAGCAGGAACCGGATCGATTACGTATGGTATTAATAGTCAAGATGTCCATGAACGTGTTGGAGGCTGGGGATACCTGTTTGGTGATGAAGGAAGTGGCTATGACATTGGAAGACGTGGTGTCATTGCTGCACTAAAGGCCTATGACGGACGTGGTGCGGATACGATGTTACTAAACATGATGTACCAATATTTTGATGTAACTAATCCCCGTGATTTAATTGAGACTATTTATGCCAAAGAGACACCTAAAAATGAAATATCACCACTTTCCAAAATTGTATTGGAAGCATATCAGCAGCATGATGCGGTAGCGAAGGATCTATTAATCGACGTGGTCGATGAACTAAGCAATAGTATTAAGACGTTGTATAAAAAATTGTTTGCTGACCAAGAAGGTGTAACAGTAGTATTATGCGGTGGTATTTTTAGTGAAAAAGAAATTTTACCTTCTTTAATTATTAATAAATTACAACAGTGTGATACGATAAAGATAGTTTTACCAAAAATGTCTCCTGTTGGGGGAGCATTAATTGGAGCATATATGATGCGAAATCGTGTTCCAAGTCAAACAGTAATCGATCATATCGTTAAATCAATGTAGAAGGTGATAATGGTGTCTCATGTTAAAGGTGGACTTGTAATTTTAAAAGAAATGTTTAATAGCTTGCCACCATCGGAGAAAAAAATAGCAACGTATATATTGAATAATCCAGAGGAATCCATATTATTAACCGCATTAACGTTAGCCGAAAAGAGTCAAACGAGCAGTGCTGCGGTGATTCGTTTATGTAAATCACTTGGGTTTAATGGTTTTCAAGAGCTGAAAATCCGTGTGGCGGGTGATTTACAGGCAAAAGTTGTTAAAGGTTACCGGGATATTGAACCAAATGAAGAATATAGAAACATCATTGATAAGGTAACGTCTAACACCATTCAAACACTTAAAGAAACCGTAGACATTATGAGTGAAGAGAGTTTGAAGGAAGCTGTTAACAAGCTTGGGAAGGCTAAATCAATCGTGTTTATCGGATTTGGGGCATCCTATATTGCAGCAAAGGATGCAGAACAGAAGTTTATTCGGATTGACAAAAATGCACAGTCTTTTTCAGATGTGCACATGGCAGCAACAGCCATTGCCAATAAAGGCCCAGAAGATGTTGTTGTGGGGGTTACTTTTTCAGGAAATACAAAGGAAGTTGTCAATTTATTAGAACTGGCCAAACAAAAAGACTCAACGACAATTAGTATTACTAAATACGGACGATCAGCTGTTACGCCTTTTTCTGATATACAACTACATACCTCAGCAGCAAGGGAGGCGACGTTTAGAAGCGGGGCAACGTCATCCAGGATTGCACAACTCCATGTAATTGATATTCTGTTGATGTGTTTAGCATCTGAGGAGTATGAGGATACGATTAAGCATTTAGACGAAACAAGAGAAGCCGTGTCATTTTTAAGAGATGGTGTAAAAGAGAAGAAGCGCTATATCCTTAAAAAATGATCGATAGCGATTCATAATCGGCTAGGTTTGTACAAATTGAAATTTTATTACTACTTTTTAACGATTCATTGACAAAATAGTTCAGTATGACTATAATGAAGCTAACTACATGAAAGCGCTTTTACATACAAATGAGGTTGATATGTCGCTTTCATTAGCGATTACTACTAATCTATCGAATCTGTTAAAAAGAAATACGACATTGTAAGGTTAGGAGATTAACATGCTAATGGAATTATCGAATTTAGTTACAGAGCAGAGAAACGAAAATAGTATGAATATGGATCAAATGTCAACGATAGAAATTTTAAAAACGATTAATGACGAGGATCAAAAAGTAGCAAAAGCAGTGGAGGCAGTGTTGCCTCAAGTGGATACTGCGATAGAGCATATTTACAAAGCCTTGGCGAAGGGTGGCCGACTCTTTTACGTTGGAGCTGGAACAAGCGGTCGACTAGGCGTAATAGATGCTTCTGAATGTCCACCAACATTTATGACACCACCAGATATGGTGCAAACCGTAATGGCGGGTGGAAATGGTGCATTCTTTAATGCTGCAGAAGGATCTGAGGATGATGAGGCACAAGGTGAAGTAGATTTAAAAGCTAGAAACTTCACAAAAGACGATGTCGTAATCGGAATAACAGCAAGTGGCAGAACACCTTATCCGATTGGTGCACTAAAATATGCTCGAGAAATGGGAGCGTATACCGTGTCATTATCTTGTAACGAAAATTCATTGATTAGCAGTTTTGCAGACTGTGAGATAGAGGTAATAGTCGGTCCGGAAGTGTTAACAGGATCAACCCGTATGAAAGCAGCTACATCACATAAAATGATTCTTAATATGATCAGCACGACAACGATGATCAAATTAGGCAAAGTACATGAAAATCTTATGGTCGATGTACATGCAAGCAATTATAAATTAATGGAACGTGCAAAGCGAACTATTATGGAGATCACAAATGCAGCGTATGAGGAAGCAGAACGAGTGCTTCATATAACTGGAAATGAAGTAAAACCGGCCATTGTTATGATTGAAGCCGGAGCTACATTAGAAGAAGCCAAACATGCTATCGCCGAAAGTAAAGGTTATGTGCGAGAAGCAATTGATTATGTAGTGGATAGGAAAATATAAAACATTCTTATCTAGGTGCAACTTAGGCTTTCTGCGATAAGCCAGGTTTTCTAAAGGTAATCATATTTTCAGAAACCCCATTAATAGTTAATAGGTTACATGAACTATTAATGCGTTTCATATATATTAATTAAAAAACAAAAAGGGGGCAAATAGGTTGAAAAATTTACTTAAAGGTCGTTTATTCTTTCTTATGGTAGCGATTTTAATGCTTGCATTAGTCGTAGCTTGTTCATCAGATGATGCTGATTCAGATGATGGTGCAACAGATGATGACAGTGGTACCGAGGATACATCATCAGATGATGATGGAAGTAGTGAAGGAGATGGAGGAATTTCAGGAGATCTTGAAATTCAATACTTCGTAGGTGGTTATGGTGATTCTTGGTGGAAAGAAGTTATTGCTGATTTTCAAGCAGAATATCCAGATGTAAATATTATTGAACATGCTGGTCCGAACATTAATGATGAAATGCGTACGCGTTGGGTATCTGAGGATCCACCTGATGTTGTATACATTGATGGTGCTGGATCAAGTGAAACTCAAATGGTAGAAGATGGACAGTTAATGAATCTATCAGAATGGGTTGAAGGTGTTGAACTGGAAAATGGTGATAAATTAGTAGATAGCTTCATCGTTGAACCAGGTAAGTTTGATGGCGAAATTTACTCACTACCACTTGTTTTTGATACATGGGGAACTTGGTATAACAAAAATCTAGTAGGGGAAAACGGCAGCTATGACGTTCCGACTGATTTTGAAAGCTTTATGAGCTCTATGCAGGAAATTAAAGATGGAGAAGGAATTGATCCGTTTGTAACAACTGGTCAACACCCATATTACTTCCTACGTGGAATGCTTTACCCCGCATTTGGTGCAGCTGGTGGCGATGAGTTACTTGCTGATTTGATTACTGGTCAAGAAGGTGCATGGACTAGTGATGTAGTACTTGAAATTATGCAACGTGTAGAAAGAATGCAGACAGAAGGTATGATTGATTCTGGTGTTGGTGCATTAAACCATACCCAATCACAAATGAATTTCCTACTTGGTAACAATGCATTTATTCCAGTAGGGTTCTGGTTACCAAATGAAATGGCAAATGATACTCCTGAAGACTTCGAATTTGGGTTTATTCCATCTCCTATGCAAGGTGAAGGAGAGCCATATGCGGTTGTTCCAGATTTACGTCCATTAGCAATTGCTGAACAGGCTGAGAATCCTGAAGCAGCAAAAGCATTTGTAGAGTTTGCTTTCACAAGAGAATATGCAATGTCATTCTCTGAGCATACTGGAGCAATTATGAATATCACTGGTGTGGATCTAACTGAAAATGAAAACGTTCCTGGTTATTTAATCGATGCAAACGCAATGATCAATGATCCAGAACAAGTTCAAATTTATGAAAAACCACATCCAATGAGTTCTGATTTGGAAACACCTATCAGTAACTCACTAATATCCTTAATGCTTGGTAATATTACAGCAGAGGAATTTGTGGAAGAAGCGGAAGCAGCAGCAGCTGAATATCGCGGAGAATAAGTAAGTCATGTAAGTCGGTATGGAATGTAAAGGCAATTTACGCCGCCTTTATGTTCCATACTATTTATTTCACAAGTATAGAAAGAGTGATTGGATGGTACAGTCTAAAAAACAAAAATATATATTTCTAGCTTTTTGTTTGGTTCCGACCTTTATTATGTTTGCCATTTTTACCCTTTATCCATTGTTTAGTGGTTTGTACTATTCCTTTTTTGATTGGTCCGGGTCGTCACAGAATAAAGAGTTTGTTGGACTAAGCAACTACATAAAATTGATTAATGATTCCATCATCCCCGATACCATTGTCCATGATTACTTCCTTGTTGCAACAAAGGTTATTGGTATTATGATTCTAGCCATGTTTTTTGCTGTTGCTTTGACACAATTAAAGATTAAAGAGGCTCCATTTTACCGCATTGTATTTTTCTTCCCAAATATTATGTCCGTTGTGGTTATCGGGATTTTGTGGACGTTTATCTACAATCCGAGCCTAGGGCTAGTTAACTCAGGGCTTGAATTTATTGGTTTGGAGAGCTTGACTAGACCATGGTTAGGTGATGAAACCTGGGCACTACCTAGTCTTGTTTTACCATCTATCTGGGCTGGTATTGGTTTATTCATGCTTATGTTAATGGGTGGTATTGCAAATGTCTCAAAAAGCTATTATGAAGCAGCCGAAATTGATGGCGCAAATGAGTGGCAGCAATTTTGGAAGGTGACATTACCGCTTGTGTGGCCGCAAATAAAAATTTCCGTCCTTTATATTGTTATCACTACATTAAATGGTTCCTTTATCATTGTTCAAGTCATGACAGGGGGAGGACCAAATAACGCCACACATGTTATGGGGTCCTATCTCTATCAGCAAGCATTTGTACAATACAACTTTGGTTATGGAGCCACAATTGGTGTAATGATTTTAATTCTTTCATTAATAACCGTGTTGATCTTACAGTTATTTATGCGAAGAGACAAGGTTGAGTATTAATGAAAACAGGAGGAGGGAAATAACGTGAAACGTAGTGTAGGTGAGATATTAGGACGAACTGGAATACGAATTCCATTAGTCTTATGGTCAATCGCAGTGTTATATCCGATCTTTTGGATGTTCCTAGGTTCGTTTAAATCGAATGCCGAGATATATGCTAATCCCTGGGGTATTCCAGAATCATTCAGCTTTCAAAATTTCGTCAGTGCATGGTCGAATTATAATATTGATACAAGCGTTTTTAATAGTTTAATTGTTACAGTAGTAGGAGCGTTTCTAACGTTGGCACTAGCCATCCCAACTGCTTATGCAATTGAGCGATTAAAGTTCCGCGGCAGTAACTTTCTATTCACATTGTATGTATCTGCTATGATGATCCCAATGGTGTTAGGATGGATTCCATTATTCTTCCTATTAATGGATTTTGGACTCCTAGATAATATCTTTGGTTTGGCAATCGTATATGCAATCAGTCAGTTGCCGTTTACGATATTTGTGTTAACCAGTTTTATGAGCACCATTCCAAAGTCACTCGAGGAATCGGCAGCAATGGACGGCATGTCCCCATACGGAGTGTTACTAAAAATCATCACTCCATTAAGCATGTCGGGTATCATTACTGTAACGATTATGAATGCGATTCAGTTTTGGAATGAGTACTTTATGGCATTAATCTTTTTACAAAGCGAAGGGAACTACACCTTAGCCTTGGCAATTGATTTCATTAGTAGTGAAGCACAATATACCAATGCCTGGGGAACGCTGTTTGCCAGTCTAGTAATTGCGATCGTGCCTGTTATTATTCTGTATGCTATTTTCCAGCAAAGAATTTCAAAAGGTATGACAGAAGGTGCTATAAAGGGTTAAAAGCCAAAGTTTTGTGAGAAGTGGCCGAAGTTTCATACATACTGGCCAAAGTTTTCGGTAAACTGGCCAAAGATTAGTATGAAGAAGCCAAAGTTCACAACAATTTAGAATAGGGCAGGGTGCTCCGGCTGAGGAGCATCCTGTTTTTAATTCAAAAAGCGACAGCCACTATTCCAAGGCTGTCGCTTTTCCTATTAATATACTAAATAGTTTTCACGAACATTTTTAAACTCTTCCAGTTCGCCTCCCCATTCTTCTTTCATGCTTTCTACTGATTCGCCATTTTCAATTGCTTCCCGTATCCAGCCGTTACCGATTAGGTTATCAAAGAAGGATACGCCTGCGCTATTTTCAGCACGGAATGCGAAGTCTTCTGGGTACATATCATGAAGTGTCTTCACGATGTGTAGTCCAGTTTCCACAGGATGGAACGACTGTTTGTGATCAACATGAATCTGTACACCGTTACTTAATGTAGCGCTATGTTTTGAAAAGGACGGTGTAAAGGAAGCAGCTCTAAATGATACTCCTGGTAAATTTAGATCGTTTAACGCTGCTGCAAATTCAGTACTGTTTACATATGGTGCTCCAATTAATTCAAATGGTTTAGTTGTGCCGCGACCTTCTGAAAGGTTTGTTCCTTCTATTAATGCTGCACCTGGATAAACCATTGCTGTATCAAACGTTGGCATGTTAGGTGATGGCAATACAAATTCTAGAGGTGTGTCATCATAGTACATGTTGCGTTTCCAGCCATTCATTTCAACTACAGTCAAATCTGCACCGATATCAAATTCTTTATTAAATAACTTAGCCAACTCACCAACGGTCATACCGTGTCGAAGCGGAATCGGATAGTTGCCTACAAATGAGGCATAATCAGGATCAAGTACAGGACCTTCCACCTTAGCACCGCTTAACGGATTTGGACGGTCAAGTACCATGAACTCAATATCGTTTTCTTGTGCTGCTTCCATTGCATATGCCATGGTGTAAATATACGTGTAAAATCGTGTTCCAACGTCTTGGATATCAAATAAAAGTACATCTACATTCTCAAGCATTTCAGGTGTTGGCTTTCTAGTCTGTCCATATAAACTATAGACAGGCAATCCTGTTGTTTCATCAATATAATATTCTACGTAATCACCAGCCTGCGCATTACCACGGACACCATGTTCTGGGCCGTATAATGAAGTTAAATCAACATCTGGGTCATTGTGCAGGCGGTCAACAATACTGTTGAGTTCCTTATCCACACCAGTAGGATTTGTGATAAGGCCCACACGCTTGCCTTCAATTAAATCTTTTTGTTCATCCAGTAAAACTTCAACACCTAACTGGAATTGTTTATCTTTTCCTTTAGCTTTTCCGTTATTGTTGCTATTATCTGCGAAAGCGGCCACGGTTAGTGAACCAGCCACAAAAACGAGTGCTAGACATGCTAAAATTAGTTTTTTCATGATATATACGCTCCTTTTAAAATATATTTAGTAGGATAGACCATGATCATAATCAAATAATACACTTTCACCATCTGCACCTGGAATGGTTACTGGTAAAAGTCCTGATGGATTATTTTCACCAAATAGTGTTGCTGCTGTAGCGTCAAAGCTTGCTTCTCTAAATCCGTATTGAGCTAAATATCCATCAATTTCCGGAAATGCCATAATGTCGTACGGGTTACGGATCCCAACACCAATGACAGGCACATCCAATTCTTCAATCAGTTGATTGACCATCTGCATTTGTGGACTACTTTCTGATCGTCCGTTGACGTTGTACGTATACGTTCCAACAACAACTGCATTTGCATCCTCTAGTTCTGCCAATTGATCATCAGTCAATGGACCAGAAGCAGTTACAAGGTCTGTATTTTCGTGATAAGAACTTACAGATTCGTACAAGCTGCTGATAAAGGTGTTCCCAACGACTGCAAGTTTATCTTCATTCGTAAACTTGAAAGGAAGGGCATCCTTATTTTGTACGAGTGTAATCGATTGATTAGCAGCTTCTTGTTCTACCTGTTTATGTTCTTGGGCTCCAACTACTTCCTCAGCGTTAGCTACCATTTCATCTACGGAAGGTGGATTCTCAGATTTAATTACCCCGCGATTAATTTTTAATGTTAAAATTCGTTCCACTGATTCTTCAATGCGCTCTTCACTTATTTCTCCTGTTGCGACTGCATCACGTAAGCCATCAGCCACTTCTTCTAAACCTACAGGCATTAAAATGATGTCTGTACCTGCTTTAACAGAACGGATAACGGCATCGACAGATCCAAAATGATCGGTAATAGCGTTCATGTTTAACGCGTCGGTGATAATGACACCATCATAGCCCATTTCTTCACGCATTAACCCAGTAAGCACTTTATAGGATAGTGTTGCTGGTAAAGAAATTTCTGTGCCATCTTTTTTCGAAATAACTTTTGTATCATCTATCTTTGGAAACGTGACATGTGCTGTCATGATCGCATCAATTCCAGCGTCCATTGCTTGCTGGAACGGATAGAGCTCCACATCCATTAAGCGATCCTTATCATGTGGTACTTCTGGTAATCCAAGGTGGGAGTCAACTGCTGTATCCCCGTGACCAGGGAAATGTTTTGCAGTTGCTGCAACTCCAGTACTTTGTAGACCTTGTGTATAAGCAATCCCTAAATCTGCTACTAAATCAGGGGATTCTCCAAATGAGCGAACACCGATTACCGGGTTGTCCGGATTGTTATTGACATCCATAACAGGCGCCAGATTCATATTGATGCCAAGTGAGTTTAACTCCTGGCCAATTGCTTCACCGACATCATGTGTAATGTCAGTAGAGCGAGTAGCTCCAAGTGCCATGTTTCCTGGCATGTCTGTTCCTGATTGAAGACGTGTGACAATGCCACCTTCTTGGTCAATCGTCATCAGCAGTCCATATTTTTCAGCTGCCTCTTGATAGGCTGCTACTAATCTAGTAGTTTGCTCAGTTGTAACCACATTTTCACGGAATAATATAACACCGCCGAGATGATAATCATCGATCACCTGTTCTATTTCAGGTAGCATTTCTGTGACATTTTCACCATCCCAGTTTCTGAAATCTGGCATGAGCATTTGTCCAATTTTTTCATTTAACGTCATCCCATCTATGGCACTTTCAATAACGTTGTAACGCGCATCATCTTCTTTTACGGTGGCCGGATCTTCATGCGGCTTGTTGTGTACAGCGATACGGTCTGTAAAATTTCCGTTTGTAACACTGATAAATGAACGGCCATTTTGACCTGTAAAGGTAACAACACCATTTTCATCAACAGTAGCTACATTCTCATTGTTTGAGTCCCAAGTAAGATTTTCAGAGACGGTTTTAAAGTGTCCGTCATCATACACGTTTAGTGCATTTAAATTTACTTGGTTATCCTCTACTTCTGTATTAGCTTGTGGAATATTATCAAACAAGATAAGGTCATCCACATTCTCATCCTCCGCTGCCTCAGCCGTGTTACTAGAGAAGTTAAATGGACTGATGATTAAGCTTAAAATGGCTGCTAGAATAAATGGTGTTTTTATTTTGCGAATAGCTTTCATGTTTCTCCTCCTTATATATGTTTTTTAATAAGGCTGTTTTTGCTTTTTCAACTGCATAGTTGATAAAGAATGCGACGCAACTTACCGCTCTGGAAATACACTTCGCTCACCTTAGGGTGGCTGGTGAGCTTCTTCATGCTGACGCATTTTTAGAATCTCACCTATGCCTGTCCTGCGGGCACAGCACGTACCTGAAGAACCCCGCAGCGTAAAATCAACCTGCCAATTACGTCGCATTTTATATCTATTCTCTCAAAAGCAACAAACTTTATAAAAACAGCCTTTAATAATCACGTTTGATCCATTCATCACTGAACAAATCCAGTTGTTGTCCTTCTAGTTCAACATTTGTCACATACCAGCCACGACCATTTGTGTAGGCATCTGTGTCATAGCGGAAGCGGATATGTGTTGTGCTTGCTGGAATTTGTATTTCTTTTGAGTTCCAATCGACACTGCTACCTGTAAAGGGTTCTGTAACTGTATTCCAGTTTTCCCCGTCGCTGGAGACTTCGACGAATCCATAATCGTAGTTGGACTCAATTCGATGCCATGTATCAAAGGAAAGTGTTGTGTCTTTTTCAAAAGATAAGAAAGTATATAATTTTACCCCTACAATGGTGTCTTTCACTGTGGTATTTTAAATGTAT
>NZ_JBHTKJ010000045.1:0-17659 GCF_042675965.1 Virgibacillus byunsanensis | reverse complement strand
ACGATTACCCAAGAAGCCCCCACTTCAAACAACCCGTAAGGGTGGTAAGTGGTGGGAGTAGTTCACGAAGCTATTTTTGTACGCTTTCCGTAGCGTAGCAGAGCACTGATCGTGTTTTTAAGTTATGTCGCAGTCTATATCTATTCTCTTAAAGGCAACAGACTTTACGAAAACACCCTTTAATACATGACCCATTCTAGTAAGGGGGAACGATGTTGTTTAAAAAAAAGAAGCAGTCAACGCAACAGGCTAATTATGAAAAAATAATTTTCGATATGTATTACCATCGGGTATATAAAACAGCTTTTTTCATCGTTAAAGATGATTACTTAGCACAAGATGTATTACAAGAGACATTTTTGAAAGTATTTCAACGTATTGATTCGCTTGAAGATGGTAATAAAATGGGCGCATGGATCGGAACAATCACAACGAGAACTGCGATTGATTTTCTCCGGAAGTTAAAGAGAAGAAACGATTTTCCTGTTGACGACGTCTATCAAGATGAAGAGTCATTTTACGAGGAAAATTCATCTGTGGAAAAAATAGTAGAAGATAAGTTTCTCAAAAATTTGGTACAGCAAAATATTCGCAGTTTAGAACCGCCTGAGTATAGGGAAGTGATCATTTTAAAATATGAATATGAACTGCAGGATAAGGAAATTGCAGAAGCTTTAGGGATTAGTATTGGTGCAACAAAGTCTCGTGTTCATCGAGCTAGGATTAAGTTGAAAAGTGTATTAGCTACACAAATTGATGCGGAAGATGGTGAGACTTCATGAAGAATTTAAACGATGAAAAACTGGACCGAATAACGAAAGAAGCTATTCATAGTGAGTTAGAAAATAGTCCAGTTCCACCTATGTCTTCAGAGGAGTCCTGGCAGCAAATCCATCACAGATTAAGTAAACAACGATCTGGTTCTACTAAATCCCGGTACTTTAAAAATAAGTTCGTTTTTGCTGCTGCAGCAATTTTTCTGATTGCCTCACTTGTATTTGCATTACCGCAAAGTGGTGTAGCGTATAGTAAATTAACGGAAGTTTTTCATAATATCCAAGGATCGGTTGTTCAACTGTTTACGAAGGTAGGGGATAAAGGACCAGCCAGTGAAAGACCCCCTAGTTCAGATGAATACGTAATTATAGAAGACTCTGAAATGATTACGAAACAATTAAATTTAGAAGAGGCCCGACAAGAAACAGCCTTCACCATAACCCTTCCCAAATTTGTTCCTGAAGAATTTGTCTTGGAAAGTGTAACCGTTATGATGATAAAAGGGGAACTAAGTGATGATATTTTGTTACATTATGAAGGAGATCAACGTAAATTTACCATCAACCAAAAACAAGTGGGAGATTCGTTTAGTTCTGGAGTGACAGTTGATAACGATGATACACAAGTAGAATCGATTGTTATAAATGACTATCAAGCACAATTGCTACTATTTAAAAATGATGTTTCAGAGTTGTTTTGGGTGACCCAAAGCTTTTATTTTTCAATTAGGGGTGAACTAGCTAAAGAAGAAATTGTTGAGATAGCTAACTCATTATAATAAAGAGAGGGGTCCCCTCTCTACTTAGTTCACATAAATAAAAGGTGTATAACTACTATCCTGTTCAATAGTTCCCAGCTCATTTATCCAGTGGACGTCACGGGTTCGGTAGTAATAACCAGATTGAATTGCCACATTATATAATCTTTATCTCTAACGGTGGAGTTCTGGGCAAGGAAAATGGTTAATGTTGACGAATATTCCAACAGTAATGACACCTAGTGGTGGAAAGTATATATTAAAGTTTAAAAATGATCAAAAGCCAAAGATTCCAGCGAAAAAGCCAAAGATTATATCAAGCTGGCCAAAGATCAGCTGGAAGTGGCCAAAGTTTTCGGTTCAAAAGCCAAAGTTAGACACATTTTTAACTCCAAAGTTATGCGCACATTTGGATTATTTTTACTCAGTTATTTTATTTTTGATTCTCCAACTGTAGGTGGGCAAATCCTTTTTTATATTTGGTTTATAAGTGGTGTATTTTGTATGTCTGCTGTGATAATTTATCTTCAACTTTTTGATAGGCGTACGGGGAAAGGAAAGTGAAACAATATATAGTAGGTATTTTAGTAAGTTGAGCATTATTAGTAATTTTTCTTTAGTTCGGTGGTACTTGTAGTATCTTTTTGATCCAATGAAATATATCAAACTAGCTTTCTATATACTCTTTATACGTCTTAACGTGAAGTGAACACTAGATGTAAATGAGGTGAAACAAAATGTTTAGATGGATATATGAAACATTTTTTGCTAGAACGTTTTCTGTTTATACAACATTGCATGCAGGGGAGCTTTTACAAGCCAAGGACAAACTAAGAGCTGAGGGTATTAGAAAATTTAAAGTGAGTACCAGAGAAAAGCATGAGTTTATGATTACTGGAAGTAAAGGTTCACCTCACACTATTAAAGTCTTCGCAAAGGATTATGAAAAAGCAAAAAAAGCGTTAAAGGATCTAAATAGTAATTAATTGGTCAATACAGGAATAACATTGACGAAGCAAATAAATAAAAAGGATGAGTATGTATGATTAAACTTGAGTATTTTGACCAATCTGATTTCAAGCAGTTGATGAATTGGATTGATTCTGAAGAATTTTTAATGCAATGGGCCGGTCCAGGGTTCAATTACCCATTAGATGAACTTCAGTTACTTAACTATATAAAAGATGCTAACCATGCCAATGCTACTACATTTGCTTATAATGTTATACTTCAGGATTCACGGGAAACTATTGGTCACATTTCTTTAGGGAAAATTGACAGAGAGAATGGATCTGCAAGAATAGGTAGAGTCTTAATTGGTGGTGAAGGTTTGAGAGGACAAGGTATAGGCCAACGAATGATAGAAGATGTATTGAAAATGGCATTTGATACTTTAAAGTTACATAGAGTTAGTCTCGGTGTATTCGATTTTAATAAATCTGCTATATCTTGTTATCAAAAAGCTGGTTTTACGAAAGAGGGTTTGATCAGAGATTATCGAAAAGTTGGAAGTGCCTATTGGAGCTTATGGGAAATGAGTATTTTAGAAGATGAATGGCTGAATAAAAATAATTAATCGCTGGATTTTTCTTCCTTAACGATCTCGATATCCCCATCTTGAAATGTAGTACTACTCACAAGACTTTCTTTAGGAAAAATAAACGTCCAAGGTATACTCGTTTTTGGCTCAACGACAAATGCTGGAATTGTAAATGTATGCTCTGCAATTACCAAATTATCTTCAACGTAACGGAGCTTTGTATTCTGAAAGGAAAAAGATTGTTGAGTAGTATTATGTACAAGTGTGGTTACTAATAAATTTCCTTTATGATTCAACGCTTGCCATAACGATGTAACCTGAATACTGTCATCGAGTAGGAATTCTGTGCTAGCGAAGGCGTCCTCAATTATTTTACGATGTTTCTTGGATACTGTCTTGTCCCATGCCGACTCAAACTGAAGTTTCTGCATCTTTTACACTCCTCTTCGTATCTTTATTTTAAGTACTAGACAATAAAAATACAATAGCCTGAACTCAGAATTTTTAAGATACATACTCTGCCTGATAGGAGTTTTCACCCGCATGCACGGAAAGTAATGTATCTGCGTAACCTACAAGACGGTTTACCAATTCATCAGCTAGTGCGTAAATTAGTGGATGTAATTGGGCATCATACATTTCCGGTACATCAAAGATAATGGTTGTATTTATAAACACTTCCTTATTGCCATACAGGTTGTAATGGATGATAACTTTCCCCGCAGCACCACCTGTTTGTTTGTCTTCAAATCCCGGCAGGAAAACATACCATTCCTCTGCAGTAGCTGAACGGAAATTTTTAGTGAATTTCAGACCTTCCATTTCTTTATCAATTCGTTGTTTAAGATGTGGATCTATTGCATCGACAACATTATCTTTCTTCATAAAAGTCACCTCACTGATTCGATTTTCTTACATCTTATAAATTACCCTTAGAGATAGAATAATATGAGAAGCAAAAATATGGAAAGCATCTATTCAAATAGACACGTTCCATTTAGTTATATATTCAAAAATAAATACAGGTTTAAATAAGCATGTTATCAACCGATAACAAAAGTAAATCTAATTCAAGGGGAAGCCAAATGATTAGTTTACTGAATCTATTCAAAAAGAAAGAAGAAGTTAATCCAAAAAGAGAAAAACAAACCAACCCAACCAACTCCAAAGTAGCTACTAGAAAAGGGGAGATTGGTGAATATAAAATTGATATTCAGCTGTCGCAACTACCAAAAGAATATTTGTATGTGAACGATATTATGATTAAAAACACAAAATCAATTACTGGGTATTCACAAATAGATCATGTTGTCTTAACTCCGTATGGCATTTTTATTATTGAAACAAAAAATTACCAGGGAACTATTTACGGTGGGAAGAATAGAAAGCACTGGTTAATTAATGGCAATTTTAAGATGAAGAACCCATTAATACAGAATTATGGTCATATAGGTGCACTTAAATTAATTCTGGATAAGAAGTTTCACGGTCAATTCATCTCCATTGTTTCTTTCACGAAGCGTTGCACACTTAAAATAGATCCAGAGATCAGAGAGATTTCCTCTGATGAAATTGTGATTTATGACCTATATTTATCCGAAACGATAAAAAGAAAAGTATTAAGAGCTAAACTGAAGCATAAAGAGGTACTGCTTACGATCAATGATATAGAAAACATGTATCGTTCCTTGACTGAGGCAAACATAACGGATACCAATCTAAGAGAAGAACATACCAATAGCATAAAGAATAAGGATCAAAATAACAGCAAATCCATTAAAGCTGCTAAATGTGTCATCTGTCATAAAACGGTCTCCCTAAAAGTAAAAAATTATTGTTTATCCAATAAAAAATTCAATGGCAAGATATATTGCTATGACCATCAAAAATAGGTTAGTTTGTTAACAATGTATAAACATATACAATGAAAATTAAAATAACAGTTAGTGCTATTATATTGCCTGTTTTTGTATAATTAGTTCTATATTTATATGCTTTTTTCGCGTCCATGTAATATCGATCTTCACCAACTTTGATAAAAATTCCTTTAGCTTTTAATTTCCAAAATGTCATTCCTTCTGTGCAGTCAATCTCTTTAAGGGTTTTGGCTGTATCTTCACTTAGTGCACCTTTCGTTTTAAATTTTTCCATATATACCTTTTCCATTTCTGAATCCGTAATTATTTTATCCATGCTTATCCCCCCTTCTAATATTAGATGATATAGGCACCGAAAAAATGTATAGAATAAGGATTAAAATGCCTTCTCTTAAGTAAATAAGCATGGTAAATGATATAGTTTAAGTAACTTAAAATTCTAAAAAGAAGATTGATTTCTAAAAGATTGTTGTTTTTGCCACAATAGATATAAAATGCGACGTAACTTGATGTGACGGTTAACCTACCGCTACGGAAATACACTTCGCTTTCACCCATCCGGGTACAAGTGCGACATCTGCTTCGTTTCACTGCGCAGTGTCTTCTACCCGTGGGCGGCTGATGAGCCTCCTCGAGCTAACGCTCTGCGGGGTCTCAGGCTAGGCCTCTGCTCCCACAGGATAAGGAAAGCTACATAGCTAGACATCGCACGCAGAAAATCGGTTTGTATTTTCAAGGAGTCTACGTGTATTTCCTCCGCTGTTATTTCCGTTACTGTCGTGGGACTGTATCTGTATTAATAAAACCCCTTACCAGTCAGGGTGAGCGGAGGGCGGTGACTCCTGCGGGAACAGCACGTGTCTGAAGACCCCGCAGAGTGGTTTTCTCGAGGAGGCTGAGGCCGTGCCCGCGGAAAGCATCCGCCCGTAGCGATCCCAGACGGCAGCAATAGCGAGCGTTCTTAGAAATAAGCCTAAGTTACGTCGCATTTTACATCAACTATGAAGGTAAAAAGCAACAAAACTTACAAATAGAGCCAAATAGGGAAAGGTTGATATTGATGGAAAAAGTGATATTGGATGTGGATACTGGAATAGATGATGCATTAGCGATACTACTTGCTCTTGAGAGTAAACAGCTTGATGTTTTGGGAATTACAGCTGTAAATGGGAATGTTCCGTTAGATTATGTAATGAGAAACAGCAAAAAGGTATTAAAACATATGGGTAATGACGAAATCAACGTATTTAGAGGTGCAAGCCACCCTATTTTAAAAGAATCGTTTCATGAATTCCGTGTGCATGGTGCTGATGGGCTTGGTGGAGCACTTCAAGACATAGAAGTCGACGAGACAGAACCAGGCATTTTTGCCCCAGATTTTATCATTGAACAGGTTCAGAAGTATCCAGGAGAGGTAACCCTTATTATGGTTGGACCGTTAACTAATCTAGCGCTAGCACTTCGGAAAGAACCAAGACTTAGTAAGTGGGTTAAACAAGTGGTGGTGATGGGAGGACTTATCTCTGAAGGTGGACAGGGAAATGTATTACCTACTTCTGAGTTTAATATGTTTGCTGATGCAGAAGCCGCCAAGATTGTTTTCCATTCAGGCAGCCCAGTTAAACTTGTAAGTTTAGATGTGACAATGAAAACGTTTCTGACCAAAGAACATGTAGAATGGTTACATGGAACCAAGTATTATGATTTCATTAAAGAAAGTACAGAAATATACCGTGCATTGAGTGAACAAAAAATTGGAATAAATGGATGTGCTTTACATGACCCGTTAACGGTTGGTGTTGTATTAGACCCTACACTCGTTACAACTGCAAAATACTTTGTCGATGTGGAGACAAAGAGTGACTTAAGCTATGGCCAAACGATCTGTGATTTCAAGAATTTATGGAATCAAACACCAAATGTAGAAATTTGCTTAACGGTTGATCATGAGCGGTTTATTACGCTGTTTTTGGATAGGGTAAAAAGATAGATGGCAAAGAAGAAATTTTTAGATTCAGATATGAAAGTAGCAATTAAAGGATATCTTTGAAACGGTAGATCACCGAATAGCTGTCGGTTGGGCTACAGACTGTTCAGAACATATCCTCCCGTATTTTGAAAAGATATATTCACAAGATCAACGGCCAAGCAAAGCTATTGAGGTAGGTCGGGCATGAGTACAGGGGGAAATAGGTGTAACGGAAGCCCGAACGGCTGCGTTTGCTGCTCATCGTGCTGCTCGTTGAGTCTGATGACAAAGCGGCTATTTCTGCAGCACGCTCAACTGGACAAGCTGTCGCTGCTTCCCATACGATTGGTCATAAATCCATGCATCCATCTAAGCTACTAATTATGATGCTGATGCTGTTTCTTTTGAACGAACGTGTCAGTTCACCATCTAGTAGAGTTGAATGAGACCTTATTTTGAAGCTAGTCAACAGCCAAGTGTGCCAAACGTGATGGTCCCTAAAGTCAATTGTTTAATCTTTCTTCCTTTTGAGATTTTAGCAGTACTCTTAGTAAACTTATGAGGAAAAGGGTTTATTACATGATTAGTGTTTAGAAATGCCATTGCAGCGTGTCATATATCTGCTAAAAAAGTAAATAATACCTTTTAATGTCCTATTAAAGGGAGAGATACTAATCATGTATGATATTATGCGCATTTTTTTACTTCAGATAGTCTTGGTACCAATATTGTCACTTCGAATTATTTTTGTCGTGAAGAACGTGATCTTTTTGGCTACCATATTTGGTTTTTTAGAGGCGTTGATTTATGTATTCGGCTTATCGATTGTACTGAGTGGAGATCAGAACATAGCGGAAATGTTAGTTTATGCATTTGGGTTTGGAATAGGTATTTATATTGGGGGACTAGTTGAGGATAAATTATCTATTGGCTATACGACGCTTACTGTTAATTTAATTAATAAAAATACAGAACTTGTAGAGAAGCTTAGAAATGAGGGGTTTGGCGTAACTGTTTTTGAAGGTACAGGAATGGACGGGATACGTTACCAGTTGCAAATCCTTACAAGTCGAAGTTTAGAAGAAAAACTTATGGAAATGATTGAGCACGATGAACCCCATGCATTTATTATCTCTTATGAACCACGTAAGTTTAAAGGGGGTTATCTTCTTAAAGCAATGAAGAAGAAGCTGAAGAAGTAGGTCATTTAAAAAATATCGTATTCTCAAATAGAAATAAAGAATATACTGTTAAGAAGGGTAAAAGTCTAGTATCTAGTCAAGGAAACTGGGGAGGAAAAAATTGAAAGATGAAATTGTCGTGATAACTGGAGCTAATTCTGGAATTGGCAAGGCTGCTGCTATTAAGTTTGCAGCAGAAGGTTACACAGTAATTATGGCTTGTCGTAACCTGGAGTTAAGTCGTGAAACTCAAAAAGAAATCATAGCAGTATCAAACAATGATCAGGTTAAACTTATGGAATTGGATACTGCCTCTTTTGCATCGATCCGTACTTTTTGCTCAGCTTTTAAAAGTCAGTATGACAAACTGGACATCTTAATTCATAATGCTGCTTATATGAATCATGGTGAAAAATATCGGCTAAGTCCTGACAATATTGAATTGACTTTTGCAACCAATGTATTTGGCCCTTATCTGATCACAACATTATTGTTGGATGATCTTAAAAAATCGAAGAATCCGAGGATCCTTCACGCTTGCAGTAATATCATTAAACATTTTTTTGACCCAAAAAGAAAAATAGATTTTGATCAGTTGCAAGGTCAAAAAAAAGACAGCAAGCGCCACAGTGTTTATAAGAATTATTGTGCCTCTAAAATGGCATTGTTAATGGTAACGTTCAAGATGGCAGATGTTTATCAAAATGATGGCGTTAAAGTAAATGCCTTACAAATTAATGGAGCTAAAATGTCAAAGGCTACATTACGTAAAGTAAAACCCCATTGGAGAATTATTGCACGAATTCAAAATCTGTATTTTCCATCGCCTTCTGTGATGGCTCAACATTATTTTGATATCTGTACTTCGGATAAATTTGAAACTATCACTGGTAAATTAATAGACCATAAACAAAAAATGATGCAGCAACCACCAAGTCATAACCCTAACGTGATCACACAAATTAAACAGATCACCGGTTCAAAGGTTTATCCAGCATATGCAGCTAATCCAGAAATCCAGGAAAAGTTGTGGGAGTTATGCAATTCCTTAACTAATAAAAACATGGTTACACCATCGAGTGAACAACATGCATAGAATTATGTTAGGATAGAAGCAAAGTTTTTAAAGAGGTGAGAAAATGTCGAATAGTGATGAATGTTTATTTGCCATGCTGATTTATTTGCTCAGCATATTTTTCCCGGTTTTAGGTCCATTACTAATCTGGTTGCTTAAAAGGGACGATTCTGATTTTGTTGACTTTCATGGTAAGGAATATTTTAACTTTTTGATTTCATATACCATTTATGGTGTTATTAGTTCTATTTTAATGCTCGTTTTAATAGGCTTCATATTAATTTTTGTAGTTGGAATCATGGTATTAATATTTACGATTATTGGTTTAGTTAAAGCAAACAATGGTGAAAGATACCGAATACCATTTGTTTTTAGGATTATAAAGTAATCAAAATATAAACTAAATCTACAACAGCGGTGAAGTAACTTCATTCATCGCTGTTTTAACGTTTGCTAGGACTTTAGCCGTATTGTTGGGAATGTTTTGTTAAATAGATTCCTCAGAATAGGCCCCCCAATGCTCCCACTTATAACGATTGTAGTTATGATAACTACTTTTTATCTAAAACTACAATCGAAAAAAGCAGGACTTATGGGGCACTAAAGAAGTTAACTTAATGTTACAATTATAATAAAAAATTAGTTTAAGATGGCTAAAGGGGTTTACTTGTGGAAAATGCTATTCAACGAAAAGTTAGAAAATTTTTACTACCTAGTTGCGAATTGTATGTCATGTCTTGTCGTTTATAAGGTTTCGTTTTACCGAATGGCTATGATATTGTTTCTGAGAAAATAAATAGTTTAACGAAACAGGAGCTAATTCTAATTGATAAAGGAGGTAAATAATGATTAAAGAACTTCAGTCGCGCCATGAAATAATAGCAGCATTTCCTATTATGAAGCAGTTGCGAGCACACCTTGATGAAAGTACCTATCTTGATTTAGTTGAGGATGCACAAGAGCAAGACAGATATAAACTGTTTGCTTTATTTGAAGCTAATGAAATGGTAGCAGTAATAGGTTTTAAGCCGATGATCACGCTATATTATGGCAGATTTGTTTGGGTTTGTGACTTAGTAACAGATATGAATAAGCGCTCCAATGGATACGGCGAAAAATTACTTACATATGTTCACCAATGGGCAGAGGAAAATAAGTATGAAAGTGTTGCTTTATCTTCTGGATTACAGCGTACAGACGCACATCGTTTTTATAAAGACAGGATGGGGTATGACAGGGTAAGTTATGTGTTTAAAAATTCTTTAGGGGGAGAATGATGGAAGCCGTACTTCCAGTTTTAGCATTATTTCTAGTTATTTTGAACTTTAAATTAAGCAGATGGTTATTTAAAGAGAGAAGAAAAAGGATTTCCGAAACAGATGGTGAAATTATTCACCGCTGGGTAGGCTTTGCTCTTGGAATTATCGGTGCGGGTGTTTATGTTTATATCACGGTAATTGCAGAGAGTACTAGTGTAATGTGGTTTTTTCTATGTTTTATACTACTGTTACTCAGTTATCAATCCTTTATGGAGTGGAAGTATTTAGTAGGTACAAAACAATTTGTTATTCCACTAATTTTAATGGTACTTGGTATAACTTGTATTGTGGGGATATTTTACATAAACGAACAGTTGAAATATACAACATTTCAAAAGGTCGTTGCTGACCAACTCAACGAGGATAGCACTGTTAGATACATAACTATCTATATAAACGATCCTACCGAGTCCATACCAAAGACAGAGGCAAGTACAACTATTTAAAATGAGGGCCTGATTAATCTTATTTTGAAAGACTTATCAGAAATGGAACTCAAAAAAGTCGAGGGTTATTATAAGTACAGGGATTACATTTTACAAATAGTCACTACTAACCAAGTTAAAGAGGATCATTATTCTACTGAGAGTATTTATATTGATTTAGACAATGGTTACATCAACATATCTGAGGGGTATCCTGGTAGTTATGAAGTTGTCAGTGATACAAATCATTTACAGACGATTGAATCGCTTGTAGAGAATGAAGAAGTCGATTGGGATTATAGAGATGATTAAGCCTTTTAATCATTATTTTGAACAATAGATTCAAAGCTGATTAAACAAAGTTTATAAAAACGATTGCCGTTACTAGTACAACAGCGATAACAGAAATAAATAATAGTGACATTTTACGTGAGATATTCGCATTTTGTTGATCCTGCCAATTGTTAGGTTTAATACCACTTAACCAGAATACAATCACAGCTGAGAGAAGTATGGAGTTAACGTTTACCATTAATAGTATAAATGGAACCAAAGCTTCGGCCCATCTACCTGTCCCGATAACCATACCGAAAACAACAGCAGGCGGCAGCAAAGCAACGGATACCATAACTCCAACAAGAGCTCCTTCATTTCGCTTGATAAAGGATAGTGCTCCTGCAGCACCAGCCGCAAGCGCAGCAACAACATCAATAATTTGGATATCTGTTCTTGCTATAAACTCCTCACTATATACTGGTGCTTGGAAGAAGAAACTAAATGCAGTGGCAACCAGGATTGGAATACCTATTCCAAATAAAGAAGTGAGTAGGGATTGACGAATTAACTTGAAATCGCCAAGAACCGAAGCAAATGAAACAGCTGTTACAGGACCAATAACTGGGGCAATTACCATAGCTCCAATTACAATAGCAGGACTGTTTTTTATGATGCCGATTGTTGCAACAATTGAAGAAAATAGGATAAACCACATATAGCTAACACTCATATGACTCGATCCTTCAACAGCAGTAAATAATTCATGCCGGCTAGCTCGCTGCAGATCTTTTTCTTCATCCTTTTGATCCTTTTTTTCTCTAGGAAGATAGGTTTTAACAGGCAGTAACATGACTTGATATGCGTCATCACCACCAGGCATTCTCTCCAAATAATTCAGGATTTGTTCCACATCATTTGTTTCCATAAGGATACGTGTCAGCTTTTTATCCTTGGATTCCCTGGAAACCCAGTAGGAAACAACAGGAAATTCCTCCTGAATATCTTCCATGTCTAAAAAATTGTCTGGTGCGTAAATTTCTACTAATTGTAATGTCATATGGATCCGACTCCTGTTATCTAAGAAGAATTCTTATGCCTTTATTGTTGCCCTTATTTGCTTCTTCATAACGAAAAAATAAGTTATTTAATTTCTTAGGGCATAAAAAGGAAATATAACCATTAAATAGAATGACTATTAGGATTAAGTATTTTTAAAGTGGTGGATAAAGTGAAAACATCCGTTGGAAGTGGAAAAACAACTTTATCAAGAGATTTGTTACCAGTAAGCATAAGTTGGGTAGACTCTTTGATTCAATACGGTTTAGAAAATGTATAAAGGTCTACATAAAGGGTTAGAGATCTTGCAGGAGTGGAAAAAGGTTGCTGTCAGGTTACTTGAATTATTTGCTTTTCTATCTATTGGCTTATTCTTTATTGAATATATTTTAAAAAGATTTATGAGCGGTTTGGAATAGAATTTATAGGGGATGTTTGGGGCAATTGGTTCGGTGTTTCTTACATCTTGTTTGTTCTATACACGTTGATAGTTGGATTAAGTATACTAAAAAGTAACACTTACTTTAGAAAGCGGCTAACATCCACCTTTTTTTAGGTTCAACTTACATCGTATGTATTCCTTTTGTTAAAGGTGAGAATCCATTTTGAGTAGATTAATAGTTAAGGAGAATAAGTCATGAAACAAATAACGTTTGATCATATTTATACCCTTGGACATGTTGTGTATGAAAATAATCAATATAGGCACTTTCATTATCCGGAAATGTTAATCAGGTATGATAGTAATTTTCTTGATTTTAAAAAATTTCCCTCTTTGCTGGAATTAAAAGAGGCTGAAAACTACTTGAGATTATTCCATTTGAAATACGGCCAAAAGCATGTGAAGTTTTATTTCCCAGCTAACGAGAAACCCACGGTAGAAATACTTGATTACCTGCATCATTCGGGTTATGAAACAGGGTATCTCGAATTATATTCGATAGAGCCTGCTCAATTTCCGATAGTGGAGTATAATCCCGATATTGAGGTGGATTATGTTACAGAAAAGAACTTCGAAACATTTTTAAAACTGCAATATGAGCAAGATTTACAATTTGGAAGTGAATTTGCAGATGAAAAAGTAAAGTTGCATAAACGTAACTTTAGAGATGAAATGGTTATCCAGATCATGGCGTTTTATAAAGGAATTCCAGCGGGGTCAGTAGATGTTATGATTGCAGGTGAAACAGCTGAAATAGATAATTTAAATGTAAATGAATCATTTCAGAGAAAAGGGATTGGAAGCAGATTGCAACAATTTGTTACGGAGGAGTTTTCTGATAAGACTATAATTCTCGTTGCGGATGGTGAAGACACGCCTAAAGAAATGTATAGAAGGCAAAACTATCAATATCTTGGATTTAAATATGAAACACAAAAGATTTATAAGGATTAATTGTACTAACATTTTTGATATAATATGAAATGTGTAATGGGTGGTGGCGTAATCTCCCTTTTGAAAGGGGGTGATGCCTATAATGACAGTATTCGGGATGTTGTTTCTTATGACCGCGTTTGCGATGTTAATGGTTTCTAACAAAAAATAACCACCCTAGCCTAGTAAGCATTTAGGGTGGTTACTTTATCACTATGTATGTGAGCCGTCCCCTTAAAGGGCTATTACACACATAGGCTAAAATGGTGTTCGTAGCACCGTTTTAGTCTTTATTATTTATATGATTATCTATATTAAGTATACCTTATTTTTTACGATGTTTAAACATGTTATGGTCTAAAGTGAGTATTTTGGATAATAATGTGAACACCTATGTTAAACTATCTTTAAGATTACTCTAGATAGTAGTTACTTAGGGGAGTGAGAAAATGCAAGACTTGTCAAAGCGCTATATTATTTTTGGTGTCTTACTTGGATTTGCACTTATTTTTAACTTATTAAGCTATAACAAGATCAGTGATTTGGAAGAAAGGTTGCACGTGCTAGATAACATGCAACAAGATGTTCAAAATGTAAGCTATTCGGTAGAAAACATATCCTCCGATTTACATATGCAAATGGATGAATTTTTACAAGAACAGTTATGGATTCCGGAAAAAGAATTTCAAACTGCAGATGTTGATATTGATAACAATACCATTAATGTGACGGTGAAGTGGAGCATGCGTGATCTTTTACAAGAAGAGAAAGTAGCTTTTTTGTACCGAGAAGAAAATGATATAGAATGGACGGAACTTGAAGTAACTCATACTAGCGGACTAAATTATTCACTGGAACATTCATTTCCGCTTAGAGGAAATTACGAGACACAAGTAATAGCCACTTCAGATGATGGAAAAAGAAGCGAAGACTTGTTACGTTTAAATTTTAAAGAACAGTTGGAGAATCGAATTATGATAGACGCCTTTTTACATCCAGTTGCTCAAGGTGAGTTTGATATGAATATCGATATTAGTAATCCTTTAGGAAAAGAGTCCATGCTAGCGGGTGAAAAAGATGATTTTAGAATGAAAAGTGCCAGAGCATTTGTCTCCGTGGATGGAGAAGTAATAAAAGAGATTGATTTACTGAAAGATAATGAAAATTTCCGTTCCGATCCATATAATGAGGGGATCTTTTATCAAGATTTCTTAAGCCTTGAAGATAAAATAGGAAAGAGCGAGGGCAGTGTAGAACTTCGTGTCGTTGTAGAGGATGAATTAGGGTTGAAATATGAAACGGAAACTTCTATGTAACAAAATCATTTAGAGTAGAATCAATCCGTAATGTTTGATTTAGACATGTAGACTTTAACAGCGGAATTCAGACTTTTATCAGCAAATTCTCGAATTTATCAGCGAAATTTAAATTTTATCAGCATATTTCAATGATTTATCAGCACTTTTTCCCTCAACAGCAAGTGATTTTTGAATTTAGATAAAATTAGTTGTTGACTCTGTGGTGCATCCTACAGTTCGTTCAGAAAGTGGAACAGGAAGCGTTAAAAAGTTAACCAATAGCTACTTAAAGGAGGTAATGAAACTGGATAGTGTCACCAAGTCCTATTTTGAAGATCTTCAATCGCAAGATAAAGACATACGATACGAGGCATTTATTTATATTCTTAAATCTACAGAAGAAAAAGTGGAATGGACATACGAAGTCTGGGATAAATTGATCGATGACTTAACAGATGCTAACAATCATCGGAGAGCAATCGCAGCACAACTTCTAAGTAATTTATCGATAAGTGATCCAGAGAAAAGGATATTAAAAGATTTCCCTGCTTTAATGGAAGTGACAAAAGATAAACGTTTTGTTACGGCAAGGCATAGTCTGCAGTCTATATGGAAAGTTGGGCTCGCTGGTGAAGAGCAAAAAGAAATGGTTGTGAGTGGTCTAAAAGAGCGCTACAAAAATTGTATAAATGAAAAAAACTACACATTAATCCGGTACGATATCATCAAAAGTCTAAAAAAATTGGACGATCATGTGCAGGATGATTCCATATCGAAACAAGCGATTGATTTGATTGAGTTAGAGGAAGATAACAAGTACCAAAAGAAATATGCTAGTGTATGGAAAAATAAAAAGTAGCTCTGGTAAATTTACATGTGATTCCTGGTTGTTTATAAGAATGTTGATCAATTACGTCTTTATAAACTATCTTGAAAGAGAAAAGGCTCGTGTAATCGAAGCCATGCTCAAACCATAAATGTAAAATTATGTAAATTAATTAGTATCCTTAATATAGTGCACACTATCTAACAAGAAGAGTGCTCTGATAACTTTAAAGGGATGAAATACATAATGCATGTTCTTACAGCCATCATTAGTATTATTGCTGTTTTTATATTTGGGAATTGGAGGAACTGGAAGAAGTATCATGCTACGCTGATCTTTTTTGCGCTAGGAAATTTGGCTTATAATTTCTTAACAGCAAATTATTTTTTGTGGCGTTTAGATGCTGATTTTCTGTCCAATCACACCATGACTGAGATGTCATATACATTTATTGTTTTCCCGGCGACAGGACTTTTATTTTTAGATAATTATCCTGAAGAAGTCATGAAACAAATTGGACATACCTTACAGTGGATCTTCATATACGCGGTTTGGGAATTTGTTTTTAATGTAACAGGTGATATTGAGTATCAATATGGATGGACGTATTGGTGGTCTGTAGCCGTTCTGTTTGTCATGTTTCCTATATTGAAGCTGCATGTCGAACATCCATTGATCGCCTATGTGTTGTTTGGTGTTGTTGCAATTGTCCTTATTTGGTGGTTTGAGGTTCCTGTTCATGTGCCTGTTGAAGAGAGATAATAAAAGGGAATGGCTCAGTTACGTATAATCTGAGCCGTTTAAAATCCTTATAATGTCTGCCATCTATCTTTATCCATACCATATAAAATCCATGGAGAAGGCAGTTCAAATTGGTGGTTAGCGGGGAGAGCAAGCGCTTTCTCCTTTGTTAAATCCATCCATATGTATGTTTCTTCTTCTGTTTCCTTTGCCAGCTTGTGATAATCTCTTGATATGGTTTCCCACAATCCTTTTTGTGATGTAAGATCATCCCAAGGATACACGGCATGTAAATAATGATATTTTTTTTGATCTGTTTTAGTAATGAGCGCTCTTGTTTTAGCGTCGTTTTCGTAAAAAGACCATTTACTTATATCGTTATCTTGAAATAATTCCTTTGAGACGGGGAAAGGATAATAGCATTCGTATGGGAATACTGACGATGAGTTTCCATACATTTTTTTTAGCCAATCTTTTTTTTGCTGTAAATCTGTGACGGGATTCCATGTGTTTGAGTCCGTTTCTAGTGCGGAGGTATCCTTTGTAGCAGCTGCGTGTAGTGCGGAATATGGATTTAATCCAATCTTCTCCATCACACGTCGAGCAGCAATGTTGAACTCTTGTGTATTTGCTCCTACCCACTGAATGTCGTCTAGTTGAAATGCTTCGTCCCTCATATGAGCCATTAGTTTGGTTGCGTAAGCGTTTTGCTTGAATCGTTGATCGGTTCTTAATCTCCCTAACATCGCATAGCGCTTAGCATAAATAGAGTGTCCTCCCATGCTTACCATTTGGCCATCCAAGAATAATCCAAATAAACGATTGTTACCTGTTGTGAGTCTACTGAAAATCTGTTTGACGTAATCATCCTCAATTCCCGTGTCCATTGCTTCTAGAAATGGATAGTCATCGATATCCAGAACTCTAATTGTATCATTCATTGTCTTCCACTCCCTGTACTTTCTATCTAGATGCTAGTTTGCATGATTCATTATAAACTTTTGGATATAAACTTACACTTCTCGTGATTTAGAGAAGGCTGTTTCCCCAGGAATTGTTGCTTTTCATCTTCATAGTTGATATGTAATGCGACGTAACGCTTGGTTGATTTCTATAAGTTGTGCTATTGCCGCCGTCCGGGATCGCTCCCAATGTCATCAACTTAAG
>NZ_JBHTKJ010000044.1:0-19555 GCF_042675965.1 Virgibacillus byunsanensis | reverse complement strand
TTGTCAAGCAGGATTCGCACCTGCTAAATTACACGACCTATGCTCGGTCGCTCCGGAAGCCTTAGTTTCACTTATGCAGATAAGAAAGATTTATACTTTCTTATCTGCTGAAAAATACCGCGGTCTTTTTCTTACACCAAAAGGAAGTAGAAGGTATTGAACATCTTATTGGAAAGGAGACTGCATATTGTATAGCCAGCCTCGTCCAATTTTTTGAAGAAAGCCCTAATAAGGAATAAAAAAAATAAACATTATTTTTTTGGGGATATAAATATCCTCCCTTCTTCAATTAAGGGTGCTTTAGCACAAAACGTGATTGCTCTTGTTAAACAATCGCCCCCTTTCCTTCAATAAACTTTAGATTATTGACTAGTATTTACAGAATTTTTTCTAATTTTGTTATACCAGTTCAATGCTTTTACTTCTAATTCTTTAGCAAGACGGTCCTTACCAGTTATATACGATTCAATATCGCAGGGAAATTGTTGTGCCAATTTTTCTTTCCACTCACCATAACTATTCATTACATCTTGATGTTTTCGTAAGTAATCTCGAAAAGCCAAATGTCGCTTTATTTCATAACTTCTAACCTGATAAATATGAACGTGATGGGAGCGAACATCTCCACCTTTTTGAAAATATCTTCGTTTTGGTATTCCGTTCTCACCTTTAGGTTCATATCCAATGTTTTTCATATCTTGATTGTATTTGTCAACGTGTTCAATGTCCTTAACAATAGGCATAATATCTATTATTGGTTTGGCTTTTAACCCTGGAACTGATGTACTACCGATATGATGAATATCTATAATTTCATTTCCATAGATGAGTTTAATTTTTTTAACTTCTTCTGCAAACATTAACGGCCACTTTTCGTTATATGAACAAACTTCGACCTTTCTCAAAGTATCATACCCCTTTCTTAAACTCTTCTGTGTCTGTAGTGGACCAAAGAGTGCAGTTCCCTATTCAAGGAAAGTACCCAGTTTCGTTTTATAATCTCAATTCCATAATCATTCCACTATTTCCTATACACTGGAAATTAAAGGATTACACCAAAAAATCACCTTTTAAAACTATTTTTTCATGCTGGTTTTTGCATAAGAAGGTGCTCTTATAAATGTTCTATTCTTTTCTTGCTTTTCGTATTTTTCAATGATAACTTCACAAATGATTGTATCTCCAGTAAATACAGGTCTTAAAAACTCAAAATTCATATTACGAGCCAGTACATCATAGTCTCCTCCTATTTTTGTAGGAAGCGTCGCCGTTAATAACCCTTGTACGACAAGCTTCCCCAGTTCATCTGGAGTTTTATGATGGTTTCCTTCATCACCTGAAATCTCCGTGAATAATTCAACATCCCTTTTCGTAAAAGACCGTTCAAATATTATGATATCTCCTACTTTTAAAGGCAATTTAACCCCTCCTCCGTCTTTTCATATGATCCCCTTTTATAATTTCGCAATGTTATATTTATTTTAGCAAAAGATTGAATATAAAAAGACATAAGGTTTACCAATCTTTTAATTTTATAACGAAACCTGTACCGTTGCATATCTCTGAATAAAATAAATAATTTTTCGAGCATTACTAATAATAGTTATAACGACAACCAGGAGGGACAACATCATGAATAAATGGATAAAACTGCTGGGCGTTTCTTTCTTTTCACTTGGGTTGCTTGTGTCTTGTGAGAGTGCTGAGGATCAGAATCCAGAGGAGGTTGAACTAACAGACGATGATATCCAGGATCAACAAGTAGAGCCTGAAGTACCTGCTGAAATGGCAGAGAAATCCGAGTCGTTCGTGGATTATTTGTATAATATCGATAGTGAAGAAAAGATTGATGCAGCTAAAAACTTTATCGAAGAACATGTAATGTCTGATGCCCAAGAATTATTTTTATGGGCCACATCCATGAAATCAGAATCAGAAGACCAACTTTCTGACATAGAAGCCGTCAATATGACTGAAATCTCAGAGGAAGGTCAAACAATGCCTGTAGTTAAAGTTGAGGTAACCGATGCTAATGATGAGCAGGATACCATTTACGTTTTATTTAATGAAGATGAGAAAATTATTTTCTCTATACGGAAAGGTGAAGCAGAGAAAGAATCCGGTGAAGATGAACAGTTTATGGACCAAAATGATCTGAAAGAATTGATCGAAACTATTGAAGGTGAATTTTAGACAAGATTGGAGAAGATTAAATTGACTATTTTTTTAAAAATATTAGGAATATCTCTACTGGCAGTTGGTTTCTTAATCGGGTGTTCACCTGAGGAAACCGGTGAGCAGGATGATACAGAACAGGAAGTAGAAAACACAGAAGATGTACAGGATGATCAAGAAAATGACGAGGAAAACAATCAAGAAAAGGAACAGCAAGGTAATAATGTTGCTCAGGCTGGTGAGCCATTAGACATTAACGGTGTAAAAGTCACGGTATCGGAGGCTCAATTATTTGAAGGTGAAATTAATCAATTTGAGCCCTTAGAAGAGGATCATGCTGTTTTTTTTGACGTCACTATTGATAATACAACGGACGAGCAGGTATTCATTAGCGATATGGACTTTAAGTTGTATGGGGTGGATGAATTTGAACTAGGAAGGGCTTTACCATCCGATGAAATGGCTCTTTCTGCAGAAGTCAATGCTGGTAAGAAAGCAAGAGGTAAACTTTTCTTTGATGTTCCTCAGCAAGATGGCAATTGGGAAATACATTATGAAGACATAGCTTCATTCGGTGGAGATCCGGCCATTTGGGAAATGTCTGCTAAATAATTAGAGCTACAAAGAAAAAAGCAGTCACATGCAGCAACCGCTACATGTGACTGCTCTTTTTCTTTGTCAATTCATCTCTGTCAGGAGCATGTGGTGGTTTCTCCATCCATTGATTCTCGATCATGATATTAGCCCCGTCCTCAGCGTATTGCCCAACTTCTGTCATAACACGTAAATAAAGCCCAGAGATATCCCGACGATGCGTGAATGATATGGCCATTCCATAGTCACCTATCCCTGCACAGCTGAGAAAACCTATATGATACATCATCAGTCTATCTGAAAACGGAGGTGAATTCGATGTCGTGACAGTATGATCCCATGTCATTGGAGTCGGCAGGTCTTCCCCATGTAAGATTTTAGTGAAATGTTCCAGATGTTTTTGTGCAATCTTTCTTCCTCTTTCCATGTGTTTACGTACTTGTTGGGATTTAACCACTTGTTCAAATCCTAGCGTAAGCGCCTCAACTAATGTAGTCGTTTTTATATTCGCATATATATGCAATATTTCCTGACCAGTTACCGGTCTTTGTTCGCCAAACAAACCTGCGAGAAATTGTTGCTTTTGTATGTATTCTATATCCCTTTCATAACTAATATTTGGTGGACGTACTATTAAGCCCTTTGTTGTTAATAACTCTATTGATTCATTAAGCAGATCAGTGGAGGTTGATATACATTTGGTAAAGAACTCCCGTATTTCCTTCTTGACTAAATTCGGAAGGATCGATCCGTAATATGGTAGAGCACCTGTGGACATCATTTTCGTATAATATAAGAAAAATGTATCTTCATACAGCCGTGGCGCTTTTAAATTGACGTCGTCATCAGTGAATCCAATGGGAATAGGTATATCTTCTCGGTTAAATATCCTCTCAACAAATTCCACATGTCCTTTAGCAATACTTAGTGCATGGTCCAAAACGACATGAATTTCTTCATCTTCTACTACTTCTAAAAAATAATTTAAAACACAAATAGACATCGTGTCATTCATATAATTTTGCCATAAGCTCGTTAGCTCAACAGATGTTAAACGAATATTGCCTTCTGTTTCCATTTTTTAAAACCTGCCTTTTAGTGGGATAGGAATAGTTTTTCACCTTCATTCAATTCTATGTATTAAATAGAAATTTACTAGAAAATTAAATTATTTGTAGCATTAAGGGCTCAAAAATGCATTCGCCATCAAGAAACATATCAATTAGTAGCCTCAATCGTATAGTGGTTTAGGCTTTTCAAGTAATTCTATCCCCATTGTGTGATTCTTATGGAACGCACTTAAACCTACAACCTTTTATACATAACTTTCTATCTTTACTACCTAAATTAAAACGCATGGATTATATTAAAATCCATGCGTTTATGTGTGTAACGATGCAAGAAATATGGCTATTCGGTAGTTTTGGAAATAGAATCTTGATCGGAGTCAGTGCAACAAGTCCCCACACGGACAAAAGACTAAAGCTACCGGCAATAAATGTATGAAAAGGAGTACAGTTATTTTATTTAAATAATGTCCATTATTGAAACTTCCGAATATGTAGCCGAAGTTAAAAGCAAAACCACAATGACGACCATCCAATGGAAGATGAGCGTTACACCTGGGATTTTCGTTATGATGGCCTTTATTACTACAGTACTCTATCCCTACACAAAGGATGATCACATGAAACATCCGTTCCTAAATTAAAAAAAGAATATTAGAAAACTTGGCTTATCACCAAGCCTTAATGGTGAAAGCCTTAGTTGCACTTATGTAGATAAGAAAGTTTTATACTTTCCTATATACTAAAAAAGAAAAGCGCAAGCGCCTTGTAAGACACGACAAGCATAAGCAGGTCGTAGTTTGGATCCTTTACCAAAGTCGAACTGCTTATGTCTCGAGTATCTAGGTGCTTGCGCTGGACGTGGCCGTTTTTTGTAGATAAGTATACATAACTTTCAAATTATATACTCCCTCTTTACTAAAAATGAAAAGAAGGTGCCCTGGTAATAGATTGATTCCCCATTTGACACCTTTTTAGCTGGCTTTAGGTATTGTCTCTTTCCTTTAAAATGTCATTAATGATTTCAGTATGGAACGCTGACCATGCTTTTTCTTTGAAATGGAAAATGACACTAATGGTTAGAAGGACAAGATATATCAAAATAAAAATACTTCCAAGCATGATACCGTTTTTAAATAACACATCCTGCATCTTATTTGAAAATAAAAACAAAAGCCACGGAATAGATGTGACATAGATCAGGATAATACCTACTCCGTTCTTCTCTTTTATCATTCGGTAATGAACTAGTTGGAGCGTATCACTATCAAGTGTTTCATAGAAGCCTTTGATATCGGCTGTTTCCTCTAATTTTTTATTAGGCCCCTTTTGCTCTCGTAATGTTACATAAAGTTTATGTGCATCTCCTCGAAAAGAAAACATACGATCCCCCTAATACTTGCAATATCCGTTTATAGTGTTTACTTCATCATTAGATCCATACATTTGTGGCAGAAATGTGTAACCGGTGGAAAATGGATGTACAACCAATCATGATATGTTACAATAGCCACTAGTTAAATTTGAAAGGAGACTAACCTTGAGTAAAAAATGGCTTTTAAGTTTATCCCTCACCTTACTTGTATTCGTATTAGCTGCATGCGGAGATGAGGATGAATCTGCTGAAGATAACAATGATGATTCCAAAACGCAGGAGGAAGAACCTGCTGGAGATAGTGAGGCAGCACCAGAAATGCCTAAGCCTGATTTAGAAGGAGTACCTGAAGTTGTTGCGGAAGTAAATGGTGAAGAAATACCGAAAGAAGAATTTGAATCAACTTACCAAATGCAATTTCAACAAGCTGCCATGCAATCACAAATGACTGGACAAGAGGTTAACCAGGAAGAATTAAAAGGACGGATTGTAGACAGCATGATTGGACAGAGACTTCTTATTCAGGAAGCAGAAAATAGTGATTTGAAAGCTTCCCAAGAAGAAATAGACCAAACATTAAGCGAATTAGCACAACAAAATCAGATTGAATCAACAGATGCGTTCATCACCGCTTTGGAAGAACAAGGTATGTCTGAAAAAGAAGTTATGTCCCAGATCGAAACGCAAGTAAAAATAGATCAGCTTATTGCTAATGAGGCTGGAGACATTGAGCCATCTGAAGAAGAGCTACAAGAACTTTACGATCAGTACGCTCAACAGCAAGAACAAATGAATAAGCAAAGTGAAGATGGCGAGAAAAAAGAAGTACCATCTTTTAAAGAAATGAAACCAGACCTAGTAGCACAAGTTGAAAGACAAAAAGAATCCGAAGCTGCTCAAGCGCTTATTAAAAAACTGCGTGAAGATGCAGATGTAACCAAACATTTATAATAAAATAAAGCTAAAAAAAGGTTGCGTTCAACATGAACGCAGCCTTTTTATATATACTTATTGGGTTTCCTTTTTACTTTTGACCATCATTCAACTTTCTGGCTTCTTCCGGGCTGGACATTTTTGCTGATCCTTTATAGCGAAGACCTACATCGCGGTCTGATTCCACACGTCCACTTTCTCTTAACTTCTTTTCTTGACGATCTTTTCCCATTTTAACCACCTCCTTATTTAACATGAGTCTTTTAGTAAGATTTATACACCTTTAAAGAGAGTTCCATTCCATAGCTTAATCCCTTCGCTAATAGTTAATCATGATTGATAGGGAAATCATTACTTATTGGGTTCAGTCAAGTAAGTCAACATAAGCAATTAATTGATTACTTTCTAAGTGGCGTTAAACTATCTGATTCAATCATGGCTCAGATCAGTGATAAACTAACTGAAGGATTCATCCCTACCCCGGTGTCATGGGATCATGGCGTTTTAGACTCAACTAGAAAAACCTTTTCAGAGAAATTAATGCTGGCATTAATTACTGGAATAGCAACATCAGCCATTGGAAATTACGGAGTTGCAATGGGGTTTTCTCCCAAGAAGAGATATAGCTGCTAAGTATGCAGAGTTTATTAAGGATACTGGCCAATTTTCAGAAGACGGTGCCAATATACTTATTAAGAATGGCTGGATGGAAAAGCCTCCACAAGCTGATGACAAGTTAAAACTGGCTAAAAAGAAGCATCCATAATGTGCTCTCTATAATCAGTTTTGACCAAGCCAAATAGTGTAAACACTTTTTCAAAAGCAATTACTTAAAATTCTTTTATTTTTTAGGAAATTGGTAAACTTTTAAAAATAGGTTGACTTTTCTAATTATTAGGATTATCATAAGTATCAAATTTAATATTCTTATCAAGAGAAGCTGAGGGATCTGGCCCGTTGAAGCTTCAGCAACCTCTGACGTGTTCAGAAAGGTGCTAACTCCAGCAAGACATTTTCTTGGGAGATAAGAGCGGATATTTATTAGAGTTACCCTCTTTTCTCGTTTTCGAGAATAGGGGGTTTTTTATTTTATGTGAAAAGGGTTTTTAAAAGTTGGCCGTATCCAATTAGATTAGAAAGGGTGATCATGATGAGTGAAATAGTTATATTATCCGGAAGTCCTTCCAAAAGTTCTAGATCAGACTTAGTCTTAAAATATCTTGGCTCCATTCTAAAAAATGAGGATTTTACAGTAACACATGTATCCATTAGAAATATTCCTAAAGACGCATTATTTTATGGTGAGTTTGAAGACCCTGCCGTTAAGGACATCGCTTCCCTTATTCATGAAGCTAAAGGGGTAATTGTTGGTTCACCAGTTTATAAAGCTGCTTATTCTGGAGTGTTAAAAGCATTACTGGATATACTCCCTCCTGATGTTTTGCAGGGTACACCAGTGCTACCTTTAATGACAGGTGGAAGCCAATCTCATTTACTGGCGATCGAGTACACGCTTAAACCTTTATTAGCTACACTAAAAGGTCAAAACCTCAAAGGGGTCTATTTACTTGATGATCAAATAGATAAAACCCAACTGAATAACCCCATTATTCACCTTGAAACTCTGGAACGGCTAAGAAAACAACTTGATTACTTTATCGAGACCGTAAATAGACAGAAGGATCGTGTTTTATAACGTACTTCTTGGAGAGGGGATACTATTATGACAAGGAAAAGAATTTATTTAAATGCTTTTGATATGAACTGTTCTGGACATCAATCACCAGGATTATGGACACATCCAGAAGATCAATCCCACCGCTATAAGGATAGCGACTATTGGATAGAGCTTGCACAAATCTTAGAAAAAGGCCAATTTGACGCTGTATTTCTTGCAGATGTATTAGGAACATACGATGTTTACCAAGGATCTCGAGATGCAGCTATCCGTCAAGGTGCACAATCTCCTGTTAACGATCCATTACTTGTTGTTCCATTAATGTCAGCAGTAACCAAGCATTTGGGGTTTGGGGTTACTGCTTCTGTAACCCATGAACATCCATACACGTTTGCTCGCCGTATTTCTACCTTAGACCATTTGACAAACGGCCGTATTGGCTGGAATATCGTAACTTCTTATCTAAAAAGTGCTGCTGTTAATGTGGGATTAGAAAACCAAATTAAACATGATGAACGCTATGACATTGCCGGGGAGTATTTAGAAGTTTGCTATAAGTTATGGGAGGGCAGCTGGGAAGATGATGCTGTTCAACTAGATAAACAGAATGGTATTTATACAGATCCTAGTAAAGTCCATGATATTAATCACGAAGGAAAATATTATAAAGTACCTGGCGCCCATTTAAGTGAGCCTTCTCCACAAAGAACTCCAGTACTTTATCAAGCAGGAGCTTCTAAAAAAGGGCGTGCTTTTGCTGGTAAGAATGCCGAATGTATATTTATCGGGGCACCAACCATAAATGCTGCGAAACAATCGGTTACAAAATTACGTGCAGAGGCGAAAGAAACAGGAAGATCTCCAGAGGAAGTCAAAATCCTTACCATGATCACGCCAGTAGTCGGTAAAACGGAACAAGAAGCGATTGAAAAATATAATGAATTGAAAAAACACATTAGCTATGAAGGAGCATTAGCATTGTTTGGTGGTTGGACCGGAGTTGATTTATCCAGTTACGCCCCATACGAAAAACTTCGTTATGTAGAAAACGATGCCATCCAGTCCACGTTAGAAAACTTCACAAAAATTGACCCGGATATAGAATGGACAGTGGATAAGATTAAAGAGTCTGTCGGAATTGGTGGCATGGGTACAAAAATGGTCGGTAGTCCTAAACAAATCGCCGACGAGATGGAACGTTGGGTAGATGAAGCTGGGGTTGATGGCTTTAACATAGCCTACGCAATTACCCCCGGTACATTTAAAGATTTTGCTGAATTAGTTGTTCCTATTTTACAAGAAAGAGGTCTGGTTAGAAGAGAATATGATGGGGAAACATTACGAGATAATTTGTTTGGAGAAGGTAGTCAATTACCCGATCATCATGCCGGTAAAAGCTATTCATTTAAAAGGAAAACAGTCGCAACTTGATTAGTTACAACTTTAAGTAGGTAGAAACGGGACCGTACTTCTTTTACGATCCCGTCTACATTACTTTAAGTTTCGAAACCTCCAATGAAAATTATGATTGCGGTAATACATATAACAATCAAAATTTCCTCAAACAAAATCAACCACCCATTTTAAATCTGATATAGCCGTACAATGCCTTATTCAAGAAAGGCTGCTCCATGTATAATAAATAAATTTTACCTTTTGACCGTTCATTTCAAATTCTTCATCACTGGACTCTATATGCTCAAATTCGTTTATTTCTAAAATTCTCTGAGACGCTATATTATTAGTTGTAGTTGTGGCAGGGATTTTTATCGTCATAAATATCACTACCCTTCACTCTAAATAGATGAATTTTTCACAAACTTCGAGCTATCTGACCCTCGTATACAGAAGAACTTCATCGAATGTTCTAAGTGAAAGGGTAAGGTGATATATACATGAATAAACGAACAACGAAGCTAACCTATGACGAAATCGATAAACTGCTTGAATCCATTGATAAGGACCGGTTTAAAGATATTAAATGGAAATATGTAACCGAAGAGGAAATGGAATATCTATTAAATATCAATTAACGACTACATTAAGCCAACTAATCATATTAAATCCCTCTCTGTATTTTTTGTTTCTTCATTCTTATTCAACAACCCTGCGTATGGAGCTAACCCTAGTGACCATCCAAAATATTTTAATAAACTATTCATAATTTCCCGCTTAACGAAGAATTATTTGTTTAACACTATCCTGCATCGATAATGGAACAAGGAGGGCATTTCCTTATTCAGAATAGTACCCTACAGTTGAAGAAGGATTAAGTTAAAATATGATTTAAGTAATCTCTATGTCCCCATATAAGGTCAACTTCATTTACAGAGGAAATCCAAAAAAACGAAATGTTAACCCTTCTTCATCTCCTCCACCAGTTGGTTTGTAAACCCAATTATCTGGTATATCTGATACATTTATCTTGTAAAGTTATTAAAGCACCAGCCATATTCGTTACAATTGCTGCGATTCCAATAGAAATCCAAGTCAACTGATCAAACCAAAGTGCTGTGAACATACCAATTAAATAGGCCGTGACTATTCCTGCAACTACGAAACATCCTACTCTTAAACTTCTTTTCATAATCAAAATCTCCTCTTTTTTAAGATACTTTAATCGTAAATAAAAGAAAATTGTTTAGTAGTTATGGATATCATTTATTAAAGATGATAAGTATCATTTTAATTAAATGTATATATTAACTAAAGTGAATGAAAGTTAATCTTTAAAAGTCATTTACATGTTAAAATGCCATATAAGCAGTGTTTGTATAATGAATGAAGGAGTGAGTATATGCCGGACTTAAAAAATCATGTAATTCTTGTTACTGGGGCTAATCGGGGACAGGGAAAAGCTATTGCTCAACACCTTGCTGCATTAGGGGCTAAGGTAGGGGTAGGTGCTCGGAACTATAATGATGCAATAGAAGTGGCTAAGACGATTGGAGAAGATCACGCCATTCCAGTTCAGTTAGATGTTACAAGACAATTAGAATGGAAATCTGCAGTCGATGTGATCATAAATAAATTTCAAAAGATAGATGTGTTAGTCAATAATGCTGGAGTTCTAAAACGTAAACCATTCACGGAGACAACATTGGATGATTACGAACAATTAATTCATGTTAACCAACTTAGCGTATTTATGGGGATGCAAGCAGTTATTCCACAAATGGAAAAGCAGCAAAAAGGTTCCATTATAAACAATGTATCGATTAGTGCATTTGCACCAATAAGCAAATCCTCTGCATATGCGGCAACAAAGGCATCTGTGGTTGCAATGTCCAAAGCTGCAGCTATTGAATTAGGTTCAAAAGGAATTCGAGTGAATATGGTTCATCCTGGTGGAATCGAAACTGAAATGGCAACTCAAGGAAAAGATGTACCTGCTTATTACGAGTCAGTACCACTAGGACGTATTGGACAGCCGATTGAAATTGCTCGGGCTGTAGCATTTCTTTCTTCTGATGAAAGTTCTTATTGCACGGGAACAGAAATAGTAGTTGATGGTGGAATGACGTTGGGTACTGTAGATGAGTAAGTCAAGGAGATAGTACACTGAATACTAAATTGATAGGATTCCCTTTCCCTTTAAGTAACTAAAAGGGAGCATTAATATTTTTTGTATGCACACTTCTCTTCTTTTCTCTCATAAATAGATAACTAATCAAATAAGCAAAGCTGGTGATTCCAAATAAGGCAAAAATCCCAGGTGTCAAAAGGAAATACAGACTTAAAGGCAAGGACCATAAAAATGTGATTAACATGAAGAACTTTTTAGATGTTAAAGCAGCAACGGTTGCTAAGGCTGCAGGAAGAAAAAGCATAAAAAATGTGCTTGCCAGCGGTTCGTATTCTAATATACTGCTATAAGGATTATAGAAATTCATAATAATCCATAGAACCATACTTGAGATTCCTGCTGTTACCCCAGTAAATATTGCCGTTTTTTTAATTTTCATCACCCCTCATTTTTAAGTAACCTACGTTGTTATTCGCTACTAAAGATAAGCATCCGTTAGCTTAATTATATGTCCAAGTCCAATCCGACCAATGTTTTCCTATTACATTATTTTTAATCAATTCATGATGAGTATATTCTGCATAAAGAGATAAGTCTCCTTGACTTTTCAAAATGTAAATGCCAGAGATACCCGAAAAATAAAACATATTACCATTCTTCTTTTTCCTCACTTCGAATTCAAATGGCTCATTCCCAGAACTTTTTTCTTCCATCGGAGTGAATTTCATAATTCCTAGCCCTTGTGCCCCAATGGGTTCGAAACATAAAAAAGGAAGTACCTCCCCAAATCTTGTATAATGGTAGTTGACATACAACCAAAAAAAGACTGGAGGAGTACTCCCTATGACCATTATACGACAACCTAGCTTATTTAGCATTCAAGAACTATATGAGATGGAACCTACCCATCGTTATGAAGCAATCATTTCGGCCATTGATTTGGATGAAATTTATCATGAAGTAGCCAAAAAGTCACGACTAGGCGCACCAGAAGAACTAAATTACGCTGCAATGATTATTTCCATTTTTATTCGTTACGTGGAACGTATCCCAACAATAAAAGACCTGATTAAGCGCCTAAATGAAGATATTGCCTTTAAGCTGAATTGCGGATTTCTTGTTTCTGACAACACACCTTCAGAAGCTTCCTATTCTCGGCTCTTAACGAAATTATGTGAAACTGAAATTTTAGAAAAAGTGCAGGAAAAGGTTGTGCTTCAAGCAATTGCTGAAGGCTTTATAATTGATGACACCATCGCCATTGATGCAACCCACTTTGAAGCACGTGATCAGGCACCACCAAAGGAAGAAAAGCCAAAAATAGAACCTAAAAAGCGTGGACGCAAATCCAAGGATGAGCGAGATCAATGGCTTATCGAACAAGCGAAATTTGAAGCCAACCTTCCCATTTTCGAAAAGAAAATTGAAGCTCAACTGGATGTGCCTTTAGCCAAACTACGTGCTGAAGTTCCTCAAGACCCAAAGTGGGGTGTGAAAAAGAACAGCGAAGGAAAGAATCTCGCATGGTTTGGCTACAAAGGTCACTTAGCTGTTGGCACATCAAGTCAATACATTTTACAGTCTCTCTTCTCATCAGGCAGTCTAAATGATGGAAAGGCAGCTATCCCCTTATTAAAGGGCGTGGATGAACAAATATCCTTATCTTCATTGAACTACCAAACTATGGACGCTGGTTATGACTATGACCCTATTTACGAGCAAGTTCATCAAATGGGAAACCAATCTGTCATTGCTTACAATAAGAAAAATGAAGGGGAGCCTATTGGTTTTGATAAGCATTTTGCACCGACCTGTTTCAGGGAGCATTCTTACCGTTATGATAGTTTCGATGCCAAATACGAAACGTTAAAATATACAAGCCCAAAAGAGTGCAATGACTGTCCTCTAGCTAACGAGGGCATTTGTCAAAAGGTTTATAAAGTAAAAATAACATCAGACCTTCGAAGATATACAGCACCTGCTCGTGGTTCAAAGGCATGGAAAAACATTTTCAAACGTCGCTCCGCCGTTGAACGTGTCAACGGATATCTCAAGGAATTTTTCCAACTCAACAACGTTCGTTATCGAACTGGAAAACGCGCAAAAGTTCACTTTGACATCGTAACGCTTATTTATAATGCTTCAAAATTGGCTGCAGATCGTATTAATGCACTGTTAAACCAGCAACAAGCTGCTTAAAGGAATTTTTTAAAACTACAATTTTAAAATTCTGCAGGTCTTTGTATTTTTAAAAAGAGCAATTATGAAATTGATTCATCGATATAAACATCAAAACAAAAAGAGAAGTTAAAGCAATTGCTTTCCTAATTAGGTTCACCCCCGTTAATTCCACTATTCAACTTATTTAAATCAATAACTCACCTTTATAGATCGTAGCTCCACTTCTATAATTAAAGTCTATTTAGTTTTTTAATAGATTTAAATACCTACATTAGGAATTTTATAATAGCAAAAGTAATAATTAATTGCGACGCATTATTTCTAACATTAAATGTGTTCGCAAAAGCTAACAAAATAAATAATACAATAGCAAGGGAAAAATATTTGTTAGACATTGTAAAATACTAAAAAGTTATAATCCTTATTAAACAAAAGGTGTACAATCTAACTGAATAAAAGATTATAAACGATCAACAAGAGAATTAATCCAAATACTACAAATCCCCCAAGTGTAGGGCTTCCATAAAATGTTCTGTTGAAATTATCGTCGGTTTCAATTGCGCTTTCTTTATCTTTTTTCGAATTGTTTCTAAAAGAAAAATAACCAATTATTATCCAAATAGCAGCAACAAATAAAAGTACAAGAACCTTAATATTAACTCCCCCTTAACAAAATATAGTCGGAAAATCAGCTGATTGCAAAAGTTTCTTACTATTTAATACGTATGTTACCAGCATAAGTTTCTTAATCTTTTCTAAATGTTTATCCAGTAAGTTGGTCCAAACGAATAGGATCGCCATTATTGACGATCCTATTCTAAAAAGTTGATGATGCATTTAATTCTTCACTTTCGATTACAATAGCAGTCAATCCTTTGTCAGACTTCGTTTCGTACCATTCATCTTTTTCCCAAAAGTTTGCATCCCCAGACTGAACTTTAACGTATTCTTTATTTTCGCTACGGACGTACCCTTCTCCATTTAAAATTAGCAGAAGTTGCGACACTACTGCTTGATGATAGCCTACAATACCATTATTACCTAGGTGCATACATCCTATGTTAGCTGCCTTGTCCGTTTGAATAGAGTCATTATGAAATTTGAAATAAAATTAGAGATTTTCTGGCCACTATCCTTATCAAATTTATAAATCTCCATTGTGCACCTCCTGAAACTAGAATAAGAGATCTGGTATTGCTATCCGTTTTTTCATATTACCCTCTACCGCCCTTAAGATCTCGTACTCAATTAATTCAAGAAAAAAGCTTGCAGCGAAACAAAGAAAGCAAATAAACTAACAGCTATACTCATATACCCATAGCTTTTTCTTCCTTTTTGGAATTCATCAATTCCTATTACTAACATAAAAAGTCCTAATAAAAAGGGATTGAATAAAGTCATCTCAAAGTTTTTCGTTAGTAACATATAAGTAGATAAAACAATTTTTGATATTATTATCAAATAATCTTCCCTTTTAAAATGCGGTTATTTTTCTGAGCTTTTTTCTTTTATATTACTGGATAAGTATTTTGTGAATTGGATACCTATTATGATGAAAATAAAAACTACTACAATGGTAAACCCAAGAGAATGTTTAGTTGCCCTAACCCACAGTGGAGTGCTCAAAATACCATCTTTCCACGCACTTTCTCCACTAAATTCCATTCCTTCTGCACGGTATAATATAGCCCAGGATTGATAAACTTTAGAAACTACTAAACCAATAACAAAACCGAAAAATCCTCCCCAAAGTATGTTATTTTCACTTTTCATTGAGTGTTCCCCTCTTTTTCTCCAGACCTCGCTTTACAAGTCTCTTAATAATCCGTTAGATCGGACTCGTATATTAATAGAAGGAGTTCCGAGAAATTGGCTGATGATCAGTAACCAAGAAAAGAAAGGAGCTATTGCTAACATAATAGTTGCTCCCCAAACGATATTCTTCCATTTTTGATTTACCGATAACTTAGCTAGTAAGCTACTACCAAAGCAATGGTCAAATATTAACATCGTTATATTTCTTGCACCTTACATACTACCAAATTAGGTAGAAATCAAAGAAAGGGAATAAATTACTCCTATCAACTCTCCAGTTACTAGTCCTAGTTTCCAAATAATGAAGATGCCAAAAAAGGTATGGCAACCATTAATCCTAAATAATCTTTTAAGTGGTCCCCCATAGTTAACCCTCTAACTATGGGGGAACACTTTTTTATCATATTCTTTTATCCGATAATTACTTTTTCCTTAGGATAATGGTATTTATCTGTTGTTGCCTTACCTCTGATAAGGAATAAAAATGAAAATATACCAATCCTACCTACAAACATCAGAAAAATAATCACACATTTCCCAGCTGTACTTAATTCAGGTGTAATACCCATGGACAGCCCAGTAGTTCCAAAAGCAGAAGAAACCTCAAAAACAACTGGTAAAAGTGGAAATGGTTCAATATAATGCAATACTATTATCGAGATGATGCATACCATCCCAGCAGTTGTGATGACAATAAAAGATCGAATAACATCTTCGTCTACAAGCTCTCTACCAAACACTTTAATACTTGTCCTACCTTTGGCGTAATTATAAATGGCTAATAGCATTATGGCGAAAGTGGTTGTCCTAATGCCACCTCCAACACTACTTGGAGAAGCACCAATAAACATCAACACACACATCATGACTAATGTGGGTGATGTAAATTCACTTATATCCATTGTTGCCAGACCGCCATTTCGAGTTGTAACTGACTGAAACAAACTATAAAACATCTTTTCATGCCACGCTTTATCCGCAAAAAAAGCTGCATTATGTTCCAATATTAATATTAAGATCCACCCAACTAAAATGAGTGCAAAAAATGTTAGGGTTGTAAGTTTTGTAAACAAAGAAAAGCTGTGTTTTGGATTACCTTCCCGATAATCTCCTCTTAAATAATCCTGAAGTTCAATTAACACAGGAAAACCAATAGCACCCAATGTTAATAAGATAATATTTATAAATTGCACAAAATAATCATTCGCGAAAAGCACTAATGAAGAACCTGTTATATCAAAACCAGCATTTGTCGTAGCACTGACAGCCGCAAAAAAACCTTGTAGTAAAGCTTCTTGCCATGTGTCAAAATAAGATAAGAAATATGTACTTAATATAATTGTACCGCATAACTCAATTAATAAGATTATCTTAAGGATTTTTAGCAATAATTGAACTAAACCGCCTAAAGTGGCTCTATTTTGATCAATCTGAATAAGCTGCCTGCCTCGCAAACCGATTTTTTTGCCAAGAATTATCCAGATAAACGTACCTAGTGTCATAATTCCAATTCCACCAAATTGCAATACTACTGAAAGTGCAATACTTCCTGCAGCATTAAACGTATCCGCTGTAGAAACCACCGTTAATCCAGTAACACTAATTGCGCTCACAGAAGTAAACAAAATATCAATGAAGGATAAATCGACCCCTTCATTATGAAAGAAAGGGATACTCAGTAAAACCATCGAAAATATTACAGCTATGATATAGAACAATACGATTAATCTGATGGTTGATAAATAACTTACTTTAAATAATTTAGAGAATATATTCACCTTATAGTCTCCTTGCATGTCGGAATTATATTGTAGTCTACTTTATAAGATAATATACTTTATAGTATAGGAATGTAAACACGTAATTCCAATATTCTAATACAGACTACAAAATAATTACAAGAAGAATTTTGCTGCTGATCAGTAAACGCAATGGACACATAACTATTTAGAATAAAAACGTCGGTTCTTGGCCACTTTTTAATTTTCCTTTAATTACATAATTTTACATATATTTCATCATTTTCTCTTTTGAAAACGCCAATATACTCTTCTCCAGTATTATTGTCCCTTATATAATCCTCCCAAGCTATCCCATATGAACGTGAACTCGTTTCGCTTGTTCTTATTTTCTCCGACTCAGTCGTTTGTGATTGCCAATAAAAATTTAGTTCATCATGAGAATCATATAATAACCAGTCTTTGTCTTTAATGGAAATATCGTTTTCCATTAACATATACGTTTTAAACATGATGTCTGTACTATCCTCGTCATACTTTTTTATCTTTTCTTGAATTACTGCATCATTTGAAAAGATTTTTACATACTCAATAGTTTCAAATCTATCCATTTGATTATAAATTTCTTTTGAATAAAGGACATCATTTAATTCTGTCGATGGAACAAATTGAATAAGCATAAAACCAACTAGCGAGAATAATAGAGTTAAATGCTTTAAAGATCTGTTATATTTGGAGAACTTAATCACGAGTATGAACGCAATTATAATTCCTAAAGGAATACGAACAAAGCCAATTTCCAAAGATAACAGAAATGTTGAAAATAAAATAAGAATCTTTCCCCAAAAAAAGTTTTCCTTCTCTTTTTCTTTTGTTAATAGAACAACAGTAAGTAGTAACAATATTGCTATTAAAATTATGTAATGCAACTTTCCCCCTCCAAACACCCTTGAGCTTAATAATTACCTTGGAATCACTAGAAGATTTGACCAAATGGAACCCACTGGATGAGAACTGCACTCCGATAAGGAATAGAACATTCTATCGTCTATATTTTCGTCCTCAATTGAATCACACGTAATTGTGTTCACTGTACCTTGACCGAACTCTTCTCTTGAAGTATCCATTGTGGCAGTGAATTTCTCTCCGTTATGTTCAACATCCTGAAGTATCGGATCTCCTTCTTCTGTGTAACTAACAATCCTTATTTTATCTTCTTTACCGTCCTTTACATTTTTTAAAAATTGCTAAAATATACCGGCATTAGTTAAGTTTTCATTTGACTCAACAACAATATCACTATCTAATGGATTAAATCCACACCCCGCCAAAAAAATAGTTAAAATTACTGAAAAGGTTAGCTTATACATTTGGTCCTCTCCTAATCCCACAAGTCTGCTTTTTACAGCTTAATAAGGTTTAAATTTAAGTTCCCTTGATACCAATCTATGAGAGTCCGTTGCTACACACTTAAGTGAATTTTTATGAAATGAAAAATTCAACCCTGTCAGTACAAGTCTTGTTTCCGTTTTTGAAACCACGAAAACAGTTTGCTTAACTAATTCTATTAATTTATCACTTGGAATTTCAAGTCTATTACTCAAATTGGTTTCAGGAAGATTTGGATACTCTGTGGCATTGAAGCTTCAATTAATTGCTTCTCGATCCTTTCAAAACATAATCCAAGCTATAATTCCGCCTATAATAATCACCGGAATAAACAACATATAAATTAAAGAAAGATTAGCCATACTTTTTTTACCACTATAGGCAGTATCTTCTGAATTCATAGCTATCAGGGTCCAGATTAACCCAATAACACAAATAATTAATGCTATTAAAATTAAAAGAAGATAATTCACGTTAACCCTCCTTCTGTGTTAGTCATCTAATATCTCTAGCAAAAACTTTTCTCTAATTTGTAAAAAATATTTTGTTATTTGATAATGGTCCGTATTCTCATAATCTATCTCTGTAATTTGATCATGATCAAAACTATAGATTGCAGCGTTGGGATAACCTAAAAGAATTGGAGAATGTGTAGCGATAACAAATTGACTATCCCCTAATAAGGCTGAATCATGTAAGATTTTTAGAAACGAAAGTTGTCTTAGTGCTGCCTCTGGTTCATCCAGCAAATAATGGATTTTCCATTGAACCGATTTAAAAAGAGCGAAAAAAAGACTCTTCATATGATTGTTGTTACAAAGAGCGTTTACCATAGGCATCATCGGTACCTACTTCATCAATATGCGATACAAATTATAAAAATACTCTGCTCGAAGAAAAACCGTTCGTAACTTTAGGCAACCAGGAAAGCCTTATATAATCGTCAAGTGCTGATTCATAAGCATGTAAATCATATTGGTTTTTCCGCCACCTGCAGTATTAAATTCACATTTATCATCATCAGACAGAAGACTCCCTCTTCAAGCGCGGGAAGGGCTTTAGCTCAACGATAAGGGGGAGATG
>NZ_JBHTKJ010000043.1:0-36373 GCF_042675965.1 Virgibacillus byunsanensis | reverse complement strand
AAATCAAAGGAATGCTTGATAGATAAGCATTATTGGGTAATCAAAGAAATTCTATGAATAATTCAGGGATGATAAAGAAGAATTGGAAAATTTCCAATTAATAAAGCAAAAAGTTAAAAAGTTTGTACGAGGAAATGAGCAAAACTTTCGTCGTGGTATTGTGCTGTTTGCAACTGCGGACGAGGATGTATGGTTTGCTGATCGTGTTCAACTGCGATTGAAGACAGAATTTTATTGGCAGGAAACTCCAGAATTGGAACAGTTAAAAGAATTGAATGAAAAATATCCGAAATCTGGCATTATCCTTGTGCAGCAAAATGAAATAAAAGTAATAGATTCTTATCTGAATGAAATAGAAGAAACAGTTTCCTATGAATTAGATATTAACACAGATGATTGGCGACAAAAATTAGGTCCACGTAAGGCAAATACACAAATGGGGCCAGGTGCAACCAACCTCCAAGTAGATAACTTCCAAGCTCGTTATCAAGCAAATAAACAGCGCTGGTTCAAAAGCATTGCCCCAAAACTGGATAAGCGTGCAAAAGATCAAAAATGGGATAAAATTTATGTAGTAGGAGAAGTGGATTCCTCTTATGAACTAGAAGAACAAATGAATAAACCAGTAGATAAAGTGATTCATAAAAATATGTTAGATCATGAAGAATCCAAAGTGTTGGATGAAGTGTTTGGGTAAGTAAAAACCATACAGTAAAAAGAGCTAAAATTCCCGATTTAGCTCTTTTTACTGTAGTATATAAAGAACAAGAAAAACACTAACCAAGGATACTATTAGCGAGCTAAATATATATATGATTGCAGTACCGAATCTTTTTTCAATAATCAATTGTACGGTTTCATTTCCAAATGTAGAAAAGGTAGTGAACGCACCGAATACGCCGATACCTAAGAAGATCCATAACCAATTGGGAATGCTGCCTGATAGATGGAAATGAAATGTAGCAGCAAAAAGTATGGATCCTGTAATATTTGTTATCCAAGTACCTATGAGGCGTTTACTTGCTTGAATTGCAATGTAAAATCGTCCGATACTTCCTAGCATTCCCCCAACAGCTACTAAAAATATACTCATGACCTCGTTACCTTTTTATTTCCAATTGCTAGTTTGTATCCTGCAAAACAGCATAGTAATCCACCAAAAACACTAATGATTACATAAAAAATCGCTAATCCAATCTGAGTGGCACCCATTTCTATTGTTTCAACAGCGAATGTCGAAAATGTGGTAAAAGCACCAAGCATACCTGTTCCAAGGGCAGCAAAAACTTCAGGAGATAGTCTTTTTTTAATCGCTTCATGATGCAGTAATAAACTTAACAAGAAGCACCCAATTAAATTGACGGTTAATGTTGCGTATGGAAACCCGTTAACACTTTCGAAAAGGATCGATACACTATATCGTCCAACAGCACCAAACATTCCACCAATCCCAATTGCCATATATATTTTAAAACTTATATTCATGCGGTTTTACACCTTGGACATAGTCCATAGATTTCAAATTTATGGTCTTCGATTACATAATTAGCTAAAGAACTTTCTACTTCATCCATTGGACAAACCGAAATTTCCTTTGTTTTGCCACAATCCTTGCAAATAAAATGGTGATGGTGATGATGCGTACAATTGATTCGAAAATGCTTTTCACCGTTCAATTCTGTAGTTTCCAGAATACCAATCTCATCATATAAATGGAGGTTTCGATAAACAGTGTCAATACTTATACCTTCATAAGTTGCTTCTAAATGTTGTAATAAATCTTTGGCTGTACGATATCCATCAGATTCAGCAAAATAGGTTAGGATATCTTTACGCTTACCTGTTGTCTTATAACCATGGTCTGTTAGCTTTTTTATGGCATCATTTAAATTCATTCGGCTCCCCTCTCTCTTTTAAATATAAAAGTAAATCGATTGGCGCTAATGGAAAGTAATAAAATAATAATTGATATCATTACGATTGTACCACCTGGTGGGATACTGAAATAATATCCACTTATTAACCCTGCAATAACTGCTAACTCTCCAAAAAGAATAGAAAAAGTAATCATTTGTTTAAAGCTTCGGGCAAGTCGCATGCTTGCAGCAACGGGTAATGTCATTAAAGCAGATACGAGTAATACACCAACAATACGAATAGATGCAGCAATAACTAATGCAGTTAATACGATAAAAAGTAGGTGAATTCGTTTTGCATGAATACCGGAGACTGTCGCATGTTCTTCGTCAAATGAAAGGGTGAATAATTCTTTATAAAAGAGTGTGATTATAATAACTATAAATATAGAAATTCCTAGAATGGAAAGAAAATCATTTTGACTGACTGCTGAAACAGACCCGAATAGATAGTTAAATAACTCGGTATTAAAACCGTCTGCAAGGGAAATGAAAATAACGCTTAAGCCTACCCCGCCGGACAAGATAATAGGAATAGCTAATTCCTGATAAGCTTTATAGACTCCACGTAGTTTTTCAATCAAAACAGAACCAATGACCGAAAAAGCCATTCCACTGTATAAAGGTGTAATTATGGCTATAGCGAATTTTTTCTCTATCAACAAACCAAAAGCTATTCCAGCTAAGGTCACATGTGATAGAGCATCGGCAATTAACGATAGACGTCTTACAACGATAAAAGTGCCTAGTAATGGAGCTATAATACCAATTAATAAACCAGTTAAAAAAGTATGTCGTAAAAAATCATATTGAAAAAAGTCTGCTAACATAATAGCTCCCCCGCATTAGTGTTCATGTGTGACAATATTTACCGGATGTCCATAGAATTTCGATAAGTCCGACTCGGTTAAAGATGTGTATTCTTCCGGTTTCCCGTGAAAATGAAGTGTTTTATTTAAGCAAACAATGTCTGTTGCATGCTCGGTCATCGTTCCTGTATCGTGCGTTACGAGAAGTAATGTTATATTGCGTTCTTTATTTAATTTGTGTAAGAGTTCATAAAACCGTTGTACATTTTCGTAATCGACACCAACTGTCGGTTCGTCTAGTATTAATAATTCTGGATCATTTACTAGTGATCGTGCGATAAATACACGTTGCTGCTGACCCCCAGATAAGTTTCCAATGCTCTCATAGGCATATTCCTTTATTCCTACTTGATCAATTGCGTTTAAAATTTTCTCTTTATCTTTTTTGGTGAAAAACTTTAAGTAGCCAACTTTTGCAGTTAACCCCATGGAAACTACTTCATAAACGGTTGCAGGAAATCCTTTGTTAAACGAGTTGGACTTCTGTGAAACAAAACCGATGTTACTCCACGTTTTCACTTTTGAAATCGGCTTTCCAAAAAGAGAAATTTCTCCATCATCTGGTTTTAGAATTCCAAGAATCAGTTTGATCAAAGTAGTTTTCCCTCCACCATTAGGACCAACTAAACCCATAAAAGATCCACGTGGTATTTCAAAATTTATGTTATTGATTACTTGCTTTTGTTCATAGGCGTAGCTTATTTGCTTCATGGATACAACTGGTTCAGTCATGATTGTACTCCTCTCCGTTAATTCGTCACTTGATCAAGTACATCTAAATTCTGATACATAATAGAAAAATAATCTTTCTCTTTATCTATATCATTATCTGTTAATACAGAGAGATTATGAATTTCAAGGGTTTGGGCACCAATTTGGTCTTGGATGATTTTGGAGACATTATTGGTACTATTTTGCTCAATGATTATATATTCTAAATGGTGTTTTTCTGCTTGATCGATGATTTCTGTTAGTTCTTTTTGGGAAGGTTCACTACTTGATGATAAGCCATTTATGGCAATTTGTTCAATTCCGTAACGTTCTTCCCAATAACCGTATGCAGCGTGGGAAACTAGTATTTCTTTGTTTGTTTTAGATTGTAAGGTTTCCGTGAATTGTTCATCAAGTACTAGTAAATCTTCTTTAAGTGCTTGAAAGTTTTTATTGTAGAGATCGGATTTCTCTGGATTAAGCGTGATTAATTCGCTTTTTATAATGTGAGACATTTCTAGCATACGCTTTGGATCCAGCCAAATGTGAGGGTCAAGATCACCATGGTTATGTCCATCATCTTCAACTTGCCCTTCATGGTCTTCATGTTCTTCTTCATGGTCTTCGTGTTCATGTTCTTCATGTTCTTCATGTTCTTCTTCATGGTCTTCGTGTTCATGTTCTTCATGTTCTTCTTCACGTTCTTCTTCGTGCTCACTGTCTTCTTCATGCTCTAGATTCTCATCCACATGAAAAAGTTCTTCATGTTGTCCTAGTTCTACTAAACTTAAATCCTGTGATTCTAATGCGTCTGCTGCACTTTGGGCAAAACCTTCCATACCCGCACCCATATAAATGAAGGCATCACTTTTTGCAATAGTCGTCATGTCCTTTGAAGTTGGTTCATACGTATGTGCATCAACTCCTGGAGGATACAAAGACTTCACTGAAACGGAGTCACCGCCAATTTGTTCTACTGCAAATTGAATAGGGTAGATGGATGTATATATGGTTAGGTCTGAATTAGTATCCGATTCTTGGCTAGAAGGTGATGTACACCCGCTGAAGATTATCCCTGCTAATACTAATAAACTAATGATTTGTAAGAGTTTCATGATCATATTCCTTCCCGTAACTTTGTTTATACTTTTATATAATATCGTAACGATTACGATTTGTAAATAGGATTGATTACGATTTAATAGTTTGAAAATGTTGCTTATTTTGCCACCTAGTTAAAAGAATCATTTTAAAAGTTATATGCACGTAATTACAGTTTAATCAGTTGACTTATATACTATAGGGGGGTATAGTATAAGCCAGAAAGGTGAAAAGGATGTGATTCGTTTGGTTGAACAAGTAGATAAACACCCCGTAACACCAAGATCAAAGGATGAAAAAGAAGCTGTTGTAAATCGCTTAAAACGAATAGAAGGTCAAGTTCGTGGGATACAAAAAATGATTGAAGAAGATCGATATTGTGTAGACGTTCTGGTACAAATCAGTGCAATAAACGCAGCCTTGAAAAAGGTTGGATTCTCAGTAGCAGAAAGGCATACAAAGCATTGTGTAAGTTCAGCGGTCAAGTCTGGTGAAGGAAATGAAGCTATTGATGAATTAATGGAGGTTATGAAGCAATTTTCTAAGTGATAGGAGGGATAAAATTGAGCGATACAAAACAAATATCAGTTGGGGTAACAGGAATGACATGTGCAGCCTGTTCAACCAGAGTAGAAAAAGTGTTGAATAAAATGGACGGTGTAGATGCCAAAGTTAATCTAACGACAGAAAAGGCAACTGTTGATTATAATCCGGACTCTACCTCTGTTAATGATATTACGTCCAGAATTGAAAAATTGGGATATGGTGTACAGGTGGAGAAAGCTGAATTCGACGTATTTGGAATGACATGTGCTGCATGTTCATCACGCATTGAGAAAGTGTTGAATAAACAAACAGGGGTCAAGCTTGCAACGGTAAATCTTGCTAACGAAACGGCTGCAATAGAATATAATCCTGGCCTGATTGAAGAAGCAGATCTTATTGGCAGAATTCAGAAGTTAGGATATGACGCAAAGGCAAAAGCTGATAAAGAAACAAAGCAATCTCAAAAGGAAAAGCAGATTAAGCGAATGCAAATAAAGTTACTTATTTCTGCAATTCTCTCTATTCCATTATTAATTACGATGTTAGATCATCTGATGGGATTGTCATTGCCAGATATATTGATGAATCCATGGTTTCAATTTTTACTTGCTACACCGGTTCAATTTGTAATCGGTTGGCAGTTTTATGAGGGTGCATACAAAAATCTACGTAATCAAAGTGCTAATATGGATGTGTTGGTTGCACTCGGTACTAGTGCTGCCTACTTTTACAGTTTATATGAAGTAGGTAAAACTATTGGTAATCCGGGTTATATGCCGCATCTTTACTTTGAAACAAGCGCTATATTAATCACCTTGATTTTATTTGGGAAATATTTAGAAACAAGTGCAAAAGGAAAAACGACACTTGCTATATCAAAACTGCTTAATTTACAAGCAAAGCAAGCACGAGTTATTCGTAATAATGAAGAAGTCATGATACCAATTGAAGATGTAGTATCTGGGGATCGGATCGTTGTGAAACCAGGCGAGAAAATACCTGTAGATGGTATCGTTAGGAAAGGACGAACATCTGTAGACGAATCAATGATCACAGGTGAATCTATACCAATTGAAAAAGAACTGCAAGCAAATGTTATTGGAGCAACGATTAATAAGAATGGCACCATCGAAATGGAAGCGACTAAGGTTGGTAAGGACACAGCACTTGCTTCTATTGTGAAAGCTGTTGAGGACGCTCAAGGTTCTAAAGCTCCAATTCAGCGTCTGGCCGATGTGATTTCAGGATATTTTGTTCCAATTGTGGTGGTCATTGCACTTATCACATTTACGGTATGGATCATGCTTGTTTCACCTGGTAACCTGGAACTAGCATTAACTGCTTCCATTGCAGTTCTTGTAATTGCCTGTCCATGTGCATTAGGTTTAGCTACACCTACTTCTATTATGGTAGGTACAGGTAAAGCAGCTGAGAGCGGAATCCTGTTTAAGGGTGGGGAGCATTTAGAACGCACCCATCAATTAGATGCCATTATTTTTGATAAAACTGGAACTATTACAAAAGGAAAACCTGAGGTAACTGATTTCACCGGTGATAATAAGGCACTTCAATTATTAGCAAGTGCTGAAAAGGGTTCTGAACATCCATTAGCGGAAGCAATTGTGACCTATGCAACTGAAAATAAGGTTGAAATTATAGGTGCCGATGAGTTTACAGCAATACCGGGGCACGGTATCAGAGCTAAAGTTGCAGACGATCAGGTATTAGTAGGTACACGTAAGTTAATGGTTGAAAACGAAATAGATGTTAGTGATGTAGAAACTGAATTAATCGAGTATGAAAAAAGTGGTAAAACATCGATGCTTATTGCGGTAAATGGACAATATAGTGGAATAGTAGCTGTAGCAGACACCGTAAAAGAATCAGCTATTGAAGCTGTTCGACAATTGAAGGACCAAGGTCTCGACGTTATCATGTTAACCGGTGATAACGAACGAACAGCAAAGGCCATTGCGAGTGAGGTTGGTATTGACCAGGTTATTGCACAGGTTTTACCTGAAGAAAAAGCGGATAAAGTCAAAGAGATCCAGCAACAGGGTAAAAAAGTAGCAATGGTTGGTGATGGAATTAATGATGCCCCCGCACTAGCAATTGCCGATATTGGAATTGCCATCGGAACAGGTACAGAAATTGCAATAGAAGCAGCAGATGTAACCATTCTTGGTGGGGAGTTATTGCTGATACCAAAAGCAATAAAGTTAAGTCATGCTACCATTAAAAACATCCGACAAAACTTATTTTGGGCATTTGCTTATAATAGTGCCGGAATTCCGATTGCTGCTATTGGCTTATTAGCACCTTGGATTGCAGGTGCAGCAATGGCTTTTAGCTCTGTGAGTGTTGTTTCCAACTCGCTTAGATTAAAGCGAGTTAGAATATAAATAAACTTTGAAAGGGGATAGAATCATGCAAACCACTTTAGATGTAAGAGGAATGACTTGTGGACACTGCGAAAAATCAGTGAAAGACGCACTAGAAGGTTTAGAAGGTGTAAATGGTGTTGAGGTAAACCTCGGCACTGGAAAAGTTGATGTTACGTATGATGATGCACATGTAACTGTGTCTGATATGCGTGAAGCAATAGAAGATCAAGGCTACGACGTTGTAGCGTAATAATAAGCTGATTTCCTTTTGAAAAGGAAATCAGCTTTATTTCATCTAGGAAATTATAAAAGGCTTCCGCCATTAAGGCTTGGAGATAAGCTAAGTTTTTTAATGAGTAAAGAAAGAATCACTTGAAAGTTAAGTATATCTATTTACAGAATCAGCCACGTTCAGCTTCGACGTACAGGACAAGGAAGGCTTCGACAGCGAAACATCGTACACGTTAAAACGAACTCCTTTTTCGAGGACGTACTAGTGCCGATGAAGCCACAGGATAAGGAATGCTTCTCTGAAAAAGCATCGCACGTAGAAAAAGCGTTTTTCTTTTGTAAGGACGTGGCGTTTTCGTCGGCCAACGCTTAGACACTTGAGACATAAGCAGTTCGGCTTGGGTAAAGGCATCCACATTCCGCGACTTGCTTATGTTTGTCGTGTCTTTCAGGGCGAATACGCTTTTGTTCACAAAAAAACGCATATATTTAGGAAAAATATATACTCCTTTTCGTCAAAAAGTGATAAAATAGTTTTATATCTTTAACTTTATCTATTATATATAGAAATAATTTTTATTTGGGGGTAATGGCGTGGAACAGCTTATGCGTAACTTCTTTTTGTTTTTATCGAAAAATAAAACGCTTACAAAACTGGCAAAAAAATACGGTCTTCGTTTTGGGGCAGCACGATTTGTGGCGGGTGTCGATATTGACCATGCAGCAAGAAAAATTAAAGAAATAAACGAGGACGGATTTGTCGTTACAGTAGATCACTTGGGAGAGTTTGTTGACAATGAAAAAGAAGCAATTGAATCTGCCGATGAATGCGTTCATGCTATTGAAATAATAGCAGAAAAAGGGCTTAATTCCGAGCTATCTTTGAAGATGACCTCTATGGGACTAGATATATCCCGTGAACTAGTAATGACGAATTTACGTAAAATTCTAGATGCTGGTCAAAAGCATAATGTAATCGTAACAATTGATATGGAAGACTATGAACGTTGCGAGACTACCTTAGAAATATTTAAAGAACTTAGAAATGAATACGATAATGTAGGGACTGTTTTACAAGCATATCTATATCGAACAGAAGAGGATATTCAAGAATTAGACGATTATAATCCATATCTGCGTCTTGTAAAAGGTGCGTATAAGGAATCACCAGAAGTTGCATTTCCAGAGAAAAAAGATGTAGATGAAAACTATAAAAAGCTTATTGAAATGAATCTCTTAAACGGTAATTATACTGCAATTGCCACTCATGACGATGCCATAATTGATTATACAAAACAACTAGAAAAAGAACATAATATTCCTAGGGATCAATTTGAATTTCAAATGTTATTTGGAATTCGTATCGAACTACAGAGTAAGCTCTTAAAAGAAGGATATAAAATGCGCGTTTATGTACCATATGGGAATGATTGGTATGGGTATAATATGCGACGATTAGCTGAACGCCCAGCGAATGTAATGTTCGTGCTTAAAGGAATATTAAAAAAATAATGCTTTGCGATCGTTTGGACTACATTCGATCGCAAAATAAATTAACAGAATTTACATGATATTTATTGCGAAATATCAGAATATAATTTATAGTAATAACTAGATGGATAGGCAACTATCTTTTATTTTATACTTAAAAATGAATGAGTATTCATTCAAACAAAGATAGGGGGATAAAACATGAAGCAAACAATCAAGCGCGCTGCAGTGCTAGGCTCTGGTGTTATGGGGTCTGGAATTGCGGCTCACTTGGCTAACGTAGGTATTCCGACGATTATGCTTGATATCGCACCGCGTGAGCTAACAAAAGATGAAGAGAAGAAAGGTTTAACATTAGCGGACCGGACTGTACGAAATCGTATCGCCGCACAAAGTAAAAAAGCCTTGTTACAACAAAAACCGTCACCAATTACTACTAAAAAGAATCTTGAATTAATAGAGGTAGGTAATATGGATGACGATATGGAGAAGCTAGCAGACGTTGACTGGATCATTGAAGTAGTAGTTGAAAACCTGGATATAAAGAAGAAGGTATTTGCAAACGTAGATAAATATCGTAAAAAAGGAGCACTTGTTAGCTCTAATACATCAGGAATTTCAGTTGAAGATATGGCTGCTGATCGTTCAGAAGACTTCCGCAAACATTTTCTGGGAACGCACTTTTTCAATCCGCCACGTTACTTAAAGTTACTTGAAGTTATTCCAACTAAAGATACCGATCCAAAAGTATTGGAGTTTATGAAAACATTTGGAGAAGATGTTTTAGGTAAAGGTGTTGTAGAAGCTAAAGATACACCTAACTTTATCGCAAATCGAATTGGCACATACGGTTTACTTGTAACTGTCCAAAAGATGCTTGCAGGCGGTTATAGTGTCGGAGAAGTAGATTCTGTAACAGGACCAATGATAGGACGTCCGAAAAGCGCAACATTCCGCACATTAGACGTAGTTGGTTTAGATACATTTATCCATGTAGCAAAAAATGTCTATGACCAAGTGGAAGGCGCAGAAAAAGAAGTATTTGATATACCTGATTTTATGTTAAAAATGCAGGAAAATGGATGGCTTGGTTCCAAAAGTGGCCAAGGATTTTTCTTGAAGAAAAAGGGAAAAGACGGAAGTGCCATTTATGAATTGAATCCAGAAACACTAGAATACGAGGATCGCAAAAAACTGAAAACTGCTGCAACGGAAATGGCAAAACAAGAGAAAGAATCCCGTTGTAAATTGAAAGCGCTTGTATCTGCTAAAGGAGATAAGGCAGGTGATTTGGTCTGGTCTATTATCAAACCAGTTTTAATTTACGCAGCGGATTTAATAGGTGAAATAGCTGATGATATCGTTTCTATCGACCAAGCAATGAAATGGGGATTTGGTTGGGAAATCGGTCCGTTTGAAACATGGGATGCAATTGGAGTGCGTAATTCAGTTGAGCGTATGCAAAAAGAAGGCGAAACAGTCCCTGAATGGATTCTTAATCTATTAGAACAAGGTTATGAATCCTTCTATAAAACAGATAACGGGAATGTGTACTATTATGATAATGGTGAATATAAACAACAAAATTTCAACAAAAAAGAAATCAATTTAAAACGTTTAAAAGACGTAAGAGGTGTTATTAAAAAGAATACTGGTGCTAGTTTAGTAGACTTAGGTGACGGTGTTGCAGGACTTGAGTTCCATTCACAAAGCAATGCAATTGGTCTTGATATCATTCAAATGGTGAATTTCGCAATAGAAGAAGTAGGCAGAAATTACAAAGGGCTAGTTATCGGAAATCAAGGTAATAACTTCTGTGTTGGGGCTAATTTAGGAATGATGCTCTTAGAAGCACAAGATGATAACTTCTTTGAACTCGACATGGTTGTAAGGCAGTTCCAGAACATGGCAATGAATATTAAATATTCCGAGAAACCAGTGGTTACTGCACCATTTAATATGACTCTTGGTGGCGGTGCTGAGGTGTCATTACCAGCAGCGGCAATCCAGGCATCAGCTGAAACTTATATGGGACTTGTGGAGTTCGGTGTAGGATTAATTCCAGGTGGTGGAGGTACGAAAGAACTTTACTTAAAAGAACTTCGTAATCTGCCAGAAGGTGTAGATTTTGATTTAACGAAAGTTGCAAATGATGTATTCGAAAAAATCGCAACAGCAAAAGTTTCAACGTCGGCAGCTGAGGCACGTGAAAACGGATTTTTAAATAGCAAAGATTCCATTAGCGTAAATCCAGACCACTTGTTATACGATGCTAAAGAAAAAGTATTAGCATTAGCTAACGCTGGCTACCAAGCACCAAAGCGTGAAAAGGTTCCAGTAGTAGGTGAAGCGGGTTATGCTGCGATGTTACTAGGTGCAAAAACGTTGAGATTTGGTGGATATGCGTCTGAACATGATGTGAAAATAGCGGAAAAGTTAGCGTATGTTTTATCAGGTGGTCGTATTAAAGAAGGAACATTAATTGATGAACAAGTAATACTTGATTTAGAGCGTGAAGCATTCCTCAGCTTAATCGCTGAACCGTTAACACAACAACGAATGCAACACATGTTACTAAAAGGAAAACCACTACGTAACTAATTAGAAGAGGGGGAAAAAACGTGAAGGAAGCAGTAATTGTTGCAGGTGCAAGAACCCCTGTAGGAAGAGCAAATAAAGGATCACTCGCAAACTCGAGACCAGATGATTTAGCAGCATTAACGATTAAAGAAACATTAAAACGTGCAGGAAACTATGATGGCAATATTGATGATGTCATTATCGGTTGTGCAATGCCAGAAGCAGAACAAGGTATGAACATGGCACGAAATATTGCTGGGCTAGCAGGACTAAAGCATGATGTACCAGGAATTACGATTAATCGCTATTGCTCATCAGGCTTGCAAAGTATTGCCTATGCAGCAGAACGAATTATGGTTGGTGCAAGTGATACGATCATTGCCGGTGGTGCAGAATCTATGAGTCTAATCCCTATGGGTGGCCATGTAATTAAACCTAATACAAAGCTAGTTCAAGATGCTCCGGGATATTATATGGGAATGGGTCACACCGCTGAAGAAGTGGCAAATCGATTCCATATATCACGAGCGGACCAAGATGCATTTGCGGTTCAAAGTCATGAGCGTGCTGCAAAGGCGATTAAAGAAGGCAAATTTAAAGATGAAATTGTTCCAGTTGAAGTATCACAGCGAGTTGTGGGTAATAAGAATGAAATTGAAGAGAAATCGTTCACGTTTAACATGGATGAAGGAGTACGTCCAGGAACAACTACAGACGTACTAAGCAAACTTCGCCCAGCATTTAACGTAAAAGGTTCTGTAACTGCTGGTAATTCCTCACAAATGAGTGATGGTGCTGGGTCCGTACTTTTAATGGATCGTGAGAAAGCTGTTTCAGAAGGATTGCAGCCACTTGCTAAGTTCCGCTCATTTGCTGTAGCAGGAGTTGAGCCGGAAATCATGGGTGTTGGCCCAGTTGAAGCAATTCCGAAAGCATTGAAGATTGCTGGACTTAATTTATCAGACATCGGATTATTTGAATTGAATGAAGCGTTCGCCTCACAATCTGTTCGAGTTATTCAAGCACTAGACTTGGATCCAAATATTGTAAACGTGAATGGCGGAGCAATCGCACTTGGTCATCCACTTGGTATGACAGGTACGAAATTAACACTAAGTTTGATTCATGAAATGAAGCGACGCAACGTACAATATGGTGTTGTAACCATGTGTATTGGTGGCGGTATGGGAGCTGCCGGCGTATTTGAACTATTGTAAACTATGAGAATATGGCCTTTTGGCTAAAGTAAGGAAAGTGGGAAAGATGTTATGTAGTTTGAGCCTAAGTCGCTACCGTTCACAACGAAGTGGCCAAAGTTCATATTTTATTATGATAGAAATCTAATAAAAGAGGTGCCACACATGTGGCACCTACTAAAACATTCCATTATGGAAAGGAACGAATTACATGAGCGAAACGAAAGATAAGATTTTTAAAGGTGGAGCCTTTCTAATTGAAGATTTAACTGGTGAGGATGTTATTACACCAGAAGATTTTACGGATGAGCATAAAATGATTGCTAAAACTACGGAAGATTTTGTAGTGGGCGAAGTGTTACCAAAAGTAGAAAACCTAGAAAACCATGAATTTGAACATTCAGTAGACTTGTTGAAAAAAGCTGGGGAACTGGGACTTCTTGGTGCTGATGTTCCAGAAGAATATGGTGGTCTTGCATTAGACAAAATCAGTTCCTCTTTAATTACTGAAAAGTTTTCACGTTCTGGTGGGTTCTCAGTAACTCATGGTGCACACGTTGGAATTGGCTCACTTCCAATTGTATTTTTCGGTAATGATGATCAAAAAGAAAAATATTTACCAAAATTAGCAACAGGTGAATTGTTGGCAGCATATGCATTAACAGAGCCGAGTTCTGGCTCTGACGCATTAGGTGCGAAAACAACAGCTAAATTAAACGATGCAGGAACACATTTCATTCTAAACGGTGAAAAACAGTGGATAACTAACTCAGCATTTGCGGATTTGTTTATTGTTTATGCAAAAATTGATGGCGAACACTTTACGGCATTTATTGTGGAACGTGATTTTGTGGGTGTATCTACAGGTCCAGAAGAAAAGAAAATGGGTATTAAGAGTTCATCAACTCGTACATTAATTTTAGAAGATGCTGAAGTACCAGTTGAGAATCTTTTAGGTGAAAAAGGACGCGGTCATATTATCGCATTTAATATCCTGAATGTTGGTCGATATAAGCTTGCAATTGGTGGTGTTGGTGGATCAAAACGTGGAATTGAAGTAGCCACTAAATACGTAAATGAACGTAAACAATTTGGTAGAGCTATATCAAGTTTCAGCCTAACACAAGAAAAATTGGCAACAATGGCAGCGAGAACTTATGCTAACGAGAGTGCAGTTTATCGTACAGTTGGATTATTCGAACAACGTATGGGTGCATTAACTGATGAACAATTAAAGGATGGGCGAGAAGTAGCAAATGCAATTGCCGAGTATCAAATAGAATGCTCTATGAACAAATACACTGCTACCGAATGTCTTGACTATGTTGCTGATGAGGCGGTACAACTACATGGTGGTTATGGCTTCATGGAAGAATATGAAGTTTCACGCATGTATCGTGACTCAAGAATTAATCGAATCTTTGAAGGGACAAACGAGATTAACCGTTTGATCGTACCTGGCACCTTATTGAAAAAAGCTATGAAAGGTGAGTTACCACTACTTCAAAAAGCACAAAGCTTACAGGAAGAGCTCATGATGATGATGCCTGAAGAAGTTGGCGATGAAACTTTAGAACAAGAAAAATATTTATTAAGAAATGCAAAGAAAATGGTATTACTTGGTGCTGGTCTAGCTGCACAGAAATACATGCAGAAGCTGGAAAATGAACAGGAAATCCTGGTTAACCTAGCAGATATGACTGCTGAAGTGTACAATATGGAGTCAGCAATACTTCGTACAGAAAAAGCAATTAACAAAAATGGAGAAGATAAGAACAAACAAAAACTTCTTTACACCCAGGTATATGTACAGGAAGCATTCAACCGTATTGAAGCAGATGCGAAAGAAACATTAATCGCAGTTGAATCAGGTGATACACTACGTATGATGCTTTCATCTTTACGTAAACTTACTCGCCATACTCCGACTAATGTGATCGCGAAGAAACGTGAAATTGCTGCTAAAGTAATTGAAGAAGAAAAATATGTAGTTTAAAATAGAACAAAAGCGCAAGCGCCCGTTTAGCGACGTATGGGCTACGCCCGCGCATCGCGGGTGGGTCGACGTTGCCGCGCAAAGCGGCGAAGTTAGTCGATCTTCCTTAAAGGAAACACGAAGAGCGGTAGCGATTCGATGTTGACTTATCGTAAGGAGGATCAGGAAGCCCACTAACAGCACGGGCGCTGGCCGATGAAAACGCCACGTCCTTGAAAAAGAAAAGCGCTTTTTCTGCGTGCGATGCTTTTCAGGGGAGCTTTCCTTGTCCTGTGGCGTCATCGGCACTAGTACGTCCTGTACGTCGGAGCTGGACGTGGCTTAAGCAGTAAATAAATTATTTACAGGCTCCTATTTTTATAATTTCCTAGACAAAGAAAAAGCCTTAACCTTAGTCACTTTGCAGTGAAGGGTTAAGGTTTTTTAATGCGCAGGTAAAAGTTCACAACTATATAGACTAAAACCATACTATTTTTGTTATAATGAAGGTAGTTGTTAAATGAGTTAGGGAGGTATGCAGATGGAGTTAAAATTTTATTGGTACCCGAATTGTGGTACATGCAAAAAAGCTAAAAAATGGCTGGACGACCATCATATTGACTATAAGAGCATACATATTGTAGAGGATTCTCTCACGAAAGAAGAGTTGTTAGAATTAATAGCTAAGAGTCATCTTCCTGCTAAGAAGTTTTTTAATACGAGTGGAAAGAAATATCGTGAATTAAACATTAAGGATAAAATAAGAGATGCAAATACAGAGGAGATGGCTGAAATTCTAGCCTCTGATGGCATGTTAGTGAAACGGCCAATTGTAACTGATGGTCAAATAGTAACGGTTGGTTTTAAAGAAGAAACGTTTGACGAAATATGGGGATAAGAAATTAAGCTAAAATACTAGAAAAAAGTATATATACCTAGTATAGTAATAATGCAATTAATTAACGGAGGGATTTCAATGAGTTTACCAAAAGATTTATTATATTCAGAAGAACATGAATGGGTAAAAAAAGAAGACGGTAAAGTACAAATTGGCATTACAGATTTTGCACAATCTGAGTTAGGGGATATTGTATTTGTTGAGCTTCCAGAAGTGGGAGACGAAATTGAGGTAGATGAGCCTTTCGGAAGTGTAGAATCAGTGAAAACAGTTTCTGAATTGTATGCTCCAATTAGCGGCAAAATTGTAGAAACGAACGAAGAGTTAGAGGACAGCCCTGAATTTGTAAATGAATCTCCATATGAAAAAGCATGGATGGTTGTTGTGGAGCCATCTAATGAATCAGAACTTGATGAATTATTGTCTGCTGAACAATATCAAGAAGTTATTGAAGAAGACTAATACATGAATGAACAAATAAGAAGGCTGACTTACACCCTGTAAGTCGGCCTTCTTACTGATTAATGAGCAAATGGTAAATTTAATTTTAAATATGTAAGATATAGAAAAGCTGTTATTGCATAAACTAAAAAAGGGTCTAATTGGTGTGTTATATTAGATTTGCCATTTAGAAAAGAGTATAATTCGTTAAACGTTGCTTGTTATGTAAAGTAAGTTTTTTCTGATAGGGAGAGCTATGATATGGTGACAAATGATTTAGAAAAAGTTATCATTGTCGAAGGATTAACTGATAAAAAGCAGATCGAAAAAATAGTAACAGAAGATATTGAGATTATCTGTACAAATGGCACGCTTGGTGTTGAACGTTTTGACGAGCTGTTGGATTTGTATGATTTAGATAATAAAGATGTGTTTGTATTCGTTGATGAGGATAGCTCAGGGATTAAATTGCGTAAACAATTAACTAGAGAACTTCCACATGCTGAGCATATATATATAAGCAGTGAATATCGTGAAGTAGCAACAACTCCTGAACACATTCTTGCGACTGCTTTGGTAAGTAAAAGCATAGAAGTTAATCCGATATTTTTAATTTAGGGTGGTATTTTTGCAACAGATTACAGATCAAAAAAAAGAAAAGAGTAATTATTTATTATATGTCTATACACCATTTTGTGGTACATGCAGCTTAGCAAAATCAATGCTGGATAAAATTGAATCAGTACATGGGGAAAATATTTTTTATGAGATGAATGCTTCCTTGCACCCAGATTTTATGCAAAACAACCAAGTTGAAAGTGTACCATGCTTATTAATTAAGGAAGATAATCAGATCAAAGAAAAGATTTATGCCTTTAAGTCAATACCAAATATTTATAGCTATTTAATGAAATATAAACCGGAGTTATTTATAAACAATTAATTTCTGTTGTTTTGGAGTGTATATAAGTTGGACCTGTGAATAATTTATTAACTATGTTAGCCGTGTCCAGCTTCAGCGCCCAACGGCTAGTAGGCTTCCTGATCCTTCTTACGATAAGTCAACATCGATTCGCTACCTCTCTTCGTGTTTCCTTTATCTCATGCGGATAAGTCCAGCCCATACGTCGCTAAACGGGCGCTTGCGCTTTTGTTCTTGACAGATAAAATTGTCCGTGCTACTATTTATTTTATCGATTTTTAATTAAATATTTTTTATCTCTTATCTTGAGCGGTGGAGGGGCTGGCCCTATGAACCCGCGGCAACCTCAAACGATTTTTGTTTGAAAGGTGCCAATTCCTGCAAAGCGTTGCTTTGACAGATGAGAGAACGTAAAGACTACATATAATTACGTCTTTCTGTTCTCTTACAGAAAGGCGTTTTTTTTAGTTAGTTGGAAACAATAGTGTATGAAGGTGGGATACGCGTGATATCAATTGAGGGTTTAAGTAAATTTTTCACATCAAATAAAAATAAAATTACAGCTGTAGATGATTTAACCCTTGATATAAATGAAGGTGAGATATTTGGAGTGATCGGCTATAGTGGAGCGGGTAAAAGTACGTTTGTCAGGTTGTTAAACCGATTAGAAGAACCATCAGCAGGAAAAATCGTAATTGATGAGCAAGAAATTACTGCCATGAATTCGAACCAACTGCGCATAGCACGTCAAGAAATAGGCATGATTTTTCAACATTTCAATTTACTTTGGTCCAGAACCGTAAAAGATAATATTGCATTTCCCTTAGAGATTGCAGGTGTCTCAAGATCTAAACGCGAGGAACGTGTTCAACAGTTAATTGACCTAGTGGGGTTAGGTGGAAGAGAGAATGCGTATCCATCCCAGTTAAGTGGCGGACAAAAGCAAAGGGTTGGAATTGCCCGTGCATTAGCAAATAATCCAAAAGTATTACTTTGTGATGAAGCAACTTCAGCACTTGACCCCGAAACGACAAATTCGATTCTGGATTTGCTTGTGGATATTAATGAAAAGTTAGGCTTGACGATCATCCTTATTACACATGAAATGCATGTGATCCGAAAAATTTGCAATCAGGTGGCTGTAATGGAAGAAGGAAAGGTTGTAGAACAAGGTGATGTTCTTGATGTTTTCTTACGACCAAAACAAGTTGTAACAAAAAGATTTGTGGAACAGGTTATGGGGACGAATGAGGAAGATGATGGTGTGGCATACTTAATTGATATTTATGAGCGAGGAAAGCTTATTCGTCTCCATTTTGTAGGTGAAACAACAAATCAGGCTCTCATTAGTCAAGTTGCTAAAAAGTTTGCGATTGAGATAAATATTCTCCAAGGGAAAATCACACAAACACAGGCAGGGGCTTATGGTACTTTGTTTGTACAAGTTGATGGAGAGTCGAATGAGATTGATAAAGCAGTAGAATTTATTACGAATGAGACCTCAGTGGAATTGGAGGTGGTTCGTGATGTTGATGGAACTATTTCCTAATCTCAATACAGACGATTTGTGGACAGCTACGTTTGAAACGTTTTATATGACGATCATAGCAATTGTAGGTACTTTTATCTTAGGGATTGCACTTGGTTTACTCTTGTATTTAACAATGAAGGGGGGGATTTGGCAAAATAAAATTCTCAACTTTATCGTTGCAACATTTGTAAATGTGTTTCGCGCAATTCCATTCATTATTCTAATCTTACTGTTATTCCCGTTTACAAACTTTTTAATTGGAACGATTCGTGGACCCAACGCGGCTCTACCAGCTCTTATTATTGGTGCTGCACCGTTTTACGGGAGGTTAGTTGAGATTGCATTAAAAGAAATTGATAAAGGTGTAGTTGAGGCTGCAACGTCAATGGGAGCAAAAACACGCACGATTATTTTTAAAGTATTATTACCCGAATCAATGCCAGCACTAGTTTCGGGAATTACCGTTACAGCAATAGCCTTAATTGGCTATACAGCTATGGCAGGGGCGATTGGTGCTGGAGGTTTAGGAAGTTATGCATATTACTCTGGTTTTCAGCGTCGGGATTTTGATATTGTATTTATCTGTTCCATCGTTATTGTAATTATCGTGTTTATTTTTCAGTTTATTGGAGATTATATTTCTTCTAAATTGGACAAAAGATAATGTGGATAAGAATGGGTTAAAACCAATTTTTAAAATTATAAAAAACAAGGGGAGTTTTTAACATGAAAAAGATTTTAGCATTTGTTTCAGTATTATTTATTCTAGTACTAGCAGCATGTGGAGGAAATGATTCTTCAGGTGATGAGAATACTATCACAGTAGGTGCTTCTAGTGTACCACATGCGGAAATACTTGAAGAGGCAAAGCCTATTCTTGAAGAAGAGGGTGTTACACTCGAAATTGAACCGTATGAAGATTATGTGTTGCCAAATGATGACTTAGCTAGTGGAGAACTAGATGCCAACTATTTTCAACATATTCCATATTTAGAACAAACCATTAATGATACTGGTTATGATTTAGATTATATTGATGGTATCCATATTGAACCAATAGGTGTTTATTCTCAGTCTATTGCAGGCATTGATGAAATTCCAGATGACACAGAGGTACTTTTAAGCAATTCAGTACCTGATCACGGTCGTATTTTAGCATTGTTTGAAGATAAAGGCCTAATTAAACTTGATGAAAATGTAGAAAGAGAAACAGCAACTGTGGAAGATATAGTTGAGAATCCAAAGAACTTACAATTCTCACCTGATTATGATCCAGCGATGTTACCGGAGTTATATGAGACAGAAGAAAATACACTCGTTGTCATTAACACAAACTACGCTATTGGTGCTGAATTAAATCCTGTAGATGATGCTATTTTTATTGAGGGTAAGGAATCTCAGTATGTAAATGTTATCGCTGTTAAAACAGAAGATAAAGATAATGAAGCATTAAATACACTTGTAGAAGTTCTGCAATCGGAAGAAATTCAGGACTTTATACTAAAAGAATATGAAGGTGCTGTTGTACCAGTAAGTGGTGAATAGGACTTTTAGCTGAATTTTTAGCATTCCATAGTATATGCGAGCAATACGTTGAATGTTATTAAGAAGTGTTTAATATGTAAACTTCAGTCATTTATATGCAAATGCAGTCTTATTTAAGCGTTTATATCCGTTTTGTATTGGGAATTGTCCTTATGTTAGCATTATAAATGTGTTAAAAAACCGAAAGGATGATTCACTATTTTTAGTGGAATACAAATGAACTACACTCCAGAGATGGAGAAAGCAATGCAACAATCACACGGTATGAGCTTCGAGGAGTATGGACGTAAGTTAGAAAATCGAATTACGGTTGAAATGAGAAGACAACAAGAATATCGTGACTGCCAAAAGATGGTTGCTCAATTTGATAAACAAATCCATAAATAGAGAAAACAGATGCTGGTGCTGCTATTAAAGCACCAGCTTTTTTTGTTGTCTAGGAAATTATAAAAATAGGAGCCTGTAAATAATTTATTTACTGCTTAAGCCACGTCCAGCTCCAGCGGCCCAACGACTAGTGGGCTTCCTGATCCTCCTTACGATAAGTCAACATCGATTCGCTTAGCGAAGGAAGGCCGACTAAAAACGGACTTTGCGCCCAACGTCGGCATACCCCTATGAAGGGGCATGTTTCCTTTAAGGAAGATCGACTAACTTCGCCGCTTTGTGCGGCAACGTCGACCCACCCGCGATGCGCGGGCGCAGCCCATACGTCGTTAAACGGGCGCTTGCGCTTTTGTTCTTTCTTTTTGAGTATAAATTTAGGTATAAGAAAGAACATAGGTTATGCTATAGTTAGACTGTTGAACATACAAGAAAAAAGCAGTAGCAACAAAGATATCAATTAGTTTAAAAGAGTTGATTATAGATTCGAAATGCTTTAAGATTATAATGAGAATAAATTGAGAATGGATTTAAAATTCATTTGAAAATAATGAACTATAATAGTAATTGGAGGTATTTACATGGCAGGATCAACACTAGAAATTAAAAATCTTCATGTATCAATTGAAGGTAACGAAATATTAAAAGGTGTAAACCTTACGATAAAAGGTGGAGAATTCCATGCAGTTATGGGACCAAATGGTACCGGAAAATCAACACTCGCTTCTGCAGTCATGGGACATCCAAAATTCGAAATCACACAAGGTAGTGTACACCTTGATGGTGAAGACGTATTAGAAATGGGTGTAGACGAACGTGCCCGTGCAGGTCTATTCCTTGGAATGCAATACCCAAGTGAAATTAGTGGTGTAACAACTTCAGACTTCTTGCGTTCTTCTATTAACGCTCGACGCGCGGAAGGTGATGAAATTTCTTTAATGAAATTCATTAAAGAAATGGATAATACATTGGATTATTTAGAAATTGATAAAAACATGGCACAACGTTATTTAAATGAAGGATTCTCTGGTGGAGAGAAAAAGCGTAATGAAATCCTTCAACTTATGTTGTTAAAACCAGAAATTGCAATCTTAGATGAAATTGACTCTGGTTTGGATATTGATGCATTAAAAGTAGTATCTAAAGGAATTAATAAACTACGAGACGATAACTTTGGTTGTTTAATTATTACCCACTACCAACGTTTGCTTAACTATATTACACCAGACACTGTTCATGTAATGATGCAGGGACGTATTGTGAAATCAGGAGGTCCTGAACTAGCAAAACGTTTAGAAGCAGAGGGATATGAATGGATTAAAGAAGAACTAGGAATTGAAGACGAAACTGTAGGGCAAAAAGCGTAATAGTAAGGAGGAGTAATATGACTGTTGAGACAAAGCTTCCATTTAATAAAGAGTATATAGATCAATTTTCCCGTGATAGAAATGAACCAGAATGGATGAAATCATTACGCCTTCAAGCTTTTGATCAAGCTGACACGCTAGAATTGCCTAAGCCTGATAAAACAAAAATAGGTAAATGGAATTTCAGTCGTTTCAAACACGAAGCACAAGGTGAGAAGATTTCTTCATTAAGTGAATTACCAAAAGAAATACAAGATTTTCTTGACCAAGAGAATGCACCTGAAAATTTATTAATTCAACGTAATCAATCAGTTGCATATACAGCACTGAAGGATGAGCTGAAGAATAAAGGTGTTATTTTTACCGATATTTTCACTGCTCTTGTGGAACATGAAGATTTAGTGAAACGTTATTATATGAAAGATGCTGTTTCTGTTGATGAACATCGACTAACGGCACTTCATGCAGCACTAATGAACGGTGGTATCTTTGTATATGTTCCGAAAAATGTACAACTAGAAGAACCATTACAATCTATTTTTTGGCAGGAAGACCCGGAAGTAGCATTGTTTAATCATGTGTTGATTGTAGCAGATGATAATAGTTCCCTAACATACGTTGAGAATTATATTTCACATAATCATGAACAGGAAACAGTGGCAAATATAGTTACCGAAGTTATTGCACATAACAATGCAAAAATTTCGTTTGGTGCAGTTGATAACTTCGCAGCTGGTACAACAACATACGTAAATCGACGTGGTGTTGCGTATCGTGATGCAACCATTGATTGGGCGCTAGGTCAGATGAACGATGGTAATACTGTTTCTGAAAATGTTACACATCTTGTTGGAGATAATTCTGAGTCAAACGCGAAAACTGTTACAGTTGGTCGTGGAAAGCAAATTCAGAACTTCACAGCTAACATTACTCACTTTGGTAAGGAATCAGAGGGGCACATTCTACAACATGGTGTTATGAAGGATAGTGCATCGTCTATTTTTAATGGTATTGGAAAAATTGAACATGGAGCATCTAAGTCCAATGCGGAGCAAGAATCTCGTGTATTAATGTTAAGTGAAAAAGCACGAGGGGATGCTAATCCTATCCTTTTAATTGATGAAGATGATGTTACTGCTGGACACGCGGCATCTGTTGGCCGAGTAGATCCACTTCAATTATATTATTTAATGAGTCGTGGGATTACGCAAAAGGAAGCAGAACGTTTAATAATTCATGGTTTCCTTGCCCCAGTAGTAAATAAATTACCAATTTCTTCAGTGAGGGAACAATTAACACAAGTAATTGAAAGGAAAGTATACTAATGGATGTAAAGGCTATACGGCAACAATTTCCAATTTTAAATCAGGAAGTAAATGGTCATCCTTTAGTATATTTAGATTCTTCTGCAACATCACAAAAGCCGTTGCCTGTTATTGAAGCTGTTAATGCTTATTATCGACAAGATAATTCAAATGTGCACCGTGGCGTTCATACACTAGGCACACGGGCTACTGATAAATACGAGGGTGCTCGTGAGAAAGTACGACGATTTATCGGTGCCAATAGTACTGCAGAAGTAATATTCACACGCGGTACAACTACAGCAATTAATACAGTGGCCTATAGCTATGCACGAGCTAACTTAACAGCTGGGGATGAAATTGTAATTACACCTATGGAACATCACAGTAATATTATCCCTTGGCAACAAGCAGCAAAAGCTACAGGTGCAACACTAAAATATATCCCGTTACAACCTGATGGAACGTTAGCACTGGATGATGTCCGTGATACAATAACTACTAACACAAAAGTTGTAGCTGTAACGCATGTATCTAATGTTTTAGGAACAATTAACCCTATAAAAGAGATTGCTGCTATTGCTCATGAAAATGAGGCAGTTATCGTAGTAGATGGTGCACAAGGAGCACCACATATGAAGGTAGATGTGAAGGACCTTGACTGCGATTTTTATGCATTTTCTGGACATAAAATGTGTGCACCAACTGGAATTGGGGTATTGTATGGTAAACGCGATCATTTAGAAGCTATGGAACCTGTTGAATTCGGTGGCGAAATGATTGATTTTGTAAACCTTTATGATTCCACTTGGAAGGAATTGCCTTGGAAATTTGAAGGTGGGACTCCTATAATTGCTGGAGCTATTGGCTTAGGTGCAGCGATTGACTTCTTAAATGAAGTCGGTATGGATAATATTACAGCAAACGAACAAAAATTAGCAGATTATGCAATGAAGCAATTACGTACAATAGATGGTATATCCATATTTGGCCCTGATAAACGTGCAGGCCTTGTTACCTTTAATCTTGATGAGGTACACCCTCATGATACAGCTACAGTGCTTGATGCTGAAGGTATAGCTGTTAGAGCTGGACATCATTGCGCACAGCCTTTAATGAGGTGGTTAGATGTTACTGCTACAGCACGTGCAAGTTTTTATCTATATAATACTGAGAAAGATATCGATCGACTGGTCGAGGGACTTTTGAAAACAAAGGAGTATTTTGGTGATGTCTTTTAACAACCTTGATACACTATATAGACAAGTAATAATGGATCACTATAAAAATCCACGTAACCGAGGTGTCGTGGAAGGTGACGCACTAAGCATTGAAATGAATAACCCGACCTGTGGAGATCGAATTCAGCTACAATTAAAAGTAGAAGATGAAATCGTTAAAGATGCCAAATTCGATGGAGAAGGTTGTTCAATTAGTATGTCATCTGCATCAATGATGACCCAAGTAATTATTGGAAAAAAACTTGATGATGCATTAAAGATGTCGAGAGCTTTTTCACAAATGATGCTTGGTGAAGATATAGACGTTGAGGGTTTGGATTTGGGCGATATTGAAGCTTTGCAAGGTGTCAGTAAGTTTCCTGCACGTATTAAATGTGCAACCCTTGCATGGAAGGCAATGGAAAAAGGTGTTCAAGAAGATTAGTAATGCAAGACTGGTTAAATTGCGACTACAGTACTAGTAATTCTTGTTCGTCGTAAATCTAAAGGAGGTTTTTCACATGGCAAAGCAAATGCCGGATATGGAAGAATACAAATATGGCTTTCATGATAAAGACGTTTCGATTTTTCGCTCCGGAAGAGGTTTAACTCGAGAAATAGTTGAAGAAATTTCAAGAATGAAGGAAGAACCCCAGTGGATGCTGGATTATAGATTAAAAGCATTGGAACAGTTCTACAAAATGCCAATGCCACAATGGGGTGGAGATCTTTCAGAATTAAATTTTGATGAGATCATCTACTATGTTAAGCCGTCAGAAAGAACTGAGAATTCCTGGGATGAAGTTCCTGAAGAAATTAAACAAACGTTTGATAAATTAGGTATTCCAGAAGCAGAACAAAAATATTTGGCTGGCGTATCAGCACAGTATGAGTCTGAGGTTGTATACCACAGTTTAAAAGAAGATTTAAGCGATATGGGTATTGTATTTAAAGATACAGATACTGCACTGAAAGAAAATGAAGATCTTTTTAAACAATATTTCGGAAAAGTTATTCCAGCATCAGATAATAAATTCTCAGCATTAAACTCTGCAGTATGGTCTGGTGGATCGTTCATTTATGTACCAAAAGGTGTTCAAACTACTACACCACTGCAAGCATATTTCCGTATTAACTCGGAAAATATGGGACAATTTGAACGTACACTTATTATTGCTGATGAGGGTTCATCTGTTCATTATGTGGAAGGTTGTACAGCACCAGTTTATACAACAAATTCATTACACAGTGCTGTTGTTGAGATCTTTGTTCATAAAGATGCATATTGCCGTTATACTACTATCCAAAACTGGGCAAATAACGTATATAACCTAGTTACAAAGCGTGCCTCTGCTGATGCAAATGCGACAATGGAGTGGATTGATGGCAATATTGGTTCCAAATTAACTATGAAGTATCCATCTATATTATTAAAAGGTGAAGGTGCTCGTGGTAATACGTTATCCATAGCGATTGCTGGACGTAGCCAACATCAGGATGCAGGAGCTAAAATGTACCATCTTGCACCTAATACGTCATCCACGATTGTTTCCAAATCCATTTCAAAACAAGGTGGTAAAGTATCATATCGTGGTATGGTTCACTTTGGGCGCAAAGCAAATGGAGCTCGTTCCAATATTGAATGTGATACACTAATTATGGACAATGAGTCAACATCAGACACTATTCCATACAACGAAATCTATAATGACAATATCTCATTGGAACACGAAGCAAAAGTTTCGAAGGTTTCTGAAGAGCAGTTATTCTACTTGATGAGTAGAGGACTTAGCGAAGAAGAAGCGACTGAAATGATCGTAATGGGCTTTATTGAACCATTTACGAAAGAACTTCCAATGGAATATGCAGTTGAAATGAACCGACTAATTAAGTTTGAAATGGAAGGTTCAATAGGTTAATAAAATAAGTTGAAAAGTACTCGCTTCGGCGAGTGCTTTTTTGTTTTTTGATTTATCAGCAATGAAATTTCTAAATGTATTTGATTAGGAATCCCAAACAATCAATGCTAGTATATTTAATAGAAGTTCATCACAGTAATATACGTTATAGATGGAAGGGATTTAGTTGGTTTACGTAATTTGTGTATTAATTGGAATAGTAACAGCATTCGTAGGAAGCCTCGTTGGTTTAGGTGGCGGGGTGATTTTAGTTCCGACAATGTTGTTTTTATATCAATATACGGAGTTATTTTCATGGGCAACACCACAGACCATTGTCGGTATTTCCCTAATTGCTATGGTATTCACTGCTTTGTCTTCTACCATTTATTATTCCAGAAATGGTCGAGTGGATTATAAAACAGGATTATTGTTTTTAACAGGAAGCATACCAGGTGGTTTTATTGGATCATGGTTAAACCAATATGTCAGTACGGATGATTTTTCGCTTTATTTTGGTTTTTTAATGATTGTTTTGTCGTTGCTGTTTTTAATTAGAAGAAAGACTGCAATGAAGGGAATAACTGAAACAAATAAGTCTTTCCAAACTTTCCATATAGATGGCAAGACATATTATTACACTGTTGCCATATGGCAAGCATTTTCGCTTTCATTAGTGGTTGGAATGCTTTCAGGATTATTTGGAATTGGTGGGGGTTCAGTTATAGTTCCCGCCATGATTTTACTATTTGGAATCCCCGCCCATATTGCTACTGCTACATCGATGTTTATGATTTTCTTTGTTAGCATGGTAAGTGCAGGTACGCATATAGCTCTCGGTCACATTGCGTGGGAGTATGCCCTTTTCTTTATTCCTGGGGCATATATTGGTGGCACTATCGGGGCTAAGGCAAATCAGCTTTTCCAAGGTAAAACACTTGAAAGGATTTTACGAATATTACTTATTGTTATTGGTATACGTTTAATTATGGAGGGACTAATATGAGGAGTATAAATACATGCTAGAGAAAATATATTTTTATTATACAAATGACTTACATAGTGATTTTGAGCATTGGTCACGTGTTGCTGGCTACTTGAAAGGTGCTAAAGCAAATCATAACACTAAAAATGAATCCTGTTGGCTACTTGATATTGGTGATCATGTAGATAGGGTTCATCCAATTGCAGAGGCATTTATGGGTCAGGCGAATATTAGATTGATGAATGATGTTGGTTATGATCTTGCTACAATTGGTAACAATGAAGGGATTACTTTAGCACATGAAGATCTTTTCCATTTGTATGATAAGGCGAATTTTCAGGTAGTTTGTGCTAATTTTCATAATGTGCAAGGTAAAGAACCTGAGTGGCTTAACACGACGGTAACCATCCAATCTATAAATGGAGTAAAGATAGGCATTATTGCTCTTACAGCACCATTCAATGCTTTTTACGAACTTTTAGGTTGGTATATATCTCCTCCATATAACACATTAGCAAGGTATATAAAAGAATTAGAAGAATCTACTGATGTTATTGTATTTATGTCTCACCTTGGTATTAATGAGGATCAGGAAATTGCTCGCAGATTTCCACAGTTAGATGTAATTATTGGTGGACACACCCATCATTTGTTGCGTCAAGGTGAGATTGTAAATAATGCGGTTATTACTGCTGCCGGTAAGCATTGTGCTTTTGTGGGAGAAGTCATCTTAACGTGGGACCATTCTGCTCAAAAGCTTATTAAAAAAGAAGCTTATACAACGGATATTACCCATTTAGAAAAAGATCAACAAACAGAAGAGACGTTACATGAACTCTTTGTAGAAGCAACTACACAATTAGATCAGTCAGTTATTGAAATGAAACACCCATTAGATGTACAGTGGTTTGAGCATACAGAAGTTATGCAACGGCTTACTAATACTTTAAAAGAATGGACAAACGCTGAGTTTGCAATGTTAAATGCTGGATTATTACTTGATCACCTACCAGCTGGAAAGGTAACTTATGGTGATATACACCGAATTTGCCCACATCCTATTAACCCCTGTGTCGTAGAATTAAGTGGTGATGAGTTAGTAGAGGTTATCCGAGCATCGTTCACAAAAGAGTTGATGGAGTTAACCTTAAAGGGTTTCGGTTTTCGGGGAGAAGTTATCGGACGAATGATATATTCGGGACTGACTGTGGAGACTGAGTTTCTAAGCGATGGAAATGAATATGTATCTAAAGTAACTTGTAATGGAGAGCCACTGGATCCAAACAAGAATTACTTGGTAGCAACTGCAGATATGTTTACGTTCGGTAGATTGTTACCGGAGATAGCGAGGTCCAAGACGAAAAAATACTTTTTACCAGAATTTCTTCGTGATTTGTTAGCGGATACGTTAAGGAAAAGTTTTTCTACGTAAGTCTGATTTAATCGTGACAATGTCCCCCTTGTGTGCATACACATATAATGTACATCTAGAAGGAGGCATATCGTTTTTATGATTACTGTGAACCCTTTAGAAGTTGATGGAATGTTTTTTACAGCGATTGTTGTAGAATTGCCAAAAACAAACTTGTTAATGATCTCCAATGAAGTAGGGTACATTATGTGCGGGGCTTTAGACGTTGATCTACTGAATAATGTTTTGGCTGATAGAAAAATTATTGCTGCTCGTGCAGTTGGAGTAAAAACAATAGATGATCTCTTATATGCTCCACTCGAAAAAATTACCGACGCTTCAAAAGCATATGGCTGGGAAAAAGGTATGATTGGCCGAGATGCTTTGATAAAAATTTCGTAGTTATTATGTCTCCCTAGTTGGAGGCATATTTTATTTATAAGGAAAGTATAACTAGGAAAGTCTTATATCTACAGAATCAGCCGCACCCAGCTCCGACGTACATGATAAGGAATGCTTCGAAAGCGAAACAATACACGATGAAAAAGGACGTGGCGTTTTCATCGGCCAGCGCTTAGACACTCGAGTCATAAGCAGTTCGAAGTTGGTAAAGGCGTCCACACTACGCGACGTGCTTATGTTTGTCGTTTTTTTCAGGGCACTTAAGCTATTGTTCTTTATACATGTAAACTATTTTTGAAAACTGTAAACAATAGCATTTTATTTATAAATTTGGTATTATTTTAATGAGGATTTTGTCGAAATGATTCGTCTATTGTCGAGATGAAGTAGTTAGGAGAACATTATGAGACTTGTAAACACAAAATCAATTAAAATAGAAACACGTCTTGGACAAACAATCTATAATGATAATGGACAAACGCTGCTGCAAAAAGGCATAAAATTAAGTGAGAGAATGATTAATCGTTTAATTAATCAAGGTATTACATATGTATACATAGAAGAGCAGGAAACTAGTGATATACAAGTAGAATCTACTATTTCTGAGGAATTACGATTGGAAGCAACAAACACAATTAAAGAAGCATTCCATGATATGAAGAAAAATGGTTTTATGGAGCAATCCCATATCCTTAATAAAAATGGAAGAAAATTATCGGATATCGTTCACCGAATTATGGAAGAAATACAAGGAAATGAAAATTCATTATCTTTACTTTCTGATATTTTTGTAACGGATAATTATATCTTTCAACATTCACTAAATGTAACTATCTATTCACTCGCTATAGGTTTGGAATTAAACCTAACAGAAAGACAATTAACGGAAATAGGTACTGGTGCTATGCTACATGACATTGGCAAAATATTCATAGACCAGGAAATCCTGCAGAAGCCGGATAAATTGACGGATGAAGAATTTGAAGTAATTCAAAGCCATACGGAGCTGGGGTTTAATTTTCTAAGAAAACATATAGATATTCCAAGTGTAATAGCTCATTGTGCTTATCAACATCATGAAAGATTAGACGGAACTGGTTATCCACGTGGAATCAAGGGTGATGACATTCACATGTATGCAAAATTAATCGGTGTTGCTGATGTATTCGATGCGGTTACTAGTAATCGAGTGTATAGAGATGCATTGTTACCACATGAAGGCCTTGAAATATTGTATGCTGGTGCTGTTAGTTTATTTGAAAAAGATATGGTTACAGCGTTTAAGAATAGTGTTGCAGTATATCCTGAAGGCTTAACAGTTGAACTCAGTGATAAGCGGGTAGGCGTTGTCACCAGACAAAACAAGTATCTTTGTGATCGACCGTTTATTAGAATTATTGAAGAGAAAGATCAACGAATACAATCCCCTTACGAGGTGGATTTGGCAAGTGTTGTAAATGTTACCATTACAAATTGTATCTCATGAAATTATAGGAATTGAATTATTCTAACCCTCTTAATACAAGCATAAGTTGTTTTAAGGGGGGTATTTAAGTTGAGACAACGAATGAGTTTTAAGAAAAACAGTACATCACCACCTCCAGTAAGGTTTATTCTAATGGTGACAATGATTGTATTTGCTGTCCTGGTATTTATCAGTATTGAAATAATTGATAAAGGTATTACACCACCACTTATGGATATCGCTGAAGAAAAAACAATTGAATTTGCAACCAGGACAATTAATGCTGCAGTTCAATCTACTGAAAATATAAATTTTGAAGATCTTATAGAGATAAGAAGTATGGATGATAATGGCAATGTGTCAACACTGGGATGGAAATCTGCTTCTGTTAATCGTGCACTCCGAATTGCTACACATCGTGCTGAATATTTTTTATATGGTATGAATAAGGGAGAAACAATTGACACCGACGACCCGGATTTAGAGCCTATCGAATATGGTGATACAGCAAACGAGTTAGCTGACAAAGATCCCACTGTTGCAGAAATTCCTATCGGGCAAGCAACGGGCAATACAGTATTAGCTAACTTAGGTCCAAAAGTTCCTGTTCATTTTGAAATTGTAGGTAGTATTGAATCTGATGTTGTTCATGAAGTTAAAGAATTTGGTATTAACGCAGCGTTAGTCGAGATATATATACCGGTAACCGTTAATGTTCAAATAGTAATTCCTTTTTCCACTTCAACTGCTAAAGTAAGTACGAAAGTATTTATTGATTCACGTGTTATTATGGGAGATGTACCAGAATTTTATAATAGAGGTGGAGGAGAAGGGCCATCTATTTCTATTCCTAGAGATACTATAAATAATGACTAAAATAAAATAGAAAATACAATTCATTAAAACAGTGCTTACAGGGTAATTCTCTCATCTAATATGGTGGGAGAAATTTTTGTAAGATGAATTATTATTAGAAAAATAAAATACATAAAAAATTTGTATAATGTTTTGACATAGTCAAAAAGTACCGTTATAATACAATCATCAATATCAGAAAAAAGTAAACATTATAAACATTCCTTCTTACAAGATTGGACAAACCCTAATTTGTAAGAAGGAAAAGGAAAAAGAGGAGGTCTACACATGGAAGCACGTTCACAATGGGGATCAAGAGCAGGATTTATTTTGGCAGCTGTAGGTTCAGCGGTCGGTCTAGGTAATATTTGGCGGTTCCCAGCTACAGCATTTGAAAATGGTGGGGGAGCATTCTTCATTCCATACTTATTTGCGCTACTAACAGCAGGTATACCACTATTGATTATGGAATTTACCATGGGTCATAAATATCGTGGTTCAGCACCGGTGGCGTATAAGAAAATGAGCAAAAAAACAGAATGGATTGGTTGGTGGGCTGTACTAGTCGCCTTCGTTATTTCAACATACTATTCCGTTATTATTGCTTGGGCAATGTCGTACTCTGTATTCTCATTCAATTTAAATTGGGGAGCAGACACAGAAACGTTCTTATTTAATGATTACTTGAATTTAACAGTTGCTCCTGGTCAAACAGGTGGATTTGAACCTGGCGTACTTATACCATTACTTATTGTTTGGGCTGTTGTATTAGGAATTTTATTTAGAGGTGTTAAAAAAGGTATTGAAATTGCAAACCGGATATTTATACCGTCATTAGTCATAATATTTCTAATCATTGTTATTCGAGCAATTACATTACCTGGAGCAATGGAAGGTTTGAATGCTTTCTTCGCACCAGACTTTAGTAGTATAGCTTCTCCTGGTGTATGGGTTGCAGCATATGGACAAATATTCTTCAGTTTATCTATTGCATTTGCAATAATGATCACATATTCCAGTTATTTACCGAAGAAAACAGATTTAACAAATAACGCATTTATCGTTGGTTTCGGTAACTCAAGTTTTGAATTGTTAGCTGGTATTGGTGTATTTTCTGTTTTAGGGTTTATGGCTTCACAAGCGAACGTACCTGTTGATGAGGTAGTAGCTGGTGGTGTAGGTCTAGCCTTTGTTGTATTCCCAGCAATCATTAACGAATTCCCAGCACTTAATGAACTTTTTGGGTTCCTATTCTTTGCTTCATTAGTTCTAGCAGGTCTAACATCTCTAATGTCGATTACAGAAACGTATGTTGCTGGTCTAGTTGATAAATTTAAGATTTCCAGAGCAAAAGCTGTATTATTTGGTGGTGGAACAGCTGCAGTTATTTCATTACTCTTTGCTACACAAGGTGGTTTATTCTTCTTAGATGCAGCTGACTATTTCATAAACCAATTTGGTGTTGCGTTTATTGGATTGGTAGAAGTAATACTCGTTGCTTGGGTGTTGCGCAAGTTAAAAGAATTTCAATCACACGCAAACGAAATTTCAGATATTCGTTTAGGATCTTGGTGGACAATAAGCTTAGGTGTTATTACACCAATTGTGTTAGGTTATATGATGATAAGCCTATTTAAGCAAAACCTATTGAAGGAATTTGCAACAGATACTGGTAACTATGAAGGTTACACAGATACATTTATTCTATTTGGTGGATGGTTTGTTGCAGCAGCAGCTATTGTTGTAGGTGTCTTACTTTCACTAAGTAAATGGAATTCATCTGATGATGCAGAAGAAGAAACTAAGAAAACTGGGGAGGCAAAATAATATGACCGGTAGTGCTATCTTTGTTATGATCCTTGGTATGGTAATTATATGGGGTGGTTTGGCAGCCAGTATTAGGCATGCTATAAAAAAAGCAAAAACTTCAGAATAATAACTATAAATAAGCGAAGAGCCTTTACTGATGTGAAGGCTCTTCGTTTTTAATTATTGCTGTGGGCCATTCGTTCCCATTTCCTTAAATAAGGATATGGATCAAAAGACCATTCACTATAACCATTGTCTTTGTACATCCCATAATGTAAGTGTGGAGGAAATTTACCTGATGTACCAGGTGGACCATAACCTGTAGAACCAACACTACCAAGAACATCACCAGGTTTAACTACTTGACCAACTTTAATATCATCACTATACCCATTCATGTGTCCATAATAATGGTAAATATTATATATATCCCGTATTCCTAGTCGCCATCCCCCGTATAGATTCCATCCTTTCATTTCTATGACTCCATATGTGGTAGATTTAATTGGTGTACCATAACCGGCAAATATATCCGTTCCCTCGTGAATCCGGTTTCCCCCAAAACCACGACGATCCCCCCAAGTGTTATGAAAGGTATAATTATGAGCTATTGATACCGGGAAATCACGGTCAGTTAGATTAATATCCTGAAATTTCTTAAACACTCTTGAATTACTAATAATCGTCTGTACAGTGAGATCTCTTTTATAATAATTCCATAGTGCAATCTTTATATCATCTTGAGTTTGCCCATACGTGAGAAGCATATTTGCCATTGTAAACAGAACATCTTCAAAGTCATCTGGATCAGCTTTATTGTCGCCGTTCCCATCCATCCCATTTCCGTTAAATAACATGACAATATCTTTGTCCTTGTTTAAGGATACGTTACCAGCTCCAAACCATATTTCCGGAGGTATTGTAATCGATATAAGTTTTTCTTCTTCCGTACTTTTTTGAGCATTTCGTTCATATTGGTCAATGGCAGCGATATAATACCATGGTATTTGAGTTAATGCTGCGGTTTTTTTGTATAAAGCCATTCGTTCTTTATATTTTTGCTCTTCTGCTTGCTCTTCAGCTTGTACAGAACTAAAATATGGAGCCATAAATAATAAAATGACAAGTAGTAGATAAGTTCGTCTTAATCGCAAAGCGTTTCACCTCTTGAAACATATATATTTATTTGTAGTCTGCACATATATAGAAAAATAATGATGTTTTTTTTGATAGGGACTAACACTATATTTGTTAGTCCCTAATGCAACATTTATTCGTCCATGGTATTATCTAACCCTTGTGGTGTCTTTTCCATCTCCTTTATAATTTGTTTGATTGTATTATCGTAATTTTTATGGTCAACAGTTGAGTTATGCAGGCTTTGTATATCTTGCATAAGCATATCATTTTCAGATACATATATTTTGAAGTACCTTGGCAGAACTGACATAGCTGTTTTACGAGCCATTACAGCAGCTTTTTCTGAATCGGTCTCTTCATCTTTGCGATACGCTATTAGTACTTCTTCATCAGTAACAAGAGTTCCTACTTGTTCAAATCCATCGCTACGCAATATAATTCTTGTGATCATGTCCGCCAACTGAGTTCGATCAATAGTTGCTGTATGATTTCTCTCATTATCGTTCTCCAGTTCATCCTTTGAAAAATTTACATATCCCAGTCTATCGTTTTGGCCTGGATCGGTTTGTGTTTCATTTTGTTCGTTATCTTGTAAAGGATCCATTTCATCGGCAACTCTTTCATCATTTGCGCTATCAGTATCTCCACAAGCTGTTACTGCCAGTAATATACCAGTAATGAACAAAAGAAGAAATTTTTGATACATTGTATACCTCCTCACTACCAAAAAGTTTTATTCGCATCCTTAGTTTGATGTATAATGATAAAATTCATGCAATGAATTATAATGAAAATCTAGTTTATTGGCAGTTAAGTGTGATAAACTATAAGCAGTTTAAGCGGGGTGAATTTCGTTGATTGAAATACAAGGGAAAAAGTACGAAATTATTGAAAATATAAAAGATGGTTTTCAAGAGGAAAACGTAAATGAACGTTATTCAGATGTCTTGTCTAAATATGACTTCATAGTTGGGGACTGGGGTTATGACCAGTTAAGATTAAAGGGGTTCTATAATGATCAGAATGCTAAAGCAACGTTTGAGACCAAAATCGGTTCTTTAGATGATTATTTGTATGAATATTGTAATTTTGGATGTTCGTATTTTGTTTTAAAGAAAGTGGATTAACTAAACAAATAATTAGAACAAAAGCAAGAAGCGCCCGTTTTGCGACGTATGGGCTGCGCCCGCGCATCGCGGGTGGGTCGACGTTGCCACCGAAAGCGGCGAAGTTAGTCGATCTTCCAAATCCGCATGAGATTCACTCTGACTTTCGCCATTATTGGCGAAAAGTCAAGTTCATCTAAAAGAAAACAGGCCCCTTCATAGGGGTATGCCGACGTTGGGCCGGGAGCCCGCTTTTAGTCGGTCTTCCTAATGCTTAAGCGATTCGATGTTGACTTATCGTAAGGAGGATAAGGAAGCCCACTAGCAGTACGGGCGCTGGCCGATAAAAACGCCACGTCCTTGAAAAGGAAAAGCGCTTTTTCTGCGTGCGATGCTTTTCAGGGGAGCTTTCCTTATCCTGTGGCGTCATCGGCACTAGTACGTCCTGTACGTCGGAGCTGGACGTGGCTTAAGCTGTTAATAAATTATCCACAGGCTCCTAAATTTATAATTTCCTCACTAGCGTTGCATAAAAAAATTTAAAGATTATCAAACGTTTAATTTAGGAATTTATTCCCAATTATGTTTTGTATAGAATATTCAGATTTTATTTTTGTTTGCTATTAAGAAAAAAGGACAATAGGGCTTTAGAGGTAGTCCTTCATCCATTTTTTGTAAATTATTTAAATG
>NZ_JBHTKJ010000042.1:0-3214 GCF_042675965.1 Virgibacillus byunsanensis | reverse complement strand
AATGGATTGCAGGCTTGCCTAATTATATCAAGGCTTACTTGCCTATTTCAGTCTGCGAAAGTTGAGTAAATAAGTTGTAGGATAATACAAAAACAATTAAAGCATTTTATCAAAGTACAGATTACAATCAGCCTACCACATAACTTTAAGGGGGTTGCTATAATGGAAAAGTCTATATTCGAGGAAAGTTTTTGGGTAAAAACCCTAAAACAAGAAGAATTATTAAAAGAGTTACTAAGAAATTGGGATAATGGAAAAGTTTATTTTTTGAGCACCGGCGAATGGTTTTTTACAAAGGAAAACGGTGATACTCATTCTAAAGTTAGTGAGGATAGTCCTATTTTCCATCTGGATTACGAGTGCTTAAAATCTATTAGAAATGATAATGTCGATAATATTACTTTTAATATCCTTAGAATATTACATTTTTACGATATCTACTGTGAATATAAATGTCAATGATAATATGTACACTTTTGATTGTTTTAGAATGTACAATTTTGTTAATATACTTAAATAAGAATTTCTTGCCAACTAGCGATCCACGCTGAGGCTTGCTTCACTTATAAAATGACAGTATATTGATCATCTTCTCGTAAATCAAATTGTGTATTTTCCATAATGACATACCACTTGCTGGCTAATTCTAAACGGCAAGGAATGGCCTTGCGACCAATGTATAATTCAAATCTTTCTCCGCAATGGAGACCATATTCCCTTCCCTGCAGATCAACGTACCAGTGATCTTGAATCCGATCATAACGCATTCTGTTTTTGTTCATTGTTTCCACTCCAATCTTTGATATATGCCGAACCCACAAAAATTTCACTATATTTATAACCCAAATTTGACCAATCCCCCCCACCTGAAAACTAGGCAGGGTGTTATATTGTTGATTAAAATGGCATAATTCCTAATTGCTCTTTTAAATCTTCTTGTTCTGTTTTTAACGATGATATTTCGCTTTTTAGATCATTAATTTCTTCTAGTAAATTTGCGATTTTTGTTTGGTCATCAATTCCTTCTTCATACGCAGTATCTTTCCATTTGCACCAGTCATTAAACCGATGAAGGTCATCCTCACAAGCTTGATTGCTAGTGATCTTTGTGTGTGGATCATTCATCCATTCTTGGACCAACTTCTCATCCCACTTGAGGCCATAGGAATAAAAAAACTTCATTGCTTCTTTTACTGTGATAGCACTCATCCTGTCTATCTCCCTTCTATTAATATTGGTTATTTCTCTTTTACGAAATGATCTTTTAGACGGTAGGAGTCTCCAGTAATATTCACCACTGTGGCGTGGTGGAGGACTCGGTCTAAGATGGCGCTGGCTATTTTAGTATCTTGGAATATGTCCCCCCATATTTTAAAATTTGCGTTTGTAGTAAAAATCGTACTTTTCTTTTCGTATCTCATATCGATTAGTTGAAAAAACAACTTGGCATCTTCCGCATCTATTGGTAAATATCCGATTTCATCAATAAGAAGCAATTTATACTTTGAATAATGTTTTAGCCTAGTTTCCAAGCGGTTTTCAAGTTTTGCCTTTCTAAGATTCATAATCAAATCATGACACTTAATAAAGTACGTGCTCGTTCTTTTCTTGGCTGCTGCAATTCCAATGGAGGTTGCTAAGTGAGTTTTCCCCACTCCACTTGGTCCCAAGAAAACGATATTCTCTTGTAGCTCTACAAAACGTAAGGTGGTAAAGTCTAATATTAGTTGCTTATTAATAGACGGTTGGAATTCAAATTCGAAATCTTTAATTTCCTTTAAATGCGGGAACGCTCCTACCCTTACCATCGATCTCACCATATTTATTTCTTTCATATCAATTTCATAGTCTGTTAGTTTTACTAGTCCTTCTGTAAAAGACAGTTGATTATTTGTCATAAAGTCAATTGTTTCATCAAGATGTACCATCATTTGTTTTAATTTCAGATACTCCAAGTTTCCCACAAGTTTTGTATAGCTACTATTCATTTTTATACACCTCATTAATTGCCTCTAAATTTTTTCTAGCCAGTTCCTCAATCTCCATATCTGGTGTATGTGGCAGTCCCCTGGCTAACGTCTCTGTATAATGTTCTTGCTTATAATTCAGCTTTAATTGACTAATGGGATGAGAGACAATTAATTCCGTGTTATAATAAACGTAAATATGGTTATCATATAGTTGTAACCCTACAGTTTTTCCTATGTATCCAGCTGGAACTGAATACTGGTTGGACTTGTAGTGGATCATATTCGAAGTATTTACTTTCACAAGTTTATGATCAATTTTATAGTGATCTCTTATTTTTTCATTTGGTAGTGGAGATAAGAGATCTTTTTCTTTTCTAAAGGCTAGTATAGGTATCTTTCCCGACCCTTGATTATAACTATTGTTGATTCGATTACACAGTTTTTGTACAAATTGATGAAGCTCTTCGTAATTGAATTTCCCTTGATAAGCGTGTATCTCATCAATGAATTTCATTGGAGCCTCTACCTTGGCTTTTGTCTTCGGTTTCCCAGCTATACAAGGATGCACTTCAAATCCCATATCTTTTGCGAATTGATAAAAACGTTCATTCACTTTTCCTGCTTTATATTCCGTCCGTGCATCGTCCATAACCGTTTTCATATTATCTGTCACAATCGTTTTAGGAATCCCTCCAATAGCTTCAAAACTTTCAGTTAGAAAAGATAATAATACACTTTGTGATTTTGAAATGGATAAGTGAAACGTTCGAAACCGCGAAAAACAAAGTAAAACTACGCACACGTTTATATATATTATTTCTCCATCTTTCGTGATATATCGAATATCTTCTTTCCAATCTAGTTGAGCTTGCTCACCTGGAGGAGTTTCAAAACGAATCACCTCACTGTTGGCTTTCTTTCGTTTTCCCGAATCAAAATAACTTTGGAATTCTTGTTTCTTTGATAAGTAAGCCCTAAAAGTGGACGATGAACAACTTAATCCGTGATTATCTTTTAGGTACTGCCATAATACTCTCTTATAATAAAATACTTGCAGAGATTCTTCGGAAAGAAGTAACGATATGGCTTCATAATAATCATCTATTTTTGATTTGCGTAACCGAGAGGTTTTTGGCGTGTAACCCTCAAGATATTTTTCTATCGTCCTCCGGTCAACCCCAATGTCATCAACTTAAGTTTACAAAATATGTAAATAATTAAAAATGTCATAAAATTGTACTAAA
>NZ_JBHTKJ010000041.1:0-40063 GCF_042675965.1 Virgibacillus byunsanensis | reverse complement strand
CCAGACGGCGGCAATAGCGCGTGTTCTTAGAAATAAGCCTAAAGTTACGTCGCAGTTTATATCAACTGCGAGGATTAAAAAGCAACAAAACTTACTTACAAATAAGCCAAACAAGAAAAGCCTGTCGAAGTGACAGACTCTTCTACTCTTCAATATCAATATACGTTTGAGAATCTTTTTTTGGAATAGTAACTTTTAATCTTCCATCTTTAAAACTCGCTTTGGTTTCTTTTTTGGGAATAGGAAATGGCACTGTAATCATTCGTTCCATCCGTTGAAAAGAGTCTTTTATATTTGAGGAATTATTTTGGATATCTTTAATGTGGGTTGATTTATCTACGGTGATCCGTAATCTGTTTTCGATTATCTCTAGGTTAATTTGATCGCGCTTATAGTCGGGTAGGTCTGCTGTTACAATAACATTAGAATCATTTTCATACACATCAACCCAAAAAGGTTTAAGATGGAAGTAAGGATTTATTTGCTTGAATGATTGATTGAAGAATGAATCCATTTGTTTCATAAAGTCACGTAGCGGTGTCATATCAATATCAAACTTCTCTGGTAAGTTATCCTTTTTTGAGCTCACTATCTGTCCCCCTCTACATAAATATACAATAATAAACTATGCTGAAATATAAATTTGTAGTGGGCAAAGTGAGCAGATTAGAAAACTTGACTTTTCGTTAAAGAGATTCTTAGTAAGCGTACTTTGCTTTCTTAGAAGCCCTTATGTTTTGGAGTGCAAGCCTTAATGGCGAAAGCATAAGTTGTACTTATGCAACTATGTAAGCCTAATTTGAGAACGTCTCTTTAGTTACAAGTGCTTGTGTTAATTTTGTCTTGGTACAATGTTCAAACGCTTCTTCTTCAACCAAACCTAATTTAAACGCTGATTTAAGCTTGTCTGTGTCTGGACGCTTTAACGTTATAATAAAATCAGCCAGGTTTAATTCTTCTAACGTTTTCACTGTTTCTTCATCGTGATAACTAGTTGAGGATCGTATTTGTCGTTGGACTTTATAATTTCCACGATGAATTTCACCTTTTTGATTTTTCCCAATTGATTCATCAAGAAATTGATGAAATTTATTCTTTAAATGATTTAATTCCTGTTCCACTTCCTTTTTTTGCTTTGACAGTTCATAATACTTTTTGATTTCCTCTTCTGTAACTGCTAAAGATTCTCCCATGTTCACAACTCCCCCAGTCTACTTGATTACTACATTTGTATGTATATGGAGATTGAATATGACAAGAACTTGTATATTATTTTTCTATTAGGCTAATAAAAATTGGCTATGATGAAGGCACAACTGAAAATGAACGTGCATTTTATGATGCCGGCAATGGTTGGGCAGTCAAAATGTCACTACCAGAGGGCAGAGATTCTGCAAATGTAACAGATGGTGTATTTTAATTCCATGGTATAGACTGGCCTGTTCCAGATGTAATTGATTTCGCAGTGGAAGTATGGGATGGATCCGGTTTTGATGGAACACCAGGAGAAAAACTTGTAGGTTTAATCGAAGCTGAAGTAACAAGAAGCTTCGATGAATGGACTGTAGTAGATTTAAGAGAGCATAATATTCAAGTAGATGACGATTACTATATGGTTTATATTCAAACAGACCCAAATCCTAACACACCAGAGCTAGCAACGGACGAAATAGGCCATATGCAAAGAGAAGTTATCAATTAGTTGGAGGAGAATGGTCGTAATCTCCTGCTTCTGATAGGAACTATATGATAAGGGTCTCGAGTAGCTTATGGAGTAGAAATCGCTGAAATCAATTCACCACCTGAGGATCTTATTACCAATGAGTCAAGTATTACACTTTTCAAGGCGCTTACGCTTTTGTTATAACCATTTCGTTTTAAACACCATACATTAAATAAGGCGAGTAAAAGTTTTTGTTAATCTTAAATAGGAAAATTTGTTTTCTTATCGAATCAGTTAAAGAAGGGGATGATTGAATGAGGAATAAACCAAATAGAAACCAGGAATTTAATCCTATAAATATAAATATAAATCCTATCCAGAACAATGGAGAAAACAGTCTGTCTTTTTTTCTTCAAGAAGTGAAGGACTCTAACGCAGATAAAACATTCAGATACACCGTTATAAATGAGGGGAATCAAGTACAGAAGCTGTCATTTAATACAAGTCAGAGGTATGAATATGAACTATTTAGCAAGGAACATGGTCTGGTGGAACGTTATTCAGATGGAAAGATGTTTTTACAAGTATTACAAGATATTATGTTAGCTCCAAAAGAAAAACTAACTTATGATATTTCTTTTTCTTCATTAGAAAAAGGTGAATATTCATTAACCGTATTTTTAACCGCTCGTGGTTTAAGTCATTCCAAAAGGACAATCACATTTCGGGTATAAAAAGGATTAAGAGGTGCTTTGTAATTGTTAAGGTGAACCTGCACCTCTTTATTTCAAGTATCTAACGCCAACGGAGAGAAACTACTAACCGGCAACAATCGATTTCTTTTACTTTTGATTTGAATTCTAATCGTAAACCATCCGGATTGTAATTCACATTAACCTCCGATGTAACGCCTAGTGAATGAATTAACCGTTCAACCTCTTCGGTGTCAGAGACTTGTGCAGCATACATTAATTTAGTGTCAAATTCCTTTGACTGAGATAACTTCTCCAGAACCTTGCTGGCATCTTCCATCAGTTTTTTTGATTCATTTGCTGATTCATACAACAGTTCAGGGTCAACTGGTTGATGTTGACGATATGGAGTATAGGTGTTATGCCAATAAGGAGAATGAAAGTAACCAGGGTAAATTAAATAATACATAATGTTCATTCCCTCCTTGAATAAATACGTACAGTAAACTATATGCATGGATGCTTTTTTAGGGAATGGATATAAGTATTCATACTCTATGAATTTTATGGTAGATAAGAAAGTATAGAACTTTCTTATCTACATAAGTGCAACTTAGGCTTTCGCCATTAAGGCTTGGCGATAAGCCAAGTTTTCTAATATAATAGACAAAGAGATACACATCAAGAGGGGATACATGTATGCAAAAAGTAATGAAAATAATGTATGAGTGTATTATGATTCTACTCGTCATGCTTACAATCATGTCGATTTGGACGGAAAACTCATATAATTCTACTATTAATTGGATCGTGTGGGCTGTATTTTTTACTGACTTTCTCATTCGTTTTATAGCTACAAGAAAAAAATGGGATTTCATTAAACGAAACCCGTTTCTTTTAATTGCCATTATTCCGTTGGATCAATTCTTTCAGGTAGCCAGAATTGTACGGTTAATCTACTTATTCCGTATCAAAACAATTGCTAAATATTATATAACTCCGTATATAGAAAAGTTAACGTATAAATCTATGATGATAATCATATCTATTATTCTGTTGTTATTATTCGTTGAGTCATTAGTTGTTTGGAATCTAGAAAGTGCTATTATGACGTATAATGATGCGTTGTACACGATAGTTGGTTATCTATTATTTTTTGGTCATCAAATTATTGTGATTGAAAATCCCATTTCGATATGGTTCTTAACAGGTACATCTATTATCGGAATTGCTATTCAGGGATTAGCATTGCAGTGGATATTTAGTAAAGTGGAAACCATATTTATCAACTTGAAAAAAAGGAGATCCTTATCTCGTGAATGTTAATAATAGAAATCTTCTTTTTATCGAACTTAGGCGAGAAGACTCCTTCCTCAAAACACGTCAGTGTTTAGGTGGGGGATGAATCGCCTATCTTTTCTGTTCTAAGAAATACGTTTTGATATAATATACCTATAACGTCTAGGGGGTGAAAAAAGAATGTCGACATTATCAATTAAAATACCATTGAAGGGATTTCAGCGCCCCAAAAAGGGAATGGACAGCTCTTTCAAAAGAAAGAAAAATGGTATTTTTCGTTTGTAATTTCTTTTGAATTACAGAACGACATTTTAGAAAAGACTGAAAAATCCATTGGTGTAGACCGAGGGCTTAAATATATTGCCGTTGCTGGAGATAAGGAAACGGGAAAGTATGTTCATTTTTCAGGAAAACATATTGGTCATATACGACGCAAGTTCAGTCGTCTCAGAAGAAAAATCCAAAAAACAAAAAACACCAAAGCATTGAAGCGATTTGAAGATAAAGAGCAGCGTATCATCCACTATTGGAATCATTTGATAGCGAAAAGAATTGTGCAATTCGCTAAACAACAAGGAGTTTCCATCATCAAAATCGAGGATTTGAGTGACATTCGTTCCATGAAAAAATACTGGAAACGAAGCGATCGAAACGTTAATTCCTGGGCTTTCTATGATTTGGAGTTGAAATTAACTTACAAAGCACAACTAGCCGAGCTAGAGGTGCAAAAAGTGAATCCATTCAAAACAAGCCAAGAATGTACAAACTGCGGAAAAACAGTAAAAAAGAATCGCAGAGGTTCGTTATATAAATGCTCTTGTGGATACAAGAAAAATGCTGACGTAAACGCCAGCTTTGTGATTTCTACAAGACCATCTATCGAGGAAAAAGAAACTGCGGCTTAACCGCCGTTGCGGGAAGTTTAATGCTTTTCGTAAGGCGCCTGACTGCGCTGTACACCTAGCTGATGACGCTCTACCCGTGATTCGTGCAAACGAAAATCGGGACTGAGTTGAGGTAATGGTAACCACCCGATAGATTGTTGGTCTATTGGAATCCCCTTTCTCAAAAATCCGTCAGGATTTTAGGTGGGGAAGGATGTCAATATAGTCGTCAAAACGTCTTTATAGATGTTTTGGCTTTTTATTTTTTAAATTCTATTCCTGATAGCTCTTCGGATAGAATATCTGCTAGAATTATGCCGGCTGTTTTAGGGGCTGTTTTCCCGGGTAATCCAAGTGCATGGATAGCATTAAGTCCCTTATTATCAGCAAACTTAAAGTCTGTACCTCCAGGCTTTGAAGCTAGATCAATAATAAGAGTAGATGTTGACATAGTAGCTATAATGTTGGAATCAAGAATTTGATGAGGAATGGTATTAATACAGATATCAATGTCAGATATCTCCTTTTCTAAATCAGCTAATCTTATAGGTGTTAACCCCATTTCAGTAATACGAGCCATATTAACGGATTTCCTCACACCTACGCGAACGTTTGCCCCAACAGAAGAGAACAATCTAGCAACGGTGGTACCAACTCTACCAAAACCCAGTACCATTACTTTAGATCCGTGAATCGTACGGTCTGTTTGTTCCATTGCCAACTTTAGCGCACCTTCAGCAGTTGGAATGGAATTTAAAATAGCCACATCATCACGGTCAAATAAGCGCACTAATTTTCTTTGAGTTAATGTAGTTAAAGTATCTAAAAAAGGTTGAGAGGTACCTGTATAAATAATGCAATGTGCTGGTGTTTGGGAAATCAGTTCTTCTGAGAGAATAATAGTTTTATTAGAATAAGTAGCTTCCACTTTTCCAGTTTCATCTGTGCCAGCGACTGGTAATGTTATGGCATCTATAACAGTAAGGTCAACCTCATTAAGTCTTGACTGATGAATTTTAGGGTTATCAAAGGTTAACTGATCAAACCCAAGTAAATAAACATTGGCTCCGGCTATTGCAAGATTATGTATTACTTCCAGGTTTCTGTCATCGCCTCCTATTACAAGTATGTTCAGATTGATTAACATGAGGATTCCCACCTTTAGATAAATTTTTTGTTATCGAACGCATGAAAATGTCAATTATTCATAGGTTTAAACTATAACCTATTATTTATTCAAAATACCTACGTGTTACTAATCTTATGCTTATGACTATTTTTAATGAAGAGTGTGGAGGTAATTTAAATCAAAGATGTCGTTATCTGTAGATGTGAAGAGGTCATGCTAAGTGAAATTATAACATCCATCAAAAATGGTACAAAGTCCGCGAAAGAATTAAAACTGAGGACAAGAGCTGGTATGGGGGTGTGTCAAGGCAGGATATGCCGTCTGCCTTTAGAACAAATTGTTTCTTATCATACAAACAAATCCATACCGCCATCTTCAACTTTATCTTTCAACAATCCAGTACGTCCTCTGACATTATCCGAATTGGCTCAAAATAGAAAGGAAAGTTGTTTATGAGAATTTATGAACATCCAATATTAGGGCCACTAGACAGAAGAACAATAACCATCTCCTTTGACGGAGTGGATTATCCAGCTCTTGAAGGAGAATCGATAGCTGCTGCATTATTGGCTAACGAAATTCGCATATTACGATATTCAGAAAAACAGAAGAAACCTCGAGGCATTTATTGTGGTATTGGTCATTGCTATGAGTGTCGGGTAACTGTAGATGGAAAAAGTGGCATTCGATCCTGTATTAGCCAGGTTACAGATAAAATGAGAATCAAATCAAAAAGTGACTATAGCTTATGAAATATGACTTGATTGTTATTGGTGCTGGTCCTGCTGGTATGTGTGCATCAATCGAAGCTGCTTCACATGGAGCATCAGTGGCTATCGTAGACGAAAATCCAGTCTCAGGTGGTAAATTATTGGGTCAACTACATGAGGAGGAACAGAAGAGGTGGTGGATTGGCAAGGAAATTGCACTGAAATTAGAGGAAAAAGTTAATCAATTAGAAATTACAAGTTTTCAGGAGAGAGAAGTTTGGGGGATTTTTCCACGCTGGCAAGTTATGTTAAACAGTGGGGAGCACCTGCAATCGAAAAATGTACTAATTGCAACAGGAGCGGCAGAAAAAGCCATTCCTATTCCTGGCTGGACTACCCCAGGAGTAATGGCAATTGGAGCAGCCCAAGTGCTGACTAATTATTACCGCGTGAAACCTGGTAACAAAGTTGCAGTCGTTGGAGTAGATCCGCTTTCATTGTCAGTAGCTCATGAAATGAAAATGGCGGGGATAAATGTAGTTGGTATTTTTCTTCCACCGTTTAATGAACTTTCTGAAGGCAAATCGAATCCAAAACAGATGATCAGTAATTTATCCAGTTTAGCTCATTTAGCTCCAAACCCGTTACTCAAGGTTGCTGGAAAAATGGCTCAATATACATCTGTTCAACATATCGGTGCGAAGCTTTACCCTCCTGTGGGATTGAAGATCTGGGGTATCCCTTTATTTTTACGAAAAGCAGTATTAGAGATAGAAGGCGTTAACCAAGTGGAGAGTATTACTATTGCTACTGTGAATTCAGAAGGCATGGTAAAACAGAATACGTTAAAAAGGGTGGAAGTTGATTGTGTTTGTATATCCGGAGGGTTGTATCCTCTTTCTGAAATAGCCGGTGTAGCCGGATGCGATTCAGCCTATATCGACGATTTAGGTGGCTATATTCCCTTACATAATGACGAAATGGAAACAACACAATCTGGCATTTTTGTAGCAGGTAATATAACAGGAATTGAAGGTGCAAAAGTCGCTATGGCACAAGGTGAACTAGCTGGTAAGTCCATAAGTGTTAAATTAGGATTAGTAAAAAATGGTCGAGACGTTATAAGAAAAGCACAGAATAAGGTTGAGAATGAAAGAGAAAAAGCCATCTTAACATTTCAGCAGAATAGTAAACGTGGCCGAAAAAAGTCCGCACAATTTTGGAATAAAAAGCAGCGTGTTAATAAGGATTAAATGAGGTGTGAATTCATGGAAACCGCAGATGCTGTAGTTATTGGCGGTGGTGTTATTGGCGCATCTATTGCCTATCGTCTAGCAGAAAATAATAGAAAAGTAATGCTGATTGAAAAGGGAGAGATAGGGGCCAAGACTTCTGGATCTTGTGATAAGGCGATCTTCTTACAATCTAAAAAACCTGGTTTCCCTACTCAGTTAGCGAAAGCAAGTAGAGAAATTTACGAGAATCTAGAAGATGAGTTAGAAACTTCTATCGAGTTTAAAAGGGGAGGGGGGATGATCGTCATAGAGAAAGAGGGGCATATGGATTTCATGAAAAAATTTGTTAAGAAGCAAAATAATGCAGGAATTAATGTGGAGTTATTGGATAGAAAGGAATCGTTGGAAAGGCAGCCATGTTTATCGCCTAATATTGCAGGATCCACTTATAGCACTGAAGATGCAGAGGTCAACCCACTCTTATTAAGTCAAGCCTTTACAGAGGGAGCGAGAAAGCGTGGAGTAGACATACGGACACATACAGAAGTGATAGCAATTCATAGTGAGCATGGAAGAATAACAGGAGTTCAAACAGACAAAGTCCTTATTGCGACAGAACTCGTTATCAATGCAGCAGGTCCATTTGCATCAAAGATAGCAGAAATGGCTGGCGTTAGTCTCACGATAATGCCTCGTCGTGGTGTAATTCTTATTTCAGAAAAGGTAAAGCCATTAATTCATGGAAATATCTTATGTTCCCAGTACATTGCTGCCAAGTACTTAACAGGCAGTAATGAAGATGATGTACCTCCATATGGAATTGGCCTTTCCTTAGGTCAAACAAATAGTGGGAATTTATTAATTGGTGGTAGCAGAGAGTTTAAAGGATTTAAAAAAGCTTTAGAACCTGAAGTTCTTACCGCTGTTGCAGCACATGCTAGTCGAATTGCACCTTCACTGAATACTATCCGGATTATCCGTTCCATGGTTGGATTTCGGCCTTTTACTGGGGATGGTCTTCCGTTTATTGACGAAACACCAGAAATGAAAGGTTTCATTATAGCAGCTGGTCACGAAGGTGATGGGATTGCACTTGCTCCTATTACGGGACATTTAGTTACCAGTTTGATAGAAAACAAAATGAGATACAAAGATTTGCTGAAGCCATTAAAATTGGACCGTTTACAAGTAGTTTAGCATTTCAATCCAAATAAGGGGTTGTTTGTATGTTCGAAATTATTGTACCGTTAGCTTTATTATTTACGATTGCTTTGGTTAAACAAATACCAAAGATTGGTGGAGATATCCGGGTTGCACTTATCGTAGCAGCTGTCACCTCGGCAATTATATCAGGACTTAATATTGGTGAAACATTCCTTGCATTCATTGATGGTATTGATCGCTTATCGTGGGTAATCATGCTTTCTGTTTTTGGGAGTTTATATGCAGAATCGCAGGTGAAATTAGGAGCAATGGATACAACGTTAAATAGTCTACGAGCGGCTTTTGGGAAATCACCAAGAGGATTAATTATAGCCATATTCATTACGTTAATCATAGCTGGATCTTTCCTTGGTGATGCAATAGCAGCTGCAACTGTTATTGGGTTTCTGGTAATTAATTCATTAACGGAGTTAAAATTAAAGCCTGAACAAATTGGGATGATTATATTACTTGGTGCTTCTATTGGATCAATTATGCCCCCAATTACACAAGGTGTTTTCTTGTCTGCTTCTCTTGTAGGTACAGATCCTAATCCTGTTATAAAACTTGCATTTATAACTGTTACGATAGGTGCAGTTATTGCTATTTTAGAATCATTTCGTTTTGTCCGAGGTAAAAAGATGCCAGCTGAATTAATACCTGAAAGTTCTGTTCTGAAAATCTTAAAAGACAGATGGAAAACATTAATTCCGTTATTTGTTTTAATCACCATTGTTATGGCTAATACGTTGTTTGATTATAATATTTTCGAAAAATGGGGCTTTTTCGCAGTAATATTAGAGTCTTTAAACGAAATTCCAATCATTCAAGGCGTAACTTTCCAAGTCGTATCCGCTATAATTATAGCCATTCTAGTTAGTTTTTTATTCCCTTCTGTTCGAAAAGATACAAAAGGCGTCTTCAAAAATGGCTTAGGTAAAGTAAGCCAGACAGTACAAATTCAACTGAGTGCTGGAGTCATGGTTGGGGTTTTCTATGCATCAGGACTAATCGATAAGGTTGCTCTTATGACAGAAGGGCTTGCATCTTCCATGGTGAAACTTGGTGGAGCCTTTTCCATGGTGGTAGTTGGTATGCTTACAGGGTCGCAAACAACTTCTCAGTCTGTTAATGTTACCTTTCTTGGTCCGATACTGGAAAACATGAACGTAGATCCAACACTAATTGCTTTGGGTGCTTCCCATATTGCTGCAGCTGGTCAGAATATGCCCCCCGTGGGATTAACTGCATTTGTTGTCTGTGGTTTAATTGGCGGGATTCTAAATACGAAAGTTGACCCTCTAAAAGTAATGATGCTAGCATTACCAAACTCACTTTATTTCTTAGCAATTGGGTTATTGATGTGGTTTATTTAAAATGCTTACCCCTCAATTAGGAATAATAATGTTGGATACTAATTTTTGTAGACCGAAAGGGGATATCGGAAACCCCGAAACTTTTTCATTTTCAGTTGAATATGAAGTTGTTAAAAAAGCAACGATTGAACGTGTTGTGAAAATCGCTGACTCTACATTAATCGAACCTTTTATTCAGGCAGCAAAGAGATTAGAGTATAAAGGGGTTAAGGCGATCACAACAAGTTGTGGTTTCCTTTCCTTATTTCAACAGGAAATTCAACGTCAATTAACGGTTCCTTTCTTTTCATCCAGCTTAATACAAATACCATTAGTGTATAATTTAACAAGGGGAACTGTCGGTGTACTCACAGCAAGTAAATCAAACCTAACAAATAAGCATTTTTCGGCAGTAAATGCTCATCAAATTCCAATTGTCATGGAAGGAATGGATGATATGTCAGCATTCACAACTGCCATAGTTGATGAAACGCACCCCTTAGACAGGAATGCTGTTGCTCTGGAGATGAAACAAGTAGTCTTGAGGCTATTGGAAAATAATCATGATATTCGGGCAATTGTTCTAGAGTGCACCAACATGCCTCCATACAGAAGTATAATAAAAGAAGTAACCGCTTTACCCATATTTGATATAAATACACTAACTAATTATGTGATTGATTCATTTTAAATTATTGAATATTTGTTTTATTTGTGCCCAGAATCAATCGTTATGAATAATTAAAGAAACGCATAGGAATTATAGGCTTATGAGATACTTCCTAATCATTTTCACACTACTATTTCTATTCGTATTCCCAGATTCAACAAAGGCAGAAGATATGGTTACGGTAAAATTAGTTAATTATATTGGAGAGTCTTCGCACGTATATTTTCAATTAAAAGGAGACTATTTTGCGCTCGATCCTACGTTGTCATTAAAAGAAGGGGTGAACTATAAACTGACAATTGATGGCGACGAATCGCTTGTGTTACAAGGGGCAGGTAAAAAGCAAGAGATTAATGTTCCTTTTATTCTGATTCCTCAATCTTATAAAGATGAACACCGGATCTATGTGAATAATCGTCCATATTTAGGAGCCATGGAATTTGGGATAGAAAATAAGGAATTCATACGACCTGTTAATCAATTACCACTAGAAGATTATTTAAAAGGAGTTGTACCATTCGAAGTATTTCCTAATTGGGGGCTTGAGACGCTGAAAGCACAAGCACTCGCCGCAAGAACGTATGCCGTCTCTCGTATAGCAGAAATTATCGATGATACTATTCGCTTTCAAGTATATGGAGGATATACATGGTATGAGAACACAACAAAAGCAGTAGAAGAGACCCAAGGGGAAGTAATTACGTATCAGGATCAACTTATTAATGCTTTTTACTCTGCAAGTAATGGTGGCATAACCGAAAATAATGCGAATGTATGGGATGGAAAGCCTATGCCTTATTTTCCTATAAAAAAAGATCCGTATGATCCTATTCATCCATGGGAATTTGTGTTACACCAAACACAAGTCTTACTTGAAGATATGGACTGGTATAACTCGAACTGGTGGAATAAAATAGAGGAAAAGGATCAGGCAATTACTACTTCTATGAAACAATGGTTAAAAAGAAATGGTTATCCCGGTGATATAAAAATTGTATCGATTCCGCGTTTTGAGATTTCTAATCAAAAACTAGACTCCAACCGAAGTGTTAAAGGGTCTATAACGGTTGAGTTTTTGCACCGGTTAATGGAAGGTACTGTTTTATTTGAACAACTAGCGCTAGAAGATGCTGCGCTTGATCATATTCGCCCATTAATCGGTGGTACGACTTTTAAAAGTTATCTAATTGATAATCTGGAAGAAAATGAAGAAATGTACACGTTGAAAGGAAAAGGATTTGGACACGGTGTCGGCATGAGCCAATGGGGTTCTCATATAATGGGGCAGCAAGGTAAAACATATGAGGAAATTATCCAGTTTTATTTTCCCAAAACATCGATTACTAATTGGGTTACCGAATAAAAGTATGTTATCTATGTGTTAAAAATTAGCACCCTAAGTGGTGCTTTTCTTTTGTTATAATAGATAAAGGTAAACTGGTTTATAGGAGGATATAGCATGCTTTTCATGAAAGAACACTATAGAGACGAGATTTTTGAAACCGTTTTTGAGAATGCCTACCACTGTTTTGTTGTCGTAGATGCTCAAGGCTTAATAACATATATGAACAATACGTATTGTGATTTTCTTGAAGTTGATAAAACAAAAGTAATAGGGATGCACGTAACAGATGTTATTGAGAATTCCAGGATGCATATTGTTGCTGCAACGGGCAAGGAAGAGATTGCTGATCTTCAATATATTAGAGAGAATCACATGATTGCTAATAGAATTCCTGTACGATCTAACGGAAAACTTGTCGGAGCAGTCGGTACGGTGCTTTTTCGAGATACAAAAGAATGGATGAAAATGAATAGCCATATTAAAGATCTTTTATTAGAGCTTGAACACTATCGAAGTCAATTAAACGATCAATATGGAACTACTTATTCGTTGCATGACATAGTTGGTAGTTCAACACAGATTAATGATATAAAAGCTAAAATTAAAAAAGTTTCTCCCGGAGATGTATCTGTGTTGTTGCGAGGTGAAAGTGGAACTGGAAAGGAATTATTCGCACACAGTATTCATCATCTCAGTGAACGACATACAAAGCCTTTCATTAAAGTGAACTGTGCAGCCATTCCGGAACATTTGTTGGAGTCAGAGTTATTCGGTTACAAAGAAGGTGCGTTCACGGGTGCCAAAAAAGGAGGGAAGCTCGGGAAATTCCAACTTGCCAATGGTGGTACTTTATTTTTAGATGAAATTGGAGATATGCCATTAAGTGCGCAGGTTAAAATATTACGGGTCTTGCAAGAGGGTGAAGTGGAAGCAGTAGGGGGAATTGACTCTCAAAAAGTAGATGTCAGAATCATCGCTGCAACAAACCAACCACTAGAAAGACTAATAGAAGAACAGCGGTTTCGAGAGGATTTATTTTATCGCATTAATGTGGTTCAATTGCAGATCCCTTCCCTTAGAGAACGTCCAGATGATATACGGGTATTATCTAAATATATGCTGCATAAAATTACAACCCGGACAGGTAAAAGAGTTATCGATTTTGATGCTGAAGTGATTACACGGTTTATGGAACATCATTGGCCAGGAAATATACGTGAATTAGAAAATGTTATTGAATCAGCTGTCCATTTAACAAATACAGAAATGATTAAGTTTGAGGATATACCGGATTATCTACAACCAGATTCGTATGTATCAGAACAGGATGGAACATTAAAAGAAGTAGTGGAAACAGCCGAAAAAAAAGCAATTCAGCGAGCCTTAAAAAAGGCAAATGGTGATAAATTACAAGTAGCTAAAATACTAGCTCTAGGGAAGTCTAGTCTATATGAAAAAATAAAAAAATATAAGTTATAGTACGTTAGTTTTCTCAAAAACAAAAGATTCCATAATTCCGGAAAAAGTTCCGTTATTATGGAATCTTATTTATTTCGTTTATATGTAAGGGTTTTCAAAAGTGTTTTTAAATAGCTGAATCCTTTTTTCCGAGAACGTGGAAAGGACATTTTTTGTAAATCGTTAATAAATGCGATTATGTCAGGATTGTCACCTGAATTAGGAGTTGGCATATTTTTTGCATATATAATTGGTGAAGGGAGTGTAAATATTATGAAAAATATCTATACATCATATGAAGAAGCAGTAAAAGACATCCAGGACGGTTCAACCATTATGGTTGGTGGATTTGGTCTAGTTGGTATTCCTGAAAATCTTATTCTGGCACTAGTAGAGTCGAACGTAAAACAGTTAACGGTAATCTCAAATAATTGCGGTGTCGATGACTGGGGACTCGGGTTATTACTAAAAAATAAACAAATTGATAAAATGGTAGGCTCCTATGTAGGTGAAAACAAGGAATTTGAACGCCAGGTTTTATCGGGAGAATTAGAGGTGGAGCTTGTGCCACAAGGTACGTTAGCTGAACGTATTCGTGCAGGTGGAGCTGGGATTCCGGCATTCTATACACCAGCTGGGGTCGGGACACCAATTGCAGAAGGTGTTGAAGTTCGTACTTTCGATGATAAAGAGTACTTGCTGCAAACAGCATTAAAAGCAGACTTCAGTTTAGTACGAGCAGCTGTTGGAGATACAACTGGAAATCTAATTTACAATAAAACAGCGCAAAACTTCAATCCAATGATGGCTGCAGCTGGGGCGACAACGATTGCTGAAGTAGAAGAATTAGTAGAGTCTGGCACATTGGATCCTGCACATATTCATACACCTGGTATATATGTTCAAGGGTTAATAGAGGGTCAACAAGAAAAAAGAATTGAACGCTTAACCGTAAGACAACAAGCATAATTTTAATAAGGGAGGTAATCTATTCATGTTAAAACAAATGGATAAAGTATCAGTTAGAGAAAAAATCGCAAGAAGAGCTGAGCGTGAAATTGAAAACGGTTACTATGTGAATCTAGGAATAGGTATGCCAACGATGGTTGCCAATTACATTCAACCAGGTAAAGAGGTTGTACTACAATCAGAAAATGGTTTACTAGGGATTGGTAGATCGCCACTAGAAGAAGAAGTAGATCCTGATTTGATTAACGCAGGAAAGGAAACGGTTACTGCAGCACCTGGTGCATCTTATTTTAGTAATGCAGAATCTTTTGCAATGATTCGCGGGGGTCATGTAAACCTAGCCATACTCGGTGGTATGGAAGTTTCGGAAACAGGAGATCTGGCGAATTGGATGATTCCAGGCAAAATGATTAAAGGTATGGGCGGTGCAATGGATATCGTTCATGGCGCTAGAAAAATTGTAATTATTATGGATCATGTTAATAAAGCGGGCGAACCTAAAATATTAAAATCATGCCAGCTGCCATTAACAGGAAAAGCTGTTGTTAATCGAATTGTCACAGATCGTGCAGTTATTGATGTGGAAGAAGAGGGTCTAGTACTGGTAGAAGTAGCAAAAGGCTTTACAGTAGATGACATTATTGAATCAACAGAACCAACATTACGAGTTAGTGAAAATTTGAAAATGGATTCTTTTTAAAATAAGGGTAGGAGGGTTTAGAAGATGGTAGAGAATAAAGTTGTTTTCATTACAGGTGCAGCAAGTGGTATTGGTTATGAAATCGGTGTGGAGTTTGCAAAAAATGGTGCAAAGGTAGTTTTTTCCGATATTGACGAGGCCAAAGTGAAAGACGTAACCGAAACCTTAAAACAAGATGGATATGAATGCATTGGCATAAAGTGTGATGTAACGAAGGAAGAAGAAATTCAACAGGCTATTGATCTAACGGTCGAAAAATATGGAAGACTTGATGTTCTGTTCAACAATGCTGGATTGCAGCATGTTGCTTCAATCGAAGACTTTCCAACCGAAAAATTTGAGTTTATTACAAAGGTAATGCTAGTTGCTCCATTTATTGCAACAAAGCATGCATTTCCAATTATGAAAAAACAAGGCTTTGGACGCATTATCAATATGGCTTCTATTAACGGACTTATTGGATTTGCAGGAAAAGCAGCATACAATAGCTCAAAGCATGGTGTGATTGGACTAACAAAAGTTGCAGCACTAGAAGGAGCAGAGCATGGTATTACGGTAAATGCTGTTTGTCCAGGTTATGTTGATACACCTCTAGTAAGAAATCAAATGGAGGATTTAGCGGCTAACAGAAATGTGTCGGTTGAAAAAGTACTAGAAGATGTCATTTATCCGTTAGTTCCACAAAAACGTTTACTCAAAGTTCAGGAAGTTGCAGATTATTCTATGTTTTTAGCAAGCGATAAATCAAAAGGTGTTACTGGTCAAGCTGTTGTTATTGATGGTGGCTATACAGCACAATAATTAGCGAGGTTAAGGAGTGAGAAAATGAAAAACGTATATATCGTAGAAGGAGCACGTACGCCATTCGGTAGTTTTGGTGGCGTTTTAAAAGATGTTGATCCAACTGAATTAGGAGTTTTCGCTAGTAAAGAAGCGATTCGTCGTAGTGGTATTGATGCTTCGGATATTGATTTATCGGTAATTGGAAATGTTATTCATTCATCTAAAAATGCACCATACTTAGCTCGACACGTTGCTTTAAAGTCAGGTGTTCCAATGGAGAGCCCAGCATTAGCTGTAAATCGCTTATGTGGTTCTGGACTTCAATCTGTTGTTTCAGCTACACAATCTATTTTGCTTGGAGAAGGTAATGTTGCATTAGCTGGTGGAGTAGATAGTATGAGTTTAGCTCCCTATGCATTACGAGGCAGTCGTTTTGGTACCAAATTAGGAATCCCACAAATGGACGATATGTTATGGGCCGCTTTAACGGATGAATATATTGGTTCAGGTATGGGAGTTACCGCTGAAAATCTTGCTGATAAATATGATATTTCCCGCGCGGAGCAAGATGAATACGCTACCCTAAGTCATCAGCGGGCAGCAGAAGCGAGAAATGAAGGAAAGTTTGCTGAAGAAATTGCTCCTGTTGAAGTGAAATCAAGAAAAGGTACTACCGTTATTGATACCGATGAACATATCAAGGAAGAAACGACTTCTGAAAAATTAGCGAAGTTGAAACCTGCCTTCAAAAAGGACGGATCCGTAACAGGTGGAAACGCTAGTGGAATTAATGATGGTGCTGGAGCAGTAATTTTAGCTAAAGAGGAATACGTACAGGATCATAGCTTAAGCCCACTTGCGAAAATTGTTTCGTGGGGAGTTGCCGGAGTTGACCCATCTTATATGGGAATTGGTCCAGTTCCAGCTATTAAAAAGGCATTAAATAATTCATCATTAACAATTGATGATATTGATCTTATTGAAGTAAACGAAGCGTTTGCTGCTCAATACTTAGCGGTTGAAAAAGAGCTAGGATTAAGTCGAGACAAAGTAAACGTTAATGGTGGGGCTATTGCGTTAGGACATCCAGTCGGAGCTAGCGGAACTAGAGTGCTTTACTCTGTTATAAAAGAATTGAAAAGAAGAAATCAAAAGTATGGTATTGCATCGTTATGCATTGGTGGGGGTCAGGGTATTGCGATGATCGTAGAAGTAGTGTAGTAAATTGATAGGTTAAACAATCTAGGAGGGGTTTTTACATGTTTGGAATTATACTAGGGCTCATCGTTTTAATGGCACTAGCCTACTTAGGCTGGTCCATTATCTGGGTAGCACCAATCGCAGCTGGGGTTGTAGCACTTACAGGGGGACTGGATTTATTAGATGCCTATAAAGATACGTATATGGGTGGTTTTGTGTCATTTGCGAAAGATTGGTTCCCAGTCTTTATGCTTGGTGCAGTATTCGGTAAATTAATGGAAGATACAGGAATGGCGAGATCTGTGGCTGTTGCATTAACGAAAATAATTGGTACGAACCGAGCTATTTTGGGCGTGTTAGTATCAGCAGCAGTATTAACATACGGTGGAGTAAGTTTATTTGTTGTTGTATTTGCAGTGTATCCGCTTGCTTTATCATTGTTTCGTGAAGCTAATATAAGTAGAAGGTTAATTCCAGCTACTGTGGCACTTGGTGCATTTACGTTTACCATGACAGCGTTACCAGGAACTCCACAGATTCAGAATCTGATCCCAATGGATTATTTTGGTACGTCTGCTACTGCAGCACCTATTATGGGGATTGTTGCTGCAATAATCATGGCAGGTGGTGGTTATTTCTATCTTCGTTGGCGCGAGAAAAAGCTTACGAACAATGGGGAAGTTTTTACAGAACCTAAGGATAAGAATGTAGTTGAGCAAGATGGAAGTACACCATCGTTTATCTTATCTTTGCTACCTCTTTTGGCAGTACTTATTACATTGAATATATTTGGATGGGACATTGTTTTAGCACTTATTTCGGGAATAGTCTTAATCATGCTTCTCAACCTGTCAAAATTCAAAGGATTTGTAGGGGCAATTAATAAGGGTGCAGTTGGGTCAGTAACTGCTATTGTTAATACAAGTGCAGCAGTTGGTTTTGGTACAGTTGTAAAAGTTGTACCTGGATTCGAACGGTTGACTGAATTGTTAATGGGCGTTAAAGGTAACCCGTTAATATCTGAAGCTGTTGCTGTAAATGTTTTAGCTGGTGCGACTGGTTCAGCATCAGGGGGTATGGGTATAGCTCTAGAAGCTTTAGGATCAAAATACTATGAAATTGCCATGGACACTGGAGTTAGCACAGAAGCATTCCACCGTGTTGCTTCCTTATCTTCTGGGGGGTTGGACGCGCTTCCACATAATGGTGCTGTGTTGACGTTACTAACGATAACAGGTATGTCTCATAAAGATAGCTATAAAGACATCTTTGTTGTTGCTATATTAATACCAATTATTTCAGTAGTTGTGGCTATCATACTCGCATCTATCGGTATTTTATAAGTAGGCTGTTTTTGCACGCATGGTTGCTTTTTTATCTTCATAGTTGATATATAATGCGACATAACTTGATATGATGGTTGCTTTTCGCTGCGGGCAGTCGACTCCTCGAAAATGCATACGCATTTTCTTCGTGCGATGTGCCGCTTTCGTAGCCTTCCTTGTCCTAAGGGAAAAAACACGTGTCTCAAACCTCTCGCCTGAGGGTCTTTGGGAGCTGTTCTTCCCTAAGGATTGTCACACTTTTCGCAGCTTAGAATACTTTCTGTATATGAGGTCATGTATCCTTACAATGATTAGAAAGACATTACTAGCGAAGTGTTCTGCCGAAGCGGTTATATAGCACTCAAAGTTAGAGGAAGCAAATCCACGAATAAGTTACTCGCATTATATATCTATTCTCTCAAAAGCAACAAACTTTACGAAAACAGCCTATAAGTATAAATAATAAATATAATTTTAAAAGAGATGCCTGTTACTTGTTGATCTATTGATGAGTAATAGGCCTCTTAACTAAGGAGGATCATAATGATTCAAAACATTACTGTACTTGGTTCAGGTGTCATGGGGCATGGAATTGCTCAAAATTATGCTTTTGCGGGATATATGGTACATATGTATGACCTAAAGGAAGCGTATCTTACAAAAGCTTTAACTTTAATAGATGCGAACTTATCGCTCCTTATTAGAGAGAACATCATTACCCAGGAAGAGAAAGATTCTACACTGGAACGCATTACGGTTACAACTGATTTGGTGACTGCTACTAAAAATGCCGATTTCATTACTGAAGCTGTACCAGAAGTATTGGATATAAAACACACGCTATTTAAAAAGCTGGAAGAAGTTACTGGTAAAGATACAATAATAGCATCTAACACATCGACTTTTTCTGTTGCACAGTTAGCGGAGAAAATGGAGAATCCAAACCGATTAATTATCACACATTTTTTTAATCCAGCTCAGATTGTCCCACTCGTTGAAATTGTGAAACATGATAAAACTTCTGATAGTGTCGTTGATACGGCGATGAATTTGATGAAAGCAATTGGAAAGTCACCTGTTGTATTAAATAAAGATGTACCCGGTTTTATTGCCAATCGGCTGCAAGCGGCTCTTGTTAGGGAAGCGTTTTATTTATTGGACGAAGGGGTTGCTGATGCCGAAAGTATCGATTTAGCATTAACGGATGGACCAGGATTCCGTTGGGCGTTTTCAGGACCATTTAAGACTGCAGACTATGGTGGACATGATATTTGGAAAAGTGTAGTAGAAAATTTAGCACCTGAATTATCAAAAGCAGAAATAGTACCAAAATTCATTAAAGAGAAAGTGGAGAATGGTAAACTTGGTACAAAATCCGGTGAAGGCATATACACGTATTCCAACAGTGTAGTTGAAGAAAAAGTTACACAGAGAGATGAAAATTTGATTCGCCTAAAACAGATTAAATCAAGAAAGTGAAGTTAACCACTTTGTCACCGCTCATAACATATGGGCGGTATTATTGTTTCTTAACTTTTTCAATATACTATCAAAATCTAGAAGCGCCCGTTAAGCGACGTATGGGCTGCGCCCGCGCATCGCGGGTGGGTCGACGTTGCCGCCGAAAGCGGCGATATTAGTCGATCTTCCTCAAATACCTTGAAATATAGAAACACGAAGAGCGTAAAAAGGTCCTTGATAGTAATTTAGAAGTAATATCTCAAAGATAGGGCGAAACGTGATTTCGATGAAAGGTATTTTATTAAACTAGAATGGAGAGTTATCGATAACGTATTCAAAGAGTCAGCCACAAACTTTATAGTTTCAGTAGATTGCGTTTATAAGAAAGATAAGGAAATTATCTTAGAGCAAGTGTTTAAGGACATAGGAAGAATGGAATTATTAAATGAGTTGATTGATGATCAATATTATAAAATTTTATCAAACTAGGCGAGAAGACTCCTTCCTCAAAACACGTCAGTGTTTAGGTGGGGGAGGATGTCAATAGAGTCTGGCTAGCAGGTTGTTCAAAATTATAATAGCTCATAATTATCTGTTTATTCCCTACTATGTAGTAGACTCTTTTGGGTTAGAACATACAAATAGTAGAAGTCCCGAGGAATCATATAGTAAAGAATGCAGGCTTAGAATTGGATGGGACTTTGAGTAATTAAGTTATCCGACTAAGTGGTGGAGTGGTTATTATGAAGATGAAAGGAAGTGTGAAATAGGCGATCCCCCCCCATCTTAAAGGAATGAGAAGGGCGTCAGCCCAATGAGTAAACGGGGAAATGGAAACAAAACTTACTAGGATAACAGAACTAGCTAAGAACAACCCAGATATGAAGAATAAATGAGGAGCGTGTTTTGATCCATTTATCAAAACACGCTCTTTCTATTTGCTCGTTATTGGTACCAATTTAACTAAACATTACCTTTGGATTTGTGTCGGGATACTGTCCTCGTTTAGCCATAGTTAGTTCCATTATTTTACATTAATCTTATATCCCATCTTTGTTAACACTAACAAGGATGAGAAATATACAGTACCTTACCATCAGGGGGATTCTCAGAAATAGTCAATTAATGTTCAACAAGGTGCCCCCATGTCGACGATCTGAGATTTACTTTTTCACTTGTAAGGGGAAAGGAGTGATTTTTTGCAAGCCGACAATATTAAAAGACCATCGTTCCTATATGCATTATCCATGTTAATTTCAGCTGTTATTATTGTTGCGACGGGGATCCTTGCATATGATGCACCTATTCAAATCTTGATGTTTGTAAGTATGGTTGTATTGATCCCATTTATGAAGGGTTTAGGGTACACATATAAACAAGTGAAAAAAGCAATGATATCATCCATGAGTAAAGCGTTGCATCCCGGTATTATTCTTCTGTCCGTCGGTATATTAATCGGTGCATGGATAGCTTCTGGTACCGTACCTACTTTAATTTATTATGGTATTGGGGCTATTTCTCCTCAATTCTTTTTAGTAACAACCTTAGTATTTTGTTCGCTTGTATCAATGGCTATAGGAAGTTCCTGGGGGACTCTTGGTACTGCGGGGATAGCCATGATGGCGATTGGTACGAGTTTAGGTGTCCCAATGGGAATAACGGCCGGTGCAATTATCAGTGGGGCCTATTTTGGGGATAAAATGTCGCCTCTTTCAGATACGACGAATTTGGCACCGACTGTTACAGGTGGAAACTTATTTACGCATATTAAACATATGCTATGGACGACTGTACCTGCGTATCTTATTTCTGCAGTAATCTTTACCTTTATTGGACTCGAATATTCAGGGATTGCAGATGCAGAGAGTGTAAGTGTACTGACCGCTTATTTAAGCGAGTCATTCAATTTAGGGTTGGTACCTTTAATTCCCATTGCGGTGTTAATGACCTTGTTAATAAGGAAGAACCCACCTATACCATCGATCTTCATTGCTTCAGTAGTAGGTGCTCTTATTGCTATCTTCTATCAGGATCTCGGAATCGCAAATACGTTAAGTGTTTTATACAGTGGGTATGAGGTTGAATCCGGAATTGATATTGTCGATAGTTTACTGCAACGTGGTGGTTTAACAAGTATGCTTGAACTTATTGCTCTGTTCTTATTTGCACTAGGGCTGGGTGGCATGCTTGCTGAAACCGGAGTATTAGAGGCACTGATTGCTTCGTTTGCTGATAAAATCCAACACACTGGCACTTTAGTTTTTGTAACCATCATTGTAAGTTATTCGACCCTTGCTATCGGTGGATCCATTTACTTTTCATCCGTTATGAGTGGGACCTTGATGAATCCGATTTTCGAGAGATTGAACCTGAGACCCGAAAATCTTTCAAGGGTAATAGAAGACTCGAGTACACAGGGCGGTGCCTTGATTCCTTGGACTGGCAGTGGTATTTTTACAGCAACTACACTTGGTGTTTCAACCGGAACGTATTTTCCGTTCTGTTTCTTAGCTCTCCTAACGCCGTTAGTTTCACTGTTCTACGGAGTGACTGGTTTAACAATGACTAAGTATGAAGAACCAGCCAATAAAAACTAGCGAAGTGATAGGTTTCATTGGCTGGGATGACTGTTGTTCTTTTTTGTGAAGAGGCTTTACTAGGAATCAAGATTTACTATAAAATAAACATACCCGATCCATTAAAGGAAACAGCAAACATAAGTTGTAAAATAAAGACAAAATCCTCAAGCTTATTGCTCAAAATTGGTCACTAAAAAAATATAAAAGCGTATTTTTTTGCTCCTATTTTTTCCAAATATGCTAAATTAATGAAGCTCAGAAACTAATTTTGAAAAGCTGGAAATTCCGTTATACCTCGACAGGTCGAAATATGTGAAGCTTGATCGTAGTATAAGTTATGCATACTTATAGACTAGATAAATAGAAGACAAATCTGAATAGTTCATAATGGAAATAATATAAAAGGGAACACTTCTATAAAGTAAAATTTTAGGGAGTGTTCCTTTTTGACTTTAGTTCGTCTCGGTTATGTAGCAATGAGTGTTCATTTACAAAATGCTTCTCCGTCGAAAACGATGACATACGCCACGTTTTCCAAGATGGAGGATAAAGAAGCAGCAAAACGAAGGCTTGAACAAATTGCGGAAACGAATTTAACGAATTGCTTGAGATTGTTAAAACATAACGTTGCCCATGATATTTCCTTTTTTCGTTTATCATCCAAACTCGTTCCATTGGCTACACACCCTGAACTTAAAGGGTGGAATTATTTGTTGCCTTTACAGGAATCACTGCAGCGTCTTAGGGCTTTTTTAGAACAACATCCTGCATTGAGAGTTGATTTTCATCCTGACCATTTTGTATTACTTAACTCACCTGGTACAAAAGTATTAAACAATTCCATAAAAACGTTAAGATTTCATCATAGATTACTAAAAGGGATGGGAATTATTCCAGAACATAGATGTGTACTGCATGTTGGTGGAGGATACGGAGATAAAGAAAAGGCACTAGAACAATTCATACATAATTGGTCTTTTGTTCCCCAGGATTTGCAGGAAATGATCATTCTTGAAAATGATGATAAAACATTTACACTTTCCGAAACATTATATCTTTGTGAAAAGTTAGCAATTCCGATGGTATTTGATTATCATCACTACCTAGCACACCATACAGAATCGGAAAACTGGCATGATCAATGGGAGCGGATACTCGGTACATGGAAATACTCCAAATTACCTGTGAAGATGCACATATCAAGCCCTCGTTCCGAAGAAAAATACCGTGCTCATGCTGATTATGTGGATAGCAGGATGTTTATGGATTTTTTGCAAAAAATGAAAGGAAGCATTCCCCAAATTGACTGTATGATTGAAGCCAAACAAAAAGATGATGCACTATTTACTTTAATGAAGGATTTACATGCATTTCCTGAGGTTGAAATAGTGGATGAGGGGAGCTTTATGATGAAGTGAAAACATGAAGTAAAAAAAAGGATGGTTCTCCATTAGGAAAACCATCCTTTTTGTCTGTTAAGGAAATTATAAAAATTGGAGCCTGTGGATTTTTTTTTGACTTTGGAATCCGCGTCCAGCTCCAGCGCACGTACTGCTAGTGGGCTTCCTGATCCTCCTTACGATAAGTCATAAGGAAGGCCGACTAAAAGCGGGCTCCCGGCCCAACGTCGGTATCCCCCTATGAAGGGCAAGTTTCCATTTTTCAAGGTATTTAAGGAGATCGACTAAAACCACCGCTTTCGGCGGAAACGAGACCCACCCGCGATGTGCGGGCGCAGTCCATACGTCGCTTAACGGGCGCTTCGATCTTTTGTTCTCTACGTTACATTTGAGTGTTTTGATTTTGATTGTTATTATCCATTTGTTGCTGAGGAGCTTGGTTATTTGCAACTCCTTGTAAGGTGTTTGTTTGTTGTTGATCATTTTGATTATTGGCCATATTTTGTAGCGGTTTCGTCATTTGTTGTACTTGTGGATTGTTCATTGCATTGGAAATGGTTTGAGGCAAACGCTGAAATGTTCCGTTTTGCATCCCTCTTCTAATTCCATAAATAGCCGCAGTTGTTGCCCCAATAGCAAGTAACGACGTCATCATACCACCTTGTCTAGTCATAACGATTCATCATCCTTTTTTACATAGTAAAAGCATTGTTAGTTTTTATAGATCGTGCAGAAATATACTAATAAAGTTAAAATCATTGTCATTTTGACGAGGATAAGGCGCAATGTGTTTTTCTTTATACGTATTTATATTGCTGTTGTCGGTTAACTTAAGGTTAAGTATTCGTAAAGGAGGTGCTTCGTGGATTTAAAAGTTATGACCTATAATATTCACCATGGCAAAGGAACCGATCAGCGAATTGATCTTAATCGAATTGCCGAAGTCATTAAGAAAAGTGATGCAGCTATTGTTGGCCTGACGGAAGTTGACAAACATTTTTCTGAACGTAGTGATTATGAAGATCAAATTAACTTACTCAGTAACTACCTGGATATGGATTATGCTTTTGCTCCATCACTCACTATAAAACATAAGGATTCATCTACAGATGGTCATTATGGAAATGCTCTCTTGTCTCGATACCCGATTTCCACTAGTAAAATATATCCATTTGATTTTTCGTCTGGGTTTATCGAAGGTAGGTCAATTCTTGATGCAACCGTTCAAGTAAATAAAGAGCTTGTCCAAATCCATGTAACACATCTAAGTTTAGTACCCTTTTTTCAACGAATGCCAATAAATTTTATGATAAAACAACTTGATAATTATGCACATCCCATCATTATTATGGGTGATTTCAATATGTTCCCAGGATCGAATCAGTGGAAGAAAATAACCAGTGAGTTTCACGATGTCTGGCACGTTAAAGGTAATGGGAAAGGTAACACTTATCCGTCAAATGGTCCAAAGAGAAGATTGGACTACATATTTGCCAGTCCTCATTTTGAGGTTATGGAAACGGAAGTTGAATCACATATTCCAATCGCTTCTGATCACTTACCCGTAAAATCACTTCTCCGTTTTAAATGAATTTAACATTTTTTAATAGGGAAACCATACTAATAGAACGAAATAGTAAGAGAAAGGACATGAAAGATGCCATCCTCACAAAATAAAAAAGTTATCATGCTTATTATTGATACATTGATGGATACTCCTATACAAGCAGCACAAAAGCGTGGGGAAATTCCTGCCTTACAATTTCTTATAGAAAATGGCCGTTATTTTCCAGATCTCGTTTGTCCATTTCCTACGATGTCAGTAAACGTGGATAGTACATTATTAACAGGTGTATATTGTGATAAACATAAAGTTCCAGGACTCGTTTGGTACCATGCAAAGGAAAAACGAATTGTTAATTACGGTAGTCATGTCAGAGAACTATTGAAGTTGGGTTTAAAACAATCCATGATAGATATTTTTTATAATTATAATCATACTCATTTGAGTAAAGAATATAAAACCATCCACGAAGAGTTAAAAGAAAAGGGTTTAGAGACAGCATCCATTAACGCTCTGTTATATAGGGGGAGTCAACCAAGCCAGTTGAAAATACCGTTTTTGCTATCATTCATTACTGGTCTTGATAGACAATTAGATACTTATAAGCCTGATTTATTTTCGTATGGAGTAATGCATACTTTAAATCCAATAAAAAAGAAAGGTCAATTCTGGAAAAAATATGGATTTAATGATTCGTTTACAGGTAATGAACTTAAATATCTTATCAGCGAAAACAAACTCCCTGCTTTTACTGTTGCTTATTTTCCGGATTATGATCGACGCGTCCATAAACATGGTCGTTCAGATATTACTGGGCTAAAAAAAGTGGATGAGCAATTACAGGATATCCTTAACCTGTTTCCTTCATGGGATCAAGCGCTGGATGATTATACGCTAGTTATTCTTGGTGATAATGGACAGGCATCGATTAATAAGGATTGGAAGAAAGCGATTATTGATTTAAGAAAGCTTTTGAAGTCATACAAGATTGTAAAATTACGCCAAGGAGTTATGCCAGAGGACGATATCGTTTTAGGTGTGAATGAGAGGATGTCTTATATTTATACACTCAACCCCAAGAAGGCTCCCTTGGATGACATCGCTAAACTAATGCAAAAGGATTACCGAATTGATGTTATTGCACTAAAAAAAGAAAATACGATAACCGTAACTTCAGGTAATCATAATGGACAATTTCGTTTCCGTCCTAAAGGTGACTATATAGATGAGTACGGACAGTCATGGTTTATAGAAGGAGATAAAGATATTTTAGATATAAAAATGATCGATCAAACGATTCACTATAGAGAATATCCAGATGCCTTAAGAAGATTAGATGCTGCGTTCTTATCACATGCAGGGGAGTATATGATCGTAAGTGCCAAACCCGGTTATGAGTTTATTGGTGAGGGATCTCCTACACACATTGGTGGTGCCAGTCATGGCGGATTACATAAACATGACTCACTTATCTCTTTGATTATTTGCGGGTCAGAATCATTTCCTGAATATATACGTACGGTAGACATAAAAGATTGGATCATGTCGATCGTTCCAAACTAAGAATGTGATGGAAAACAATGAATGCATAAAACGGTTTGTTTAATACCATTCTATAAATGTACGTCTATTTTAAGCTAGGAGGAGAACATATGACAGTTGAAACACAGGTGAAACAAACGTTAGCTGGATTGAAAAGTGCACAGGCTAGTTTAGAAACCTTCGCACTTGGAACTGAAAATAAACAGGCGAAACAACTATACCAAAATGCTGCTCAACAAACACAGATGGTCGTCGACAATTTGACGCCACGCCTTCACGAAATAGAGCAAGAGGAGCCACAATATAAACAACAATAAGAATCAAGTCAAAAAAGGTTGGTTTGTGCCAGCCTTTTTTTCGTTATTACAGGTTTGTACTTCTTCTGTGTGGAAATATCTCTAGGAAGGATATAAAATAGTAAATAATGCTGAAATGGGTTGATAAGTGATGAAAAAGCAATTTTACGTATATGGTACATTAATTATAACGATGCTTATCATCGTGGTAGTTTTATTTCCCACTAGCAAAAATAATAAAACGGTAAACGATGTAGAGGAGGCGCATAAATTGAATCAGGAAAGTAAAGCAGTGATTAACATAGAGGAAAATAACACTGTTATGAAACAACAACTAGATGATTACATAAATAATGATTCAAAACTGGAAGATGCATTAATCGGAATTAGTGTACGTTCGGCCAAAACAGGTGAACAGTTGTACAACAATATGGGGAACATTCGGATGCGACCTGCTTCTAATATGAAGTTGTTGACTGCAACAGCAGCGCTTTCCACCTTAGGAGAAGATTACAAATTCACCACAGAAATTTTAAAAGATAGTTCTATAAATGGAAACAGTTTACAAGGTAATCTTTATTTAAAGGGAAAAGGTGATCCGACCTTATTACCATCTAACTTTGACAATTTTGCATTAGACCTCAGTGAAAAAGGGATTGAAAAGATTGAAGGCGATATTGTTGCTGACGACACGTGGTATGATGATGTTCGACTATCGCCTGACTTAATATGGAGTGATGAGCATTATTATTATGGTGCACAGGTTTCTGCACTAACTGCTTCACCTAGCCAAGACTATGATGCAGGAACAGTTATCGTTGAAGTAAGTCCGGGGGATACTGTTGGAGCAAGACCAAATGTAAGCTTATCACCAAATACCGATTATGTAACGATTGATAATAATGCGACTACTGTCGCAACGAATGTGGAAGATGAATTAACGGTTGAACGTGACCATGGGACAAACAATATTGTGATTAAAGGAGAAATCCCTGTAGGATCCGTTAATGTTAAGGAATGGATGGCAGTTTGGGAACCTACAACATATGCGTTAGACTTTTTCCAAAAATCTTTACAAGAACAAGGCATTTCATGGACTGGAAGTTTAAAAACAGGAGTTACACCCGAGGATGCAGAAGCTATTATAACCCATCAATCCATGCCTTTGTCTGAGTTACTTGTACCATTTATGAAATTGAGCAATAATGGTCATGCGGAAACGTTAATAAAGGAAATGGGCAAGATTGTTTATGGAGAAGGAAGCTGGGACAAAGGGATAGAAGTAACGGAAAACGTCCTTTCTGAATTAGGCATGAACATGGATACGATTATGATCAGAGATGGCTCAGGACTTTCTCATATTAATTTAATCCCACCAAATGAGATTTCGAACCTTTTATATTTGGTACAGAAAGAAGAATGGTTTTCTAGCTATCTTCATTCCTTACCTGATGCTGGAGAAGCAGATCGTATGGTAGGTGGAACGCTAAGGCATCGGATGAAAGAGACATCTGTAAGGGCTAAAACAGGAACCATATATGGTGTGAGCACGTTGTCAGGCTATGTAGAGACGAATAGTGGAGAGCCGTTAATTTTTTCTGTAATGGTTAACAATTTGATGGATGAAGATGATGGTCCGGAAATAGAGGATAGAATAGTAGAAATAATTGCTGAACAGAACTAAATTCTGTTTGGTCATTGTATTTAAAAGGGAGTCCAGGCGTGAACATAAGACATCCTATCTTTTTTGAGGACTCAGTGGACCTTATTTGTAACAGTTCCAGGAGTTATAGCTGTTTTTTCATGCAATAAGATCTCCTGAGTCCGCTTGACCTTAAAAATCACTGTTTTGGACACAAATAAGGGCAATGAGGTCCGCTTAAAATTCATTCGTCTATTATCTACCTCGTTTACATAAGAAACGACTGCTCTTCTCGTGCAATCACACCAACAAAAAATGACCATCAAATTAACATATAATTTGATGGTCATTTTTAATGTTTGTGATAGGTAACGGAACTAGTTACCCTTTTCATATGCCCTTATGTTTATTAGAAGTTTCTATTTTGCGGTGCTTGTTGCTGTTGAGCTTGTTGAACTTGTTGACGAGCTTGTTGTAACTGTTGCTGTGCTTGTTGAGCCTGTGGATCTTGTTGTGCATTTGGTCCAGCTTGACTTTGGGCAGTTTGCAAGCTTTGCTCAGCCTGTTGTAATTGTTGTTGAGCTTGTTGAAGTTGTTGCGGATCTGCACTAGCCTGAGCTTGCTGTACTGCTTGTTGAGCTTGTTGCGCCTGTTGAGCAGCCTGTTGTAACTGTTGTTGCGGGTTTTGTTGTTGAGCCATAATAAAAAACCTCCAATAATTATTTTGAGCATTTTATGCTCCGTAACTAGGTTATACATGTTTATCTTTATTATGTATGTATAGTGAAAAAGGCATGCCAAAGTTTTTACATTTGGCATGCACTATCAAAATTAAACGGTAATCTTTGTTCGGCGTTCATGGAAGTTAAATAAAACCATAACAATTAAAACGAAAACTGCACATATTACATATAACTTTTCAAAGCCAAGACTGGCAATAACAATTCCCCATACAAATGACCCAGCAGCAATGCCACTATCATATAGCATGAAAAACGTAGCAGTTGCATGTCCACTTCTGGAATGATCTGCAGCTTGAATTGCCATTGTTTGAAAACTTGGCAGTAATGTTCCATAGCCTAATCCAATCAGACCAGCTGATAGGAGTAACATTAATGACGAGTTGGTAAAGCTTAATACAACAAGACCAATCGCAAATATAAACAGACATGGCAGAATGACAAATTTAGGTCCCTTTGTATCAAAAGCTCTACCTAGTGAAGGTCTTGATATAATCATAACAACAGCAAAAGTTAAGAAGAAATAGCTGGCCGTTGTGGAGAGGTTAATGGACTCGGCATATACCGAAATAAATGAAATAATACTGGAATAGGTTAAAGCAATGATGCTGCTTATCAGTGCAATTGGTAATGCTTTAAGCTCAATTAAATCATGTAGCGACAATTTAAATGTAGTTGTCTTATCCTTGTTGGTCATCGGTATGTTTACAAGTACAGAACTTACAATTCCGCCAATCATAAGTACGCTTAAGACGATAAAGAGTGTTTGAAAGGATACAAATTGTAATAGTGTTAAACCAATGAATGGTCCAACTACAATTGCTAAGTTCATAGACATTGCAAAATATCCAAGACCCGCTCCACGTCGGGCTGGGGGTATAATATCTGCTGCAATTGCACCAGTTGCTGTCGTAATTACACCAAATGATAAACCGTGAAAGAAACGTAATCCTAACAATGGTATGAATTGGTCAATCCAGATATAAAGAAAGGTTGTAACTGTAAAGATGACAATACTTATAACAAGTCCTTTTTTCTTGCCAATTTGGTCAAGAAACTTAGCAGAGAGAGGTCGTACAATGATTGCTGCGAGTAACATAACTGTAACAACTAATCCGCCATCAGCTTCAGTTTGACCTAGATTATTAATCACATAAACTGGTAGGGTGGTTAATAATGTATAAAAAACTAGAAAAACCATGAACTGGGTCATGGAAATACTTATAAAACTTTTGGTCCAAATTGGTTGTTCTTCTTTCTTGTTGTTCATCCATACTTCTCTCCTTTTGAACCAAGCTTTTGCAGTAGTTCGTGTAACTGTATTTTTTCTTCGGTTGTAAAATCAACAAGCATTTCATTTTCAAATACGTCCATGGTTTGCTGTACTTGGCTAAATTTTTTCTTTGCGTCTACCGTTAATTCAATGACCCGTTCCCGTTTGTCATCTCCCAATTTGCGTACAATCCATCCGCTCTTTTGCATGCGTGACAGCGTACGAGTGACCGTTGGTGCTTCAACATTCAAGTATTTCCAAATGGCAGTTTGAGTCATTGGCCCAAATCGTTCTAAACAATAAATAATAGACCATTGTGACGTATACAGTCCATGATCAGAAAGACGATTATTCATGACCTTAGTGAAAAAACGAACACGCTGATTTAACAAATGAAAAATATCTCGATTATTTATATCCATCTTTTTTCTCCTTTATTATTTACCTAAGTAAATAAAATTGCTTTTACTATCATACCTATTTATGGCAGTCATGTAAACATCAAGAGAATCCCCAATAGTTGCAATTTATTGACAACTTTAGTAATTTACTTTATTATCACATTAACAAATTAAATAGTTTGTATTTTGTTTCTTATCGAGAGAGGTGGAGGGAAATGGCCCTTTGAAGCCTCGGCAACAGGTTTTTTCTGGAAAGAATACTGTGCCAATTCCACCGAGCGTTGTGCTTGAAAGATAGGAGGAGAAGAACTTTTGTATGGTTTGTAAACTCTTTTCTATCTAAGAAAAGAGTTTTTTAATGAGAAAAATAGGAGAGGTGTAATGATGAGATATGGATTTTGGTTACCGATTTTTGGTGGATGGCTTCGTAACGTTGAGGATGAAACGATGCCACCTACATTTGATTATGCAAAGAAAGTAATTCAATCTGCTGAAAAATGGGGATATGATACAACGTTAATTGCTGAATTATATTTAAATGATATAAAAGGAACAAAAGAAGATTCATTAGAAGCATGGTCAACTGCGGCAGCTCTAGCAGCTGTAACTGAAAAAATTGAAATCATGGCAGCAGTTCGCCCTGTATTTCACAATCCTGCTATTACAGCAAAAATGGCAGCGAATATTGACCACATAAGTAATGGTAGGTTCACGTTAAATGTTGTTTCTGGCTGGTGGGCTGAAGAGGCGAAGCAATATGGCGGGGATTTTACGGAGCATGATGAGCGCTACGATCGAACTATTGAATTTCTTGAGATTGTAAAAGGCTTATGGACCGAAGATACATTCTCGTATGAAGGGAAATTTTATAAAATCGAAAACACGGAACTTTCACCAAAGCCAGTACAACGTCCAAACCCTACTTTATATGCTGGAGGTGAAAGCGAAAAAGGTAAACAAGTAATTACTTCTCTTTGTGATGCTTACGTGATGCATGGAGGTACGGTTCAAGAAATTGAAACCAAAATCAATGATATAAAAGAGCGCAGAGATGCTACTGGCCAGAACCCATTACAATCATTTGGTTTGGCAGCATATGTTATTTGTCGGGATACTGAAAAAGAAGCATTAGAAGAGTTAGACCGAATTACGACAGTGAAAGATGCAAGTGGTTATTCAGGTTTTGATGATTTCACATCAAAGTCAGAGCTTGAGCAACAGATTAAACTACAAGACTACTCTGTATCAAATCGTGGCTTGCGACCAAATTTGGTTGGAACACCAGAGCAAATAGCCAAACAAATATTGGCATTTGAAGCAGTAGGGGTAGATCTACTATTGTTACAAAGTTCACCCCAGCTAGAGGAATTAGAGCGGTTTTCCAAACAGGTGATGCCACTGGTCGAAGAATTACGAGAAAGTGTAACAAACATTTAGTAAAGAGGGGTGGTTAAGTATGAGTAAAATATATATAATTCATGAAAATAATGAATGGACAGAGCATTTACTAAAAAGATTAGAAGAGTTAGAACTTCCATATGAAGATTGGCTATTAGATAGTGGTACAGTTGATTTAACAACTGTACCGCCAGAGGGTATATTCTATAATAGAATGAGTGCTTCATCCCATACTCGTGGAAACCGTTTTTCACCAGAACTGACAAGTGCTGTACTGTCCTGGTTAGAACAACATGGTAGAGTTGTCGTTAATGGAAGTTGTGCGCTTAGGCTTGAAGTAAGCAAGGTATTGCAATATTTGGAGCTCGAAAAATATGGTATTAAAACACCGAATACGATTGCTGCAGTTGGAAAAAACGAACTACTAAAAGCCGCAAAATCCTTTGAAGGGAAGAAATTTATTACCAAGCATAATCGTGCGGGTAAAGGGCTTGGCGTTCAACTTTTCCAATCAGTAGAAGCTTTAAAGCAGTATGTAGAGAGTGATGATTTTGAGGAGCCAGTAGATGGAATAACACTAATTCAAGAATACATTGAATCACCTGAATCGTATATTACTCGTTGTGAATTCGTAGGTGGTAAGTTCGTTTATGCTGTCCGTGTCGATACTTCAGAAGGTTTTGAACTATGTCCAGCAGATGCTTGTATTATAGATGATTTATATTGTCCTGCAGGTGAGGAGCCACAAGGTCAATCGAAGTTTCAGATAAGAGAAGGCTTTGATCATCCAGTTCTTGAAAAATACGAAAAGATGCTAGCCGCAAACGATATACAAGTTGCTGGAATCGAATTTATTCAAGATGAATATGGGGATATTTTTACCTATGATATAAATACCAATACGAACTATAATAGCGATGCAGAAGCAGAGAGTGGAAAGTTTGGAATGTTGGAAGTTGCAAACTATTTAGGTAAACAGCTTAGAAAAATGAAAGATAAAGCCCATCTATAATGGGAAAACAAAGGCAAGAGAGACGTTACAATCGTCTCTCTTATTTTTGGTGCAAAAAAGACATATCACTTGGATATGTCTTTCTATTAATATAATTATTTCCAAACGGATTCGGCTATCTCAACCACGTGACGGATTTTAGCCCATTGCTCGTCTTCGGTTAGAATATTTCCTTCTTCTGTGGAAGCAAATCCACATTGAGGACTCAAGCATAATTGCTCTAACGGAACATATTTAGCAGCTTCTTCAATCCGTGATTTTATCTGCTCAGGATCTTCCAACTCACCGAACTTTGATGTGATTAATCCGAGCACAATCTTTAAGTCAGGTCTATTTACATGATGTAGCGGTTCAAATCCTCCTGAGCGTTCATCATCAAACTCAAGGAAAAGCCCATCTACATTTAAGTCACCAAAGATAATTTTGGAAACTGCATCATAACTACCGCTTCCTGCATACGTAGATTTATAATTCCCTCTGCAAATATGCATCGTAATTGTCATATCCTCTGGCTTATCGACAATAGCTTCATTAATGGTTTTAGCAAACAGTTCACTGATTTCCTTAGGATCGTCACCTCTGGCTTTCAAAATCCCACCAGAAAGAACCAAATCACTTCTGGATTCCTGCTCAAGGAATAATGACCAAGTCGTATCATCTAATTGTAAGTAGCGACAACCTGCGTCGTATAGGGCCTTTATAGTTTTTTTATAAACTTCTGCTATATCACTGAATAACGCTTCCTTACTAGGATAAAATTCCTTTTCTTCTTCTCCAATTTCCCTGAAGTAAAGCATGCTTGGACTTGGAATCGTCATTTTAGCCGTATGTGATCCTGCGACACTGTGTAAATATTTATACTCCTCGACTACAGGGTGATTATCAAAATCAAGTTTTCCGACTACTTTAACCGAATGAGCTTTTGTTTTTTCTCCGTTAAATGTAAGACCAGTGTCTAATTCGATAAACTTAACCCCAACAAGTTCTTGAATGAAGTCCAGATGGAACCAGGCACGCCTTAACTCACCATCTGTGACGGACTGTAAACCTACTTCTTTTTGTTTTTTTACTAGTTTAGCAATTTCCTCATTTTCAATTTCCCAAAGGTCATTAGCGGTAATGTCCCCGTTTGCTTTACGTAAACGTGCCTGTTTAATCCGTTCAGGTCTTAAAAAACTACCTACATGGTCAGCTTGAAATGGAGCTTTTTGATCCGTTTTTGCATTCGATTGTTTGATTTGTGTCATTTGAATCCCTCTTTCTAATTTTTTTGATAAAAAAACGAACCTTCCTCAGAAAGAAGAAGGTTCGTAATAGACGACTTTCTTCTCATCTCCTAGGTGTAATGATCCACCTACTGGAATTAGCACCGGACCTAAATGGTTGGTTGCTGAGACATCTACGGGCCAGTCCCTCCGTCTCTCTGGATAAGAAATAAAATATTTAATTTTGTTAAAATAATTATTTTCTATTACTCTATATGAATTAGCTGAAAATTGCAAGAGGTAAATCGTAGAGTTGGGCAATTCAGGAGTTTAGAAAATTTGGGCAAGTAATAACCGTGTCTTTAGTAGGCATTATTACTTAAATTTTTATTTTCTCTATCTAAATAGGGACCATATTGTCGGAATTTTCATTTTCCGTCTTAAATATGTATGTATGTGATTTATCATTTTTCTTCCTTGATGCTTGTGATAGCCCTATTACTTACTTTATTAATTATGTATTTCATTATGGATGAAAGTGTAGTGCAAAAGTTTACAGTAATCACGGTAATTTTTGACACCTTTTCCCAATATGAATTAGCAGGATTCTACTCTTTTTAATAAGAATATATACATTATATTTTAGAAAACTTGGCTTATCGCCAAGCCTTTATGGCGAAAGGCTTAGTTGCACTTATGCAGATAGGAAAGTTTTATAATTTCCTATCTGCCAAAAAAGGAGGAATAGTATGATGAAAGCATTATGGAGTGGGTTGACTTTGGCATTTCTATTAGCAGTTTCCCCAATGATAGGAGAAGCAGCAATGGATAGAGGTGACGCCATGTCAGAGGGTGAAGTATTTGTTAGTGCTGTGGATGCAAAAGGTGCCCATGTTAAAGATGAGGTTGTTGTAAAGTTTAAGGAAGGTATAACGAAAAGGAAACAGGATAAAGCAATAAAAGGGTTAAATGCTAAAATTATGGCAGATGAAGATGTCGTTGAATCTCCTTTTAAAGTACTTAAAGTTGGGAATGTAGATGCGGTTGTTAAAGCATTAAATAAAAATCCTAACGTGAAGTACGCAGAACCAAATTATAAGCTGTATGCTACATGGTCACCAAATGACACTTATGCTAACACAGATTATCAATATGGACTGTTTACAACAAATACAGATGTTGCATGGGATATAGCTCGAGGCAGTAGTAGTCAAGAAATTGCAATTTTAGATACTGGCGTTGATTATAAACACGAAGATTTACGGAATAAGACAATTCAAGGGTATAATTTCGTTCAAAATAACACGAACCCAATGGATCGAAATGGTCACGGAACCCATGTTGCAGGGACTGCTGCAGCTGAGACGAATAATGGAATTGGGATCGCTGGCATGGCACCAGATACACAAATTTTGGCAGTTCGTGTTCTAGATGCAAGAGGCAGTGGCACATTGGACGATGTTGCAGACGGAATTATATATGCTGCGGATTATGGTGCTGAAGTTATTAATCTATCACTTGGTTGTGATTGTGATACCCAGACGTTAGAGGATGCGGTGAACTATGCTTGGAATAAAGGAACAGTAGTTGTGGCAGCAGCTGGAAATGATGGTGTCTCTACAACTTTTGAACCTGCATCCTATGAAAATACTATTGCCGTTGGTGCAGTAGATAGTAATAATCAATTAGCGAGTTTTTCTAATTACGGTGTATGGGTCGATGTTGTGGCACCAGGAGTTGATATCGCCTCAACTGTGCAACGAGATGGTTATGCATATATGTCTGGTACATCAATGGCTTCTCCACATGTTGCTGGTTTAGCTGGACTATTAGCAGGTCAAGGTAGAAATAATGCAGAGATTCGTGCTGCTATTGAACAAACTGCAGATCCATTAAATGGGGCTGGATATTATTATGAACATGGTTTTATTAATTCAAGTGACGCGGTTAATTACTAGATTTAATTAAAAGAATACGAAAGATATTGTCTCACGGGGTAGAGCCCTGTGAGACATTTTTTGGCAGATAAGAAAGTATAAAAACTTTCTTATTTGCATAAGTGCAACTAGGTCATTCGCCATAAAGGCTTGCACTCCAAAGCATAAGAAAGCAAAGTATGCTTACCAAGAATCCCTATAACGAATGCCAAGTTTTCTAATATGAAAAGCGAATAAATTAGAGTCATAGCCATTTCCTTCACCAATTACAATTGACATGCATAAATAAGTAAAAGCTAGGTCTTTACCTACTTGTTAATATAAAAAGGAAGTGAGTGTATTGTTTTATCATGTAAAAGAGTTACAGTATCGTTCGAAGCCTGAATGTCCAGATCCGGTTTATGCTAAAAAGTTACAGGAAATACTAGGTGGCCAATTTGGTGAAATTTCAGTTGCTATGCAGTACTTATTTCAAGGGTGGAATACCCGTGGAGATGGGAAATATAGAGATTTATTGATGGATACAGGTGCTGAAGAGTTGGCACATATAGAAATGTTAGCTACGATGATAGCGAGACTTTTGGATGGCGCTCCAGATGTTGAACTCGATGAAGCTGCCCAAAACCCAGTTGTAGCAGCAATATTAGGTGGATCTAATCCACAGCATTCCATTGTTTCCGGTTTAGGAGCAATGCCTTCAGACAGTGTTGGAAACCGTTGGACAGCTGACTATATTATTGCAAGTGGTAATTTGTTAGCTGACTTTCGTGCAAATTTAAATGCAGAATCACAAGGGAGGTTACAGGCAGTCCGATTATATGAGCAGACGGATGATCGTGGTGTGAAAGATATGCTTTCATGGCTAATAGCAAGGGATACCATGCACCAGAACCAGTGGTATGCAGCAATTTGCGAATTGGAAGCAAAAGAAAACATTGTTGTACCAAGCACTTTCCCAAGAGAATTAGAAAAGCAAGAAGTTGCTTATACACTTTTTAATTATTCATTAGGTAATCAAAGTGCGGAGGGACGCTGGGCACATGGACCAAGTATGGACGGGCTCGGCACGTTTAATTATGTAGAGGACCCGTTACCATATGGTAAAAAGCCAAAGCTAAATCCTGCACCACCATATATTCACGATACACCATTATTTGCATTACGAAAATCTGATGATTTACCAGATCCAGATATGAAATAGATTACTTTAGATAACCTTACCAAGTTCCTATTATGGTAAGGTTATTTAGTTTTGTTTAATAGTGGTAAAGTAGGGGATGAAATAGTATAAGCGGGATTATTTTTTAAAAAGGAGCATCCTACTATTGAATGCACATCAAATTATACTTTTATTATTAATTGGATACATGGTATTTTCAATCGATAAAAAGAAAAATTATTTTCCAGTACCCGTAGTGTTAGTATTATTGGGTTTAATCCTTGCACCCATTCCTTACTTTGCTGAGGTGACTATCACAAAAGGGCTCATTTTTAATGTTTTTTTACCTGCATTATTATTCATCTCAGCATATAGTTTTCCGTTAAAAGCTTTAAAGAAGAATAAGTGGATCATTACTTGTTTAGGTACTGTTGGCTTACTACTTACTGTATCATTATTAGGTATATTGATTTATTTCGTCAGTAATCTCTTTGTACAATTCACGTGGATTGGAGCGTTGCTAATAGCTGCAATTCTCACGCCGACGGATCCTGTTTCGGTTGTTTCCATATTAAAAGAAACCTCTAGCGATAAAAAGATTGCCGATGTTGTGGAGGGGGAGTCCCTGTTGAACGATGGGACAAGCATTGTTATTTTTACCGTTCTGTTGGGTATGTTTGTAAATGAAACAAGTTTTTCGTTTAGCACGTTAATTGGTGAATTTTTGATTGTTTCTCTGGGTGGTATATTCATTGGTATCAGCTTTGGCTGGCTAATGAGCAAAGCAGTTCATTATACACATGATCGGCAGTACCAAGTCATGCTTAGTGTAATCGTTGCCTATGGAAGTTTTTACATAGGTGAAATTATTGGGGTTTCTGGTGTTCTGGCTACTGTTTCTGCTGGTTTGATGCTTTCGTGGGAGTTTGGAAAAAATAGTAAGGAAGACCATTTTCGTAATTCATTAGATGGATTTTGGAGCATTGTGGAGCCATCATTTTTATCGTTGCTATTTCTGTTGATTGGAATTCAAGCAGGGGATTACCTGATTTTTCCTGAATGGTACCTTGCAATTATCATTTTTATCTTATCAATAATCGTTCGCTTTGTAATTCTAATCAGTCTTACACAAACAATACCAGCATGGAAACATCAATTCAGCATGAAAGATACTTCGTTGATAACTTGGTCTGGTATAAAAGGTACCATGTCAATAGCATTGTTAATGGGGTTGGAAGTAGCATCTGATAAGAATGACATTCTTATTTCGTTGACATTTGCAGCAGTGTTATTGTCGCTTGTTATTCAAAGTGCAGGGATATATCCCTTAACCAGGCGATTAAAAGGGTGAATGTTAAGTTGGATGCCCCTTTTAGATGTTTCAATTCGATTGTATTACAAACAGATAAATAATAAGCTTGTCCTCTTACAGGTACAATCGAATGAATGGTTTGAAAAGGGGCATTAACATTAAAAAGTGATCATAGTAAGGTTACTATTGTTCGCTATTTAGGCTGGTTTCGTAAAGTTGTTGCTTTTGTGACAATAGGTATAAACTGCGACGTAACTTTAGGCTTATTTCTAAGAACGCGTGCTATTGCCGCCGTCTGGGATCGCTACGGGCGGATGCTTTCCGCGGGCACGGCTTCAGCCTCCGAAGCGGAAAACCACCGCTTCGGTGTCTTCAGACACGTGCTGTTCCCGCAGGAGTCACCGCCCTCCGCTCACCTTGACTGGTAAGGGGTTCTATTAATACTAATACAGTCCCACGACAGTAACAGAAATAACAGCGGAGGAAATACACGTAGACTCCTTGAAAATGTAAAGACCACAT
>NZ_JBHTKJ010000040.1:0-3954 GCF_042675965.1 Virgibacillus byunsanensis | reverse complement strand
AAAGCAAAAAGTGCTTAGCTTTAATTTCAGTTTATGCCTTAACTTGGAAGTATGAATAATTCAGGTATGTGGTTATGTTCGTGAGTTTAATTTTGAGTGGTTGTGGCATCGAGGAAGATATAAGTGTAAGTACATATGATAACGGTATATTAGACATTTATACAACGTTATACCCATTGGAATATTTCACTAGTGAAATTTGTGGAGAACATGTGAACGTTGATCCTATCTTTCTAGCAGGGGCAGATCCTCACATACTATCTAAAGGGCTTGTTCAAGATATTCATGAAGTGAATGAAAAATCTGTTAAACAATTGCAGGACATGATTGTAGAATATGTGGAAAAGGTACTAGATGAGGTCGAGTTTGGAGATTAAATAAACGTTGTTTTGTAAAGGTTTCAACATGTTAATATTTCGAGGAAATTAATATTAGTTGTCGAAGTATGTATATTAATAGAAGTAGAAGATATTCCTATGATCATTCTTATATGCAGTGTGATAATAAAGCTGAGTCTCTTATGTAAGTGACTCAGCTTTATCGGGCTAATTTTGTGTGTCTTCCTAGGACCTTTTTAGAGAAAAAGATTGTATTGGACTCTTAGACGGTGCTAAAAGATAGTGGTAGTTTTCGATAAGTAGAAGGGAAGAGGGGATTCTTTGCATAGGTTTAAAAAAAGTTGAGGTAATGAATCAAGGTGGGCACCATGTTTTTCGTTTGTGTAGAAATAAAGGTATGCTTATACTTATCACAAAGCAGTAATTCCCAGATCACATAATCACCCTTATGTAAAATAACGATTTTCAATAAGAAGTAGGTGCTCTCTTGGTTTATTATTGTATACAGTAAAATAATTTTTTAATAAATTTTTTAATACGTTATAATAAATAGATGTAAAATCCATGAAAAGACAGACCAATGAAATTAATTTCGTTGGTCTGCCATATTTAATTTATAGGTTTTTATTTAGTATGGACGGTTTCTTTCTTTATCCATGATGACTCTAATGTAATTCCCGCGTCTTTTAATAAATTATAGACAGGACATCTTCTTTCGACTTCTGTTTTTAACTCTGCTATTCGTTGATCGCTTTCATCAGTTTCAATAGTCACTTTGAATGTTACTGTTTGGAAGTGAGATGAAACATCTTCAACGCCATTTAAACCTCTCAGGTCCAAGGTACCCTCATTATAAAATTCAACATCAGTGTAGCTAAAATCAAGTTCTTTGGCAACCAAAGAAATGATGACTGAGGTGCATCCGGATAAGGATGCCAATACATATTCAACCGGGTTAGCCCCTACGTCGGTACCGCCTAATTCTTTTGGCTCATCTATAACAATTTGTTCAAAATCCCTTACTTGGACAGTTGTCCGAACTCTATCTTCCCATTTTCCCTTCGATGATACCTTTATAATCTGCTCAGTCATACAAACTCCTCCTTTAATTTTAGGTAAAAATAAAATCCCTTCTACAGAAAAGAGAAGGGATTTAATCAATAAGAATAAATCCTTCTCATCTTCGGAATGTGTAACACATTCACGCTGAATTTGGCACCTTACATATAATCATGTAGGTTGCCGAGGCATCACAGGGTCAGTCCCTCTACCTCTCTTGATAAGAAGATTTAAATTCACTTTTTAAAATGTTCAAACAATTATATCACACAATAGTGGAATTTCAAAGAGGGAAGTGCAAATTATCCCATTTTACAAACTGCATAATACTGTGAAGAGAGTATACTAGCCTGTTTAGTGTTCCATTTTATTAGATTTTCCCTAACGAAAATCTTACTTGTATTTTCAAATTCTAAAATTTACACTGAACCGTTTGGGCAACTTAATTGTATAACTAACTATTTCTCTTTTAATTTTATTATCTGGCAATGGAAATCTTGCCTGAGCTTTTATTCTGGCAGTCTATCATCAATTTCACAAAATATGGTACGCAAGGCTACCTGATTTAATGGATGGACTGGAAATCGCGTGAGGAGAAGGTATTTCTATAAGGTAATTATGAAAAAGGTGATTTTACTCATTTTTGACGAATGGCTCCTCACGTAATTAAATATAGGACAGGATGAAAAATACGCGAGGTCTCACTTGCTGAAACGAAACTGATTGTATTGTACATGACTCTTACGATATCCTGAATGATTGAACAACCTTGGTAAGGAAACGGCATGAATAAGAAAATTAAATGCCACATAGGTAGTGTCTCACTGTCACGAGTGGCTCCATTTCATGGCAGAGGTGGGAGAAAAACATGGCAAAGTTGGATCTACTGCAATGGCAATATTCAGCATGATTAATAATAATAACAAAGTAATGTTACCTTATAGACTATGGGGCGAATTAGCTTTTATTGTCTAGTTCCATCAATTAAAGGAAATTAGGGGGTTGTTTACTTGTACAACGTATTAAATCTGTAACGTGTGTTTTTACTTAATGAAGAAGCATCAAAAATTAATAGCATAATATTGGAATCAATATGTAATACTTGTTATACAAATTTGATTGAAGTTAGCCTTCTACAAACCTAAATGCTCTAATGTGAAATGACGTGAATATGACCTTATTGATCTCAAAAGTCAGGGAATACTTCTTCAACTAACATTCAGAGGCGGAAGAAAGAGTTATCCCTCTGAATGGAGTTTCATTTTATTTATTCCAGAGCCTGTAATAAATCTTCTTTGAGATCATCCACATGTTCGAGCCCGACCGATACACGTAATAGATTAGATGGAGCCATCGATGTGCTTCCTTCAACTGAAGCCCGGTGCTCAATGAGACTGTGCGTTCCCCCCAGACTTGTAGCACGTGTAAACAAATGTACCTTTGCAGCAACAGCCATTGCTTCATCCTGACCGCCTTTTACCTGAAAGGACAACATACCGCCGAATGAACTCATTTGCCGTGCTGCAATATGATGTCCCGGATGCTCAGCGAGACCGGGATAATGAACGGCTTCGATATTCGGGTGATGTTCCAAAAAATCCGCAATTGCCGATGTATTTGAACAGTGAGTCGCCATACGCTGGGCAAGCGATTGAACGCCGCGCAGAGCAAGCCAGCATTCGAATGGAGAAGGCACAGCACCTTTTGAATGCTGCCAAGCCCGGAGATTGGCCAACATAGGGCTATCGGATTTTGCGATAGCTGCGCCAATCATTAAATCACTATGCCCCCCGATATATTTGGTTACAGCATGGAGTGAGAAATCAACTCCAAGACTGAGCGGCCGCTGCAGAACTGGAGTGGCCCACGTATTATCAACAACGGTATACGCACCGGCCTCTTGCGCTATCTGTGCCACTGCTTCAATATCGGTAACCTTCAGAAGTGGATTAGAAGGTGTTTCAATCCAAACCAGACCGGTAGGTGCCATTTTTATTGCCTTCTCAACGTTATTGAGATCTGTCATATCTACAATTTCAATATCGAAATTTAATCCGATATCCGTGTCTGAAAGAAGGGAACGAATCCCATAATACATATCGATTGGCATAATCACCCGGCGCGGTTTATCGGTAGGAAGAGCTTCGATTAATGATGTGATGGCTGCCATCCCTGATGCGAAAGCGACGCAATCATGCCCATCCTCGAGTGAAGTGAGGCAGTCTTCCAGAGCCCGGCGATTGGGATTATTTTCACGGCTATATACGAATTCATTTTGATAAGATCCATCTTGAGCTCGTTCGAATGTCGTAGAGAGATGGATTGGCATGGTGACCGAGCTCGTTGATTTGTCAATCAAACGCCCGGAGTGAATGGCTTTTGTTTCAAAACGCATACATATTCCTCGCTTTCAAAGATTATTGTCATGATGTGTTATCATGAGCTTGAGATATTTTAATAAGTTTTGTTCACCAAAGAGTATATTTATACTTTAACGTACTTCCGAAAGAAGTCTCCCTCTTCAAGTGTGTGAAGGACGTAGCCCAACGGTAAGGGG
>NZ_JBHTKJ010000039.1:0-74296 GCF_042675965.1 Virgibacillus byunsanensis | reverse complement strand
TAAGGGCTTCTAAGAAAGCAAAGTACGCTTACTAAGAATTCCTTTAACGATAAGCCAAGTTTTCTAATAGCTTAGGAAATTATAAAATTTGTAGCCTATGGATAATTTATTGACTGTGTAAGCCGCGTCCAGCTCCGACGTACAGGACAAGGAATGCTTCGACAGCGAATCATCGCACGAAGAAAAAGTGCTTTTCTTTTTCAAGGACGTGGCGAACTTAGCCTGTAAGGGCATTTCTAGCTTTTGTTCCTTCATCCCTCCATTTACTATAGTTACTAGTTTTTAGTGATTATACATTTTTTACTGACATTGTCCATATAATGTAACAGTTTGGTCTTGGGTGAGGGTGATGTTGTTGCTGGAGGTATTTTTTGCATCGGATAAAGAAGTAATTAGCTTTTGTGAACATTTGTTTCGTTATAATAAGCAAATTGAATTACATTGGAAAACAGATGAGGAATGGGGGAATCATTTACAGTTTGATTATAAACTTCCAAATAACGAAACAACTGAAGCAATTGCAAAGTCAATGGTAGATGTATTTTCAACACATCGATTAACGAAGATGATGACCGATGTTATTGAAGGGTATTATTATTACAGCAATCGTGATGAAATGGAACGAATACTTGATTTGACCCATTGGATATTTTCCGGAGAGGATGATGACAGCTTAACTGTTCGTGATAACAAGGATCCTTACAAGTTACTACACTCCTTGTTTTTAGCAAATATAAAGAATACAAATGTAATTCACTATGATTCGATAGTAAAATTTAGTTTAAAAGCCTTTAAAGACCAACTCATACACTATGTTGGTTTGGCTATAGATGAATTTAAGCGTGAAGAAGATCACCAGACGTTTATCAATATGCTGCGTGAATACATCGCGAAAAAGAAGCCAAGCTATAGTTCCGTTCATGTTTTGCAGGGAAGTAATTTTTCATTTTTTAAGCCAAATGGGAAACGATTCTCCAAAATGGAGTTACGTATGATTATGCAAAAAGAACCGTTATACATTGTTGGCTTAGATGCGGATGAATGGAATTTAGCACCATTAGTTGCTATGGCACCAGAAAGCATTAAAATTTATGGAGATCATCCATCAGAGCCGAAAACTCTAACTATCATTAATGTTTTTCAAGAAAAAGTCGACTTTGAACCATATAATAAATTTCCGTTTCCTTATTATTTAAAAAATAACGAGTAAAACTTGATTTTATATATTACAGAGGCTATAATACGATTTATATATCATTATATGAATGTAAAAGTATCGATGAGGACAGGATTGTTTACCTTTTGGATAGACAAGAGAAGGAAGTCACTGGCTGAAAACTTCCCCCTATACTTGTAAATGATCACCACCTTTGAACTCTGCTATGGAAATGTAAGTATATAGTGGCGTATATCTGCGTTAAAGATACTTGAGCCGTAGTCTTTCTTATATTACGGAAACAAGGGTGGAACCACGTGCTAACGCTCGTCCCTTTGCTTAGATGCAGAGGGATGGGCGTTTTTTAATGTGTAAAGAAAATAAATTTAAAAAAGGAGTGTTATTCATGACAAAAATCAAATTAACTTTTCCAGATGGAGCAAATAAAGGGTTTCCAGAGGGGACTACTGGTGAAGAAATTGCTTCATCTATCTCTTCAGGTTTAAAAAAACAAGCACTAGCAATTAAATTGGATGGACATTCAGTGGATCTGCGCCGTAAGTTATATGAGGGTGGTACAATTGAAATAATTACAAACAAAAGTGATGAAGGTATCGATATCATGCGTCATTCCACTGCCCATTTGATGGCACAAGCTATTAAACGTTTATATAAAGATGTGAAGTTTGGTGTTGGTCCAGTCATTGAAGAGGGTTTCTATTATGATATGGATATGGATCATACGTTGACTCCAGAGGATTTGCCGAAAATAGAAAAAGAGATGAAACGGATTGTTGATGAAAGCCTTGAAATTGAGCGAATTGAAGTATCGCGGGAAGAAGCGAAGGAAATGTTTAAGGAAATTGGTGATGGCCTTAAACTCGAATTGATTGATGCAATTCCAGAAGGTGAGCAAGTAACCATTTATAAGCAGGGTGAATTCTTTGATCTATGTCGGGGAATACACGTGCCGGCTACAAATAAAATTAAAGCATTTAAATTATTAAGCATATCTGGTGCATATTGGCGTGGCGATAGTAATAATAAGCAGTTGCAACGAATATATGGAACAGCGTTTGAAAAACAAGGCCAGCTTGAGGAACATTTACGTATTTTAGAAGAAAGAAAAGAACGGGATCACCGTAAATTAGGTAAAGAATTAGAGATTTTTACAGTTTCACAAAAGGTTGGACAAGGTTTACCTTTATGGCTTCCAAAAGGTGCAACGATACGACGTAACATCGAACGCTATATTGTTGATTTAGAAGAGCGTTTGGGATATGACCATGTATATACACCTGTATTAGGCAGTGTTGAACTATACAAAACTAGTGGGCATTGGGATCATTATAAAGACGATATGTTTCCAACAATGGAAATGGACAATGAAGATTTAGTACTTCGACCAATGAATTGTCCGCATCATATGATGGTTTATAAAAATCAATTGTACAGCTATCGTAATCTGCCGGTTAGAATAGCTGAACTCGGTACCATGCATCGCCATGAAATGTCAGGAGCCCTAGCAGGTCTGCAACGTGTACGAGCGATGACTTTAAATGATGCTCATATCTTTGCACGCCCTGATCAATTAAAGGCTGAATTTATCCGTGTTGTAGAACTAGTACAAAAAGTATATGAGGATTTCGGTATTGACAATTACTATTTCCGTTTATCATATCGTGATCCAGAAGATAAAGAAAAGTATGTAGACAATGATGCAATGTGGGATAAAGCACAAGCGATGCTTAAAGAAACGATGGAGGAAATGGATGTCGATTATGTAGAAGCAGAAGGAGAAGCTGCTTTTTATGGTCCTAAACTGGATGTTCAAGTAAAAACAGCTCTTGGGAAGGATGAAACATTATCAACAGTTCAATTGGACTTCCACTTACCAGAACGGTTCGACTTAACGTATATCGGGGAGGATGGTAAGGAGCATCGTCCAGTAGTTATTCACCGCGGGGTTGTGTCAACAATGGAACGCTTTGTTGCATTTTTAATTGAAGAATATAAAGGGGCATTTCCAACATGGTTAGCTCCTGTCCAAGTAAAGGTAATACCAGTCTCACCACAAGTGCATTTAGATTATGCCAAGGATATCGCTGACAAATTAAGATTTCAGGGAGTTCGTGTTGTTGTCGACGAACGAGATGAGAAAATCGGCTATAAAATAAGAGAAGCTCAAACCCAAAAAGTGCCGTTTTCGTTAGTATTGGGTGATAATGAAATCAATGATCATGCAGTAAACGTTCGTCGATATGGTGAACAGAATTCGGATACAATTGCTTATGATCAGTTCGTTGATTTAATTAATCAAGAGATATCTGAGAAGACATTACGTAAAAAGTGATCAAGAAGTCCAAGCATACAACAGGTATGTTTGGGCTTTTCTATAGTATGAAAATATGATATAGTTAATATGTTGTGGAATAATATTAATATGTTCCAAAAAGGATCGTTGACATAATAGTATATTAATGTTATTCTATAAAAGTTGAATAAAAATTTAATGATCTGAGACAAGTAGAAGCACCCGCTTCTCACCTGATCGACACACTTATGTAGTTGACTGGTTATAAACTCTTTTAATAGACTATTGGAGACGTGTGGGTGCATAATGTACCGACACATTTTTAATGCAATGAAAAGTCGCTTGTCAATGAAGGATCAGTAACACTTAATACTATTTGGAGGTGGCTGGCTATTAGCAAAGACATGAATGTTAATGAGAAAATTCGGGCTAGAGAGGTTCGTCTTATCGACTCAAACGGTGATCAGCTTGGAGTGAAATCACGTAACGAGGCATTGGATATCGCACAAACAAGAAATCTGGATTTAGTGTTAGTTGCGCCCAACGCAAAACCACCAGTTTGTCGAATTATGGACTTTGGTAAATATCGCTTTGAACAGCAAAAGAAAGAGAAAGAAGCACGCAAGAAACAAAAAATTATAAATGTAAAAGAAGTTCGTTTTACACCTGGAATTGGCGATCATGATTTTAATACAAAATTAAAAAACGCTAGAAAATTCTTGGAAAAAGGCGATAAAGTAAAAGCATCTGTTCGTTTTCGCGGGCGTGCTATTACACACAAAGAGCTCGGACGAGAGGTATTAGACCGCTTGGCGGAAGAAGTGAAAGACATATCTACGATTGAATCCAAAGCAAAAATGGAAGGTCGTAATATGTTTATGATGCTCGCTCCAGTAAACGAAAAATAATCATCGAAGTCATAAGGAGGAATTATCAATGCCTAAAATGAAAACCCACAAAGGTTCTCAAAAACGCTTTAAAAAAACAGCCACAGGAAAATTGAAACGTTCACATGCTTACACAAGCCATATGTTTGCTCATAAATCACAAAAGCAAAAACGCAAGCTTCGTAAAGCTAATATTGTTTCCGCTGGTGATTTCAAGCGTATTAAATCAATGCTTCCTTATAAATAAAAAGGTTGCATCAAGATAAACTACTAGGAATTATAACGATATTGATTGTAATAGGAGGAAATTATTATGCCACGTGTTAAAGGTGGAACAGTTACGCGCAGACGTCGTAAACGCGTATTAAAGCTAGCTAAAGGTTATTATGGTTCAAAAAGAACGTTATTTAAAACAGCAAAACAACAAGTAATGAAATCAGGTCAATATGCATATCGTGACCGTAAACAAAAGAAACGTGAATTCCGTAAGCTTTGGATTTCTCGTATTAATGCTGCTGCACGTACAAATGATATTTCGTACAGCAAGTTAATGCACGGTCTTAAAGTAGCTGGAATCGAAGTTAACCGTAAAATGTTGTCAGATCTTGCAATCCATGACGAACAAGGTTTTTCTCAACTAGCAGATAAAGCTAAATCAGCTTTAAAATAAAGGTATATTTAGGACCAAATCCATCTTGTAATGGATTTGGTCCTATTTATATCCTTGTAAAATACAATGGAGGCCAGCGTCTAAACTTTCGAGACATAAGCAGTTAGGTTTTGTGTGATTAAAGGTATCCACAATACGTGAACTCTTTATGCTTGTCGTGTCTTTCAAGTCGCTCACGCTTTTGTCTATAAAGGAGAATATTAAATGAATGACTTAGAAGTCATATTGCCTTATTTAATAGGTGTGAATATAGTATCGCTTATATTGATGGGTATTGATAAACGAAAAGCAAAGAAACAACAGTACAGAATTCCAGAACGTACATTTTGGATGTTGGCGATTATTGGTGGATCATTCGGCTCTTTCTTAGGCATGAGGTTGTATCATCATAAAACGAAACATCGATCTTTTATGGTGGGAATGCCTGTCTTAATGATCTTGCATTTCATAATATTTTTGTATGTAATCTTTTCCATGTCATAAAGGCTCGTCTATTGTCATATACATGTACTAATCATTATTTCAGTTCCATAGAGAAATTAAGCTTGATAATCTAACATGCTCTTTTGAAGGAGGTAAGGTATGGAGCTGTTTCGTAACTATCTAATGGCATTTGTTGAGACAGGTGGATTGTTTGCACCCATTTTATTCATCAGTTTTCATTTGCTCAGGCCATTATTTTTTCTTCCAGTTGTGTTTATTGTAGTTTCTGGAGGAGTCTTGTTTGGTGCAATAGCTGGAACAGTATATTCGATAATTGGTATCACACTTTCTAGCATCATTTTTTATGGAGTCATTCACTGGATGCCAAAAACATTTAAAAAGTTAGTACATCTAAAAAAGAAACTGATTGGTAAGCATTATGAATTTACGACTTCACAAATAGCGCTTTTACGACTTGTACCATTTATTCATTTTCATCTTTTATCTCTATGTTTAATTGAAATATCTGCAAGTTTTAAGGACTATACGAAATCATCCCTTTTTTCCAACATTCCATTAGCTTTTGTTTATACTTCTATAGGTCAATGGATATCCAGCTTATCCCCACTATATGTCTTCGTGTTTTTAATCGCTTTATTACCATTTATTTATATATTGCGCCGAAAAGAAATTAGTATTAAATGGCGTGACTTTTTCCAATTAAGTACCTAAATTGTAAAACACGCCCATCTTTGGAGCAGTAGATGGGCGTTTTTACATGGGCTTAATTGTTATTATTTGGTAATACTAATTGATCAATTGGATGCTTCCATTCAATCACAGCAAATGGATAGCGAATCAATATTTCCTTTTCTATAAAATATAAATCATCTTTTGTTATACCTCGTAAATCTAGAGGATCATGGGCAATTATATGGATCGTAACTACTTCAAATGATTGCTCTGTGGCGCCTAGATATTTCTCACCTTCAAAAAGACAACCTTTGTAAACTAATTGTAGATTTTTTTTACTATTATTTGCTTCATCCAAAAAGTAAAATGTCTGGTTGGCTTTAGCGATTCGTAATCGTCTTTGAGGGTTACGATAATACTCAAACACCGTATACACGAGAAGTGTTATTGCTATAAGTATAAGTACTCGAAATAAGATTACGATCATATTAACCGTCTCCCTGATATTAGTTAGTATATTATACGTACTAGTATTCTACAGGTTTCATTATTTTTTAGTCATATTAAATATATTTCTTAAACTTTCATGATACAATCGTACAAAATAGTAAAGGAGTAGAATAAAATGGATTGGACATCACTATTTACGATGCAAAAACAATTAGATACTTACATTGAAGAGAACAACAATCTAACAGACAGGGATTTATTTGAGGATAAGTATTTGGCTTTGTTGGTTGAACTTGGTGAACTGGCAAATGAAACACGATGCTTTAAATTTTGGAGCACTAAACCAAGGAATTCAAAGGATGTTATTTTAGAAGAATATGTTGATGGTATTCACTTTATTTTATCACTTGGATTGGATAAAGGTTACCGGTATGAATCATCTGTTCTTACTATTGGTACTAACAGTGAAACAGATCAGTTTACTAAAGTGTATGAAGCATGTGTTCAGTTTAAAAAAGAATCAACACAAATCAATTACAATAATGTATTTGAAAATTACCTGACATTAGGAAGCATTTTGGGGTTCAGTGAGGAAGATGTAAGAGATGCTTATTTAAAGAAAAATGAGGTTAATTATGATAGACAGCAACAGGGCTACTAAACTTTAAATATTTTGTTATTTTACAGAAAAAAGTTATACTAATTAGGGTACATATATTTAAAAGGAGGATATTACTACATATGGCAAAATTAGATGAAACACTTACCATGTTAAAAGATCTAACAGACGCAAAAGGTATTTCAGGAAATGAAAAAGAAGCAAGAGATGTCATGGAAAGTTATATTAAACCATACGCAGAAGAAGTTTTTACTGATAATTTAGGAAGCTTAATTGCTAAAAAAACAGGTGACGAGAATGGTCCTAAGATTATGGTTGCAGGCCATTTAGACGAAATAGGTTTTATGGTTACCCGAATTGATGATAAAGGGTATGTGTATTTCCAAACAATAGGTGGCTGGTGGAATCAAGTTATGCTAGCACAACGTGTTACTATTATGACAAAGAAGGATGAAGTTACCGGAGTCATTGGATCAAAGCCTCCACACATTTTATCACCAGAAGCGCGTAAAAAACCAGTTGAGATTAAGGATATGTTTATTGATATCGGTGCCTCTAGTAAAGAAGAAGCAGCTGAATTTGGTGTGAAACCTGGCGATTCTATTGTGCCATACTTTGAATTTACACAGATGAAAAATGATAAAATGTTATTAGCAAAAGCATGGGATAATCGAATCGGTTGTGCAATTGCAATTGAAGTGCTTAAACAACTTAAAGGGCAGAACCACCCGAATGTCGTGTATGGTGTTGGTACGATTCAAGAAGAAACTGGACTACGTGGTGCTCGTACATCCGCTCACGCAATCAAACCTGATATCGGCTTTGGAGTGGACGTAGGTATTGCAGGAGACATGCCTGGTGTATCCGATAAAGATGCAGACAGTAAGTTAGGTGAAGGCCCACAAATTGTTTTATATGATGCATCGATGATATCTCATAAAGGTGTTCGGGACTTTATTATTGATGTAGCTGATGAACATAAGATTCCGTATCAGTATGCGTCAATGGCTGGTGGTGGAACAGACTCAGGTTCCATTCACTTAACTGCTAATGGCGTACCATCGTTATCCATTACTATTGCAACACGTTATATCCATTCACACGCTGCAATTTTACATCGTGACGATTTCGAAAACGCAGTTAAATTAATTGTTGAAGCAATTAAGAAATTAGATAATGACAAGGTTAAAGAGATTAAATTGTCATAACAACCACTAAAAACAAAAGCTAGAAACGCCCTTACAGGCTAAGTTCGTCACGTCCTTGAAAAAGAAGTTCGCTTTTTCATCGTGCGATAATTCGCTGTCGAAGCCTTCCTTGTCCTGTACGTCGGAGCTGGACGTGGCTTAAACAGTTAATAATTATCCACAGGCTCCTAATTTTATAATAAAGAAAGAGGAGCATCGGTTCGATGCTCCTCTTTCTTAGGCCAAATATGAATTCATTACTTTTTTAACATAGTTTTGTGTTTCTTCAAATGGTGGTATTCCCTGGTACTTGTCAACATTCCCAGGTCCAGCATTATATGCAGCTAGTGCTAGTTCAAGATTACCATTATACCGATCTAGCATTTGGCTTAAATATTTTGTGCCGGCTTCGATATTTTGAGCAGGATCATAAGGGTTCGTTACTCCCAGGGCTTTAGCAGTAGCAGGCATTAATTGCATTAACCCTTGTGCACCTGCATGACTTTTGGCATTCGTATTAAAATTAGATTCTGCTTTAATGACAGACTGAATCAAATTAGTATCTATTCCATACTTTTTAGCTATATCTGTTATATGTGTATCAAACTCCTGGGCAGTTGAAGTAATGTTAGGAACCGTATTTGTATGTAATGGAGCATTCTGTACAGGTGCTTCAAAACTACTTAATGAATTGTTTAGTTGTTCCTCCAGTAATTGCTTAAAAGCAAAATCAACCATAGAAGAATGAGCGGAAAAAGTATTATCTTTAGAAGTTAGTGTTGCCATCGCTTGTGATTGAATTATGCTTTGTAACTGTTTAATGTCCATACAACATATCTCCTGTTCACGTTAGCTTTATATATATTCTACTTAAGATACGATAACTAAGCAACATTATAATACAATAAGTTCCTTTTCAGCTTTTTCTAGTAGCTGTTCGTAGAATGGATCTTTTCCAAGACAATAAACCCGATCACACAATGTAATTATTTCATCCATGTCGTGTGACGTATAGATAATTAGTTTATTTTCATTTTTGGCCTTTTTATATAGATAGGAACCAATTTCTTTTCTTGATTTTAAGTCAATTCCAGCAGTTGGTTCATCTAATAGGAGTACCTGTGGGTCATGTATAAGAGAAATGGCTAAATTCAACTTACGTTTCATGCCGCCAGATAATGATTTCACAGGTTCATTCCATTTATCCAAGTTCATATCCTGACAAATTTGTTTTAGGTCTTCTTTATTTTTTGTAACCCAGGAAAGCTTTTCAAAGAAAATCATGTTTTCTTCCACCGTAAACTCTTCCCAAAGTGCAATGTCCTGTGGTACAAATCCAATTTTCTTGCGAATATCTTTTTTTTGTTGATGATAGGGTTGGTCATGTAGCATAATTTCGCCCTCAACTGGGTTTGTTAAGGTTGCTAGTGTTTTTAGAAGAGTAGATTTACCAGCACCATTTTCCCCAACAAGACCAACAATTTCTCCGTTTGAAACCGAAAAAGAGACATTTTTAAATACAGATTTTGTACTATAAGAATGAGAGATGGAACGTACATTAAGCATTGGAATTCTCCTTTCTTACATACCACCATATAAATAACAGAATTAGGATAACGAAAAGGAAAGAAAATTTTTCGTTTGTCAGAAATGTACCTATTGGATTAAACCATTCAATCCATGGATAATTTCTGCTAAAATTATCTATTGGTATAATAGCCCCACTAGTAATACCTAACACCATGGTGATTACAAATGACATCCCGTAAAAATACAGTACATTGCGGAAACAAAGTGCTAATAATAAAGCCGCTATGTTGATCATTGTTCGATAGAAGGTGATATCTAAGACAAACAAAAGCTCGGTATTTTCACCTAAAAATAATTGAAACATAACGATGGTTAAACAATCTAGCAACCAAAGTAACAGGGTGTAAAGAAAAAATGTAAACACTACGTAATTTTTAAATGAGAACCTCATAAATAGAAATCTGGATTTTAGATGTTCCCGGTTTTCTTTAATTATCCAATCAAATAATAAAAATGTAGCTAATAAACTTGCAACTGCCCATAGACTCCATATATCCCATACTGTTTGCTGATGATCGGCGGTTGAACTTCCTGAATTCAAGAATGCAAAGGAAGTATGTAGTAGGTTTTCCTCTGCTTGGATTTCTATTGATTTATCTACTATCTCATCCCATGACCATTGCTGGTCTTGTTGGTAGCTATCACCTAAATCTTTAACTACATATGCAGCTTTAGAACGTCCAGTTTCCTGTTGAATGTAGGAAATAATTAATTCCTTTGCAGGTGTGTATGCAAAAGACAGGTCAGATTGATAGGCTGTAATTAACCGATCCCGATTACCTTTTCTTATTTCTTCTTCATAGCCCTCGTGGATAATGAATACACTATCCAGTTCGTGTTTTCTGAGCTTATGCAATGCTACGCTTTCATCCATTTCATAGACATCTATCAATGAGGCTTGTTTCATTTTTTTCAAAAGATCTACTACCATGGGTGTTTCGTCTTCTATAACAATACCTACTGGAACTTGCGCATCTTCTTGAACAGATGCTGTAAGAATGGTAATACTGATGGTTACTACTATAGGGAAGCAGAGCCAGAAAAGTAGACTGAGCCATTGTTTTTTCCAATGGATAAATCGAGTAGTAATTATATTTTTCATGGGAATCTACGCTCCTTCCAGAGCAAAAGACCAAGGAGAACACATATCCCAATAGCGTTCATCAATAATAATGGAACATAGTCAATGTATAACCGAGCATTCAACACGATTTCCTGTAGCCATAGAAGACTCTGACTGGAAAAACTATACGGCATCAAACCCTGCACATTTAACGGAAAATATAATGTAGGGATGATAGCTCCACTTATGAGTAGAACTAGCCCAGTAAAGATAGATTGGGCTAATAATCTAAGTTTTAATGATTCTATAATTCCTTCTATTATAGCTATATTTACGATAAAGATAATACAATATAATAAGGTTATATTTGTAATCCGGACAAAATCATTTACAGATAAGTCCCAATCTATCATTCGTTCCATACCTATGAACGCCAGGATTGAAAAGATAGTAGTTATGATTATGGTGACCATTATTTTTGCGATAATTTGCTGGATGTTGGTGACACCATAAAGACGCATTCTATTTTTTAAACGTAGAGAATGTTCCTTGCTCAAAACGTAATAAATGGATAAAAGCCAAACTGACATTACAATGAACCAGCTTGAAAGTGTGTAATAGTGAAGGGGGGAAGTTGTAGCTTGATTTAGTATTTCTTTTTCATTGACAGTGCGATCCTTCCCAATCGTATAAAATAAAAAGTTCGTAAATTGTTCATATAACAGATCACTTCGTGTTTCATTGTCGATAGCTAGTTCTTTAGCATAGTAATTAATCGTTAAGATATTAGCTTGTGAGGCACTAATATGTCTGGTTATACTCTCTAAGAGCTCCTTTGCTAAATAACTGTCTGTTTGTTTTTGTGGGTTACCAACCATTTCGAGCGTTACTGACGTTCCGTTGTACAGGTTTTCTGTGAAATCATCAGGAAATATAACATATGTACTAATTAGATTGTTACGTATTGCGCTTTGTGCTTCTATTTCTGACATACTATGTAACTGTATAAATGTCCCTAATTGAGAAGATTCCTCTATTAATTCAACCACAGATGTTGTCTCCATTGATTGATCTAAATCAACTAGTCCAATATGAATTGGATTGTACTCATCAGGGGTAAATATTGAGATAATAATAGTTGTTATTAATGTAATTATTATAACTGGAAAAAGTAAAATCAGAGGAAGTATAAACCATTTCCTCTGTAATTGTCTAAAATTATTATTTATAAATAGTACTACATGTTTTAAGAAATTCATATAAACACGTCCATATCATTTAAGGGTGTTAAAAACTACCACCTGCACCCATTGTACTAAACATCCATTGTTGGAACTGCGGTGTCACTTCTAACTCCATATATTGCATTAGTTCATCCATACTCATGATTCCAATATCCTTACTGTTTTCCTCAGAACTAATATCAACACTTTGTATGGCTTTCGCATTAGTTAAGATCGTTAGGCCAAACATATCTTGACTGATTTCAGGACTTTCTATCGAGAGGTTATGCTCTGAATTCATTTGATCATTTTGATAGGTTGCATTACCACTCCAGTGAAAGCTACCAATCTCGCCATTGTTATCATTCATCGAAAAGATACGTTCAAAATCTCGTTTTCCATCATCTAGGGACTCTGTTCCCTCATAAATAATTTCGGTACCACCAGCTGTTAGATTAATAGAATCGCTTACTTTGTTATCCTTCCAAGCAAGATCTCCTGCTACTGTTACGCTTTCATCCATATAGGCATCAGTTACACCTATAACATAATCAAACGTCTGTGAGACATCTGTGAAGAGCTGTGAGCCTTGTACAGTAAACGTCCCTAATTCTTCAGTTGATGGACCCATTTCAATAGAAAAGTCACGTTTTACAATTAGGTCGTCTTTAATCCAGATCGTTGAACGTAAACCATTAGGAATGTGGAAATCCTGTAATGCCGATTGAGCTTCTTTTAAACCAGATTCAAACTCATTAATGAAATCATCCATTTCAGTTTCCATGACAGGTGACAAATTTGAAGCAGATATCCCGAGTCCAAATTGCTGTACAACTATTTGTTCTTTAAGAATTTCTTTTAATCGATCATCGCTCTCCATCTTATTCAAAACAATAGTTAACAGATCTTTCACTTCTTCTTCTGATAATTTAAAGTCAATTTTTTCTGTGTCGATCGTTTCATTAGAAACATTAACTGTCTCATCTGTTGATGTAAATGCATCATCAGGAAGTTCATCGTAAATTAAAGTCGCATATTCTTCTTTAAGGTATTCTAAGTCATCTTCAGATAACATGTTATTGGACTCGAAAAATGTATTAAAATCAAAATTCTCATTGCCCGTAAATGTATTTGGTTCTATTTCTTTTAACAGATTACCGATGTCTTCTTCTTTCAACAAAAGGGTTTCTTCCAAGAAAGGTAAGCCTAACATTACTTTATCGGCTGTTAAATCAAAAGTAATATCACCAACTTCCATACCACCAATATCTGCTTTTATTTCCGAATTTAATTGCTTGTTGTCACGATCCATTGCACTAGTAATTGTTAATGTAGAATTATTAATAATCTGCTCTGGACTAAACATTCCCATTCCCATTCCGCTGTTCGGATCATTATAGTGTGCAGAAAGCTCTAATGCTGTTTCGAACGGTTTTTCTTGTGTTACCTCCATCCAGTCCAACTCTGGTTGGTAACGTTCTTCAAATTTATCAACTAGAAACTCTGCTGAATTTTTTTCTGCTAAGAAATATGTTTGCTTTGCAGGCAGGTTTAATAATACAAAAGCAGCAACGCTACCTCCTACTACCAATACTGTGCCAATGATAATGGCGATGATCTTTTTGGACCCCATTTTATTTCCCCTCTCCCCGTTAATTCTTTAACTATATGTATTACATAGGTAGAACTGTATAATATTAATACATATCATTAATTCTATATCATTTTCAGGGAAAATAAAATATGTTTATATATTGGTCCGTGTTTTTGAATAAAAGATGGCAAGAAGAAAAGATAGATGCATTATCATCATCTATCTTAGCTAGAAATTACTCGTGCTTTTAACTTGTTGTTGCTTGTTTGACCCCTTGTTCTAAAGCGTCTATCATTTCCTGTTTATCTTGTTCATTTGACTGTTGCCAGATTAATTCAAAGAGAACACCTAAACCAGGTAACATTTTTTCTTCTCCATCTTTAATAGCATCAACAATCGTAGCTTCTAATTGGTCTTGGTCATTTGTAGCAATATTGGATAATATCGCTTTTCTTAAATTTAGATCCATTAGTTCACCCCTTATGAATTGTTTTGAACTACTGATAGTTTGACCACTATGGGGTTAAATATGTATGATGATACAAGATATAATGATGGGAATGAAAAAAATGATTACCTCTGTTAAAAATGAGAAAATAAAGGATTGGAAGAAACTACATAAACGGAAAGAAAGAGTAAATTCAAAAACGTTTTTAATTGAAGGTTTCCATCTCATTGAGGAAGCTATCACTAGTAATTGGGACGTTATTGAAATTATACTTGAAAATGATATCGAATTACCAAATTCATGCAAGGATATTCCCTATACCATTGTAAGTGATAACGTATTTCAACATATCGCCCAAACCAAAGCCCCCCAAGGTATAGCAGCAGTTGTACAAATCCAACCCCCTAAGCGAATATCAGGAGACAATGTATTACTTGTTGATGCAGTACAAGATCCTGGTAATCTTGGCACTATAATTCGAACAGCTGATGCAGCAGGGTTTGATGCTGTAGTTCTCGGAAATGATACGGTTGATTTATTTAATGATAAAGTTATTCGAGCAACACAAGGTTCGTTATTCCATGTTCCAATCATGGAGGCTGATCTTATTACTAAAACAAGTGAACTTAAGGAAGAAGGATATCGCATTTGGGGTGCTGCCCTTGAAAATGCTTACCCATTTAATGAAGTAACCGTAGATGAGAAAGTAGCATTGATTGTAGGAAATGAGGGAGCAGGAATACAAGATGAATTACTCCGTTTAGTTGATACGATTGTGAAAATACCGATATACGGTAAGGCTGAATCACTAAATGTAAGTGTCGCATCCGGTATATTAATGTATTATGTAAAGGGTTAAGTCTTGCAACTTTTGAGTTTTTTATCTATAATGAAATAAATTTCAACAAAATGGCTAAGAAAGAGTCTGTTAACAACTTTTCTAACATCGGTAAAGGGAGGAAACGTCTTAGACTGTAAACGTTTCTACCATGGAGATTGTTAATGTTTCACTCTGGAGCTGACACTTGGACCTTGATAAATCAAGTAAAGGTGATCCGGATTTCATATCCGTTATCAAGCTTAAGTTGGACATTACTAACGTGTGTCAACAAGGGTGGTACCGCGAATTCAAAGCCTCGTCCCTTTTTAGGGAACGGGGCTTTTTTTAATTTCATTTAAAAGATACAAGGAGGCAATTTGTTATGAAGGAGCAATTAGAAGCGATACAATCTGAAACACTGGAAAAAATAAAGCACACCAATGATATGAAAGAACTTCAACAAATCCGTGTAGCAATTTTAGGAAAAAAGGGCTCATTAACTAGTGTTTTGAGAGGAATGGGTAAACTTTCTAAAGAAGAACGGCCAGTAGTAGGAGAAATTGCTAACGCTGTTAGAGAAACAATTACAGCAGCTATTGACGATAAAAATAAAAAACTGGAGCAAGTTGCTCTAGAAGCACAATTGGAAAAAGAAGCAATTGATGTTACGTTGCCAGGTCGTCCAGTTCAGATTGGTGGACCACATCTGTTAACTAAGATTGTTGAAGAAATTGAAGATTTATTTATCGGCATGGGCTTTGAAGTAAGAGAAGGGCCAGAAGTAGAAACAGATTATTATAACTTTGAAGCATTAAATCTTCCGAAGGATCACCCAGCTCGTGATATGCAAGATTCATTTTATATTACAAATGAATTATTATTACGGACACATACATCACCAGTTCAGGCAAGAACAATGCGCTCGCTTGATGGAAATCAGCCTGTTAAAATGATTTGTCCAGGGAAGGTTTATCGCCGGGATACAGATGACGCGACACATTCTCATCAATTTACACAGATAGAAGGTCTGCTTGTAGACAAGAATGTTCGAATGAGTGATTTAAAAGGGATATTAGATAATTTTGCTAAGAAAATGTTTGGAAATGATCGTGAAATCAGATTACGTCCTAGCTTTTTCCCATTTACAGAGCCATCCGTAGAAATGGATATTTCCTGTAAGGTGTGTGGTGGTAAAGGTTGTTCCGTATGTAAAAAAACGGGGTGGATAGAAATTTTGGGTGCTGGCATGGTTCATCCGAAAGTATTGGAGATGGCTGGGTACAACCCTAAAGAATATACAGGATTTGCTTTTGGTATGGGACCAGAACGAATTGCGATGTTGAAATACGGAGTGGATGATATCCGCCAATTTTACACAAACGATATTCGATTTTTAAAACAATATCATAATGCGTAAGGAGGAAAATTAAATTGTTAGTATCATTAAATTGGTTAAGAAATTATGTTGATATAGGAGATATTGATCCAGAAGAATTAGCAGAAAAAATTACAAAATCCGGTATCGAAGTGGATGGGATTGAATACGTTGCCCAGAAAAGTACTGGTGTTGTTGTTGGATTAGTTGAATCGTGCGAAAAACATCCGAATGCCGATAAATTAAATCTTTGTCAGGTAGATATTGGGGATGAAAAATTACAAATTATTTGTGGAGCACCAAACGTTGCCGAGGGTCAAAAGGTCGCAGTGGCTAAGCCTGGTGCTGTATTACCAGGTAATTTTAAAATAAAAAAGGTAAAATTACGTGGTGTTGAATCAAACGGGATGATATGTTCCTTGCAAGAACTTGGAATTGAAGAAAAGTATGTTCCTAAGGATATTGCAGAAGGAATTTTTGTTTTTAATGGAGATGTTACAGTTGGGGAGGATGTTGAGCCGTTATTAAATTTAAATGATGCTATTTTAGAATTTGATCTAACCCCAAATCGTGCAGATTGCTTGAGTATGTTAGGTGTTGCATATGAAGTAGCAGCAATTCTTAATCAGCCCATTAAGTTACCAGATGAAATAGTGGAATCCATTCATGAAGAAGTTGAGGAGAACGTTTCGGTTGAAGTTGAAACGGCAGACTTGAATCCATTTTACGGTGCGTTTTTAATCAAAGATATTGAAGTAATGCCTTCTCCATTATGGATGCAAAATTACTTAATGGCTGCTGGTATTCGTCCAATTAATAACGTTGTTGACATTACGAACTACGTATTAATTGAATATGGTCAACCACTTCACGCCTTTGATTTTGACCGTATGCAGTCTAATAAAATTGTGGTTAGACGTGCTAAAAATAATGAAACACTTGTTACATTAGATGATCAAGAAAGAAGTCTAACTGAGGATCACCTTGTTATCACCAATGGTAAAGATCCAATCGCTTTGGCAGGTGTAATGGGTGGATCAAGTACAGAAGTTAATGTGGACACTTCTACTGTGTTGTTGGAAGCAGCATATTTTGCACCAACAGCTGTGCGTAAAACGGTAAAGGATACGGGTTTGCGCAGTGAATCAAGTACACGCTTTGAAAAAGGAGTGGATCCAAATCGTGTGCAACAAGCCGGAGTACGCGCATGTCAATTATTACAGCAATATGCAAATGGAAAAGTCTTATCTAACGCAGTTACATTCGATGAATTGGATCGTGATGAAAAAGTAGTAGAAGTAGCTACAGAATCCATAAATAGTCGCTTAGGAACAGAAATTACAACTGAAGAAATCGGTCAAATTTTAGATAAGCTTCGATTTAAACATGAAAAAGAGAATGAAAAGTTTACTGTATACGTACCTACACGTCGGGGAGATATTACTATCTTTGAGGATATGCTTGAGGAGGTTGCCAGATTATATGGCTATGATAATTTACCTTTCACATTACCTCAAGGGGCATCACAAGCTGGAGCGTTAACTCAACGACAACAACTGAAGCGTGAAGTGAAAAACTTCTTACAAGGCGCTGGATTAATGGAAACAATTACTTACACGTTGACAAGTGAAGGAAATAAGGAGAAGTTAATTAGCCCGGAAGTTCGCCAGCAAAACCTTGAGCCGGTTTCACTATCCATGCCAATGAGTGAAGACCACAAATATTTACGGTTAAGTATGTTACCTGAACTGCTTCAATCATTAGCCTATAATCGCGCTAGAAATCAAAATAGCTTAGCGTATTTTGAATTAGGTTCCATTTTTATGTCGGAAGAAAAGATCGTTACGAAACAACCAAGAGAGGAATTGCGTCTTGTTGGTGCACTAACTGGTTTGTGGATGGAACACCTTTGGCAGCAGGAAAAAAAACCAATGGACTTTTTTGTTGCAAAAGGAATTGTTCAAGGTCTCTTTGATTTCTTAAAGGTTCCTGTAACATTTGAACAAAGAAGACTAACCGATATGCACCCTGGAAGAAGCGCGGTCATATCTACTGGGGATCGTGTTATTGGTTTTATCGGTCAATTACATCCAACCGAGCAAAAGAATATGGATTTAAAAGAAACATACGTATTTGATATCAACATGGAAAAAGTATTTGCTGCTTTTAGCAATGTTCCTGATTATAACCAAATCCCGAAATATCCTTCAATTGCCCGTGATATTGCCTTCATCCTGGATGAGGAAGTGAAGGCGGGAGAGGTTAAAGCAACAATTGAGGAAATAGGAGCACCATTAGTAAAGGAAGTACAAATTTTCGACGTGTATCAAGGTGAAAATGTTCCAGATGGAAAGAAATCAATTGCTTACAGTCTGCTTTATCAGGATCCGGAAAAGACGTTAAAAGATGATGAAGTTGAGGAGTCTTACCAAGCAATTGTTGATACAGTCAACAAGACATTTAGTGCATATGTACGTTCATAATACAAAAGCGCAGGCTCTGGCAGCTGGACGTGAACAGGAAAAACGATATGGCATTTACTCCCATATCGTTTTTCTTTCATCTCCATTTTTTGTTCATTGCTTAAAGGACGCTTACGCTTTTGTTTATAAATACTGTTGTGCTTTCTTTGTATTTGCAAAATGTGTTTTGGCACAGCTCTCTAGTGCACCTTGCCCCTTTTTCTTGATAACCTTTGCAATTGTTTGGTCAACGAGTTTAGAAGCACCTTTAGGTAAAGTCGTACCTATTTTTGCTGATAATTTATCCATTTCATTTAAAAAACTGGTTCTCGCAATTATAGATCCTGCGGCTACTGCTATCGAATGACTTTCTGCTTTTGTCATGAAAAATGTATTTTTAGCAAGTGATTCCTGTTCAGTGGAAATATATTTTTTGTATAAGGATGGTTCACAAAATTGATCAATTAATATCCCTTCTAAAGGTTTGTTTTCAATCTTTTTTAAAAGATTGTTTATAGCATGGTGATGTAACATTGCCTTCATCTTGCCTTGGGACCAGCCCTTTTTTTGTAGCTTGTTATACTTTTCATTATGTAAAATAAGTAAAGAATACGGGATATTTAACCTTATGATTTCCTTGGATATACTTCTAATAGTTGTGTCCTTTAGATTTTTTGAGTCTTTAACCCCCAACTCCTTTAATAACTCTATTTGATCTTCTTTAACAAAAGCACAGGCAACTGTAATTGGGCCGAAGTAGTCTCCTGTACCAGCTTCATCTGAACCAATATGATTACTGGTAAATAGTGTAGTAGGTGGTGTATAAGTGGTTGTTTTTTGTGTACTCGAGCTTTTGGAAGAATCTTTTTCACTTGGTTCAGGCCATTTAGAAGTTTCTAAATCTGGGGCACTACCCTGAAATACCACTTTTCCAGATTTGTATGCTGTTATTACTGCATTAGAAGTTTTTGCTCGAAAAATAGCCCCCTGTGGTGTTTGTTGTAAAGTTTCATTATAATGAGCTTTCATTTTTTCAATGATAGGTGCTGAAAAAACATAAACCGCTTGTGGCATAATAGTCACTCCAATTCTATTCGTTATATAAACTATAGCAAAGCGACTTAAAAAGATAAATGTTTCTCCATCGTTTTTTTAAAAGAGAACAGTTTCCTAAATGGCAATCTTCGTGTTAATATAAAATGGACATTTTAAAACGGTAAAGAGTAATCATGTCAGTACTACTAATAAAAGGGGGGCATATGTGTGACCCAAGATGATAAAACTCGAATAACGGTAGATATACACAATAAAGCATATACCATAGTAGGTACAGAACCAGCACACCATGTCCGTCTGGTAGCAAGTCTAGTTGATCAAAAAATACGTGAAATCCAAGAGATGAATCCAAATTTGGATACTACGAAATTAGCTGTGTTAACAGCTGTAAATACAATGAATGATTATATGAAACTAAAAGAGGACTACGCAAAATTGCTAGGTTCAATAAAAAAGAAAGAGGACAACTAACGTATGATTGATTTTATTTTAATCGTTTTATTAATTTTTGGTTTTTTGATCGGTTTAAAGAGAGGATTTATTTTACAAGCGTTTCATTTGATAGGATTCATTGTTTCGTTTACTGTTGCTGCTATATATTACGATGAGCTTGCAGCTAAACTGTCACTTTGGATACCTTATCCAGAACTTCCAAGTGATAGTTCTTGGGCTATACCGTTACAATCGTTACCAATTGAGAACGCCTTTTATAATGCGATAGCATTTGCAATTATTTTCTTTGTAATGAAGATTATTTTACAAATTATAGCATCCATGTTGGATTTTGTTGCATCACTACCAATACTAAAATCTATCAATGGCATTCTGGGTGCTGTTCTTGGCTTCGTAGAAATATATTTAATCATCTTTATTGTTTTATATATTTTAGCTTTAACACCACTAGGCGATGTTCAAACATGGATTAGTGACTCATCAGTGGCACAATTCATGATTGAAAATACTCCATTTTTATCTGAAAAACTGAAAAGTTTATGGTTTACAGAGCTTGAAAATTTACTAAATAAATAATGATCAGACTGATTCAAAGTATTAGTTATACGTTTGTATGTCATGTACAATATAACTGAAACAGAATCAGTCTTTTTTTTTTAGAATTGATAAGTGGGTGGAATAATGAGCATAAATAAAAAAGATGTTATAAAATTATTGGAGAAAATTGCTACATATTTAGAGCTTAAAGGAGAAAATCCTTTTAAAATTTCGGCATACCGCAGAGCAGCTCAAGCATTAGAACGTGATGGACGTTCATTATTTGAAATTGATAATTTTACTAAAATAAAAGGAATAGGAAAAGGTACCAGTGCAGTAATAGAAGAATATATTCAAGACGGAGTGTCAGATACGTTCATTCAATTGGAAAAAGAAGTTCCACAAGGATTAGTCCCCCTTTTGAATCTACCGGGATTAGGTGGAAAGAAACTTGCAAAGTTATACGAGGAATTACATGTAACTGATGCTGTATCGTTACGTGAAGCATGTGAAAACGCTCAAGTGGAAAATTTAGCTGGTTTCGGTAAAAAAACGGCTAAAAAGATACTTTCTGCTATAGAAGAATCCGGTAGTCGTCCTGAGCGATTACCGATTGCGATGATACTGCCAGTTGCTGAGAAAGTTGAACAATATTTGAGTAACATATCTGCTATAGATAAGTTTTCTCGTGCAGGAAGTTTACGGAGAATGCGAGAAACAATAAAAGATATTGATTTTATTATCGCAACAAAGAAGCCTGAAGAAGTCAAACAACACTTATTGGAAATGGACAATATAAAAGACGTTATATCTAAAGGGGATACAAAGGTATCTGTAACGATTGATGAACTCTATGATGTTAACGTGGATTTCCGGATCGTTACCACAGAAGAATTTGCATCTACGCTACATCATTTCACTGGTTCAAAAGACCACAATGTTGCCATGCGTCAATTAGCAAAATCGCGTGGTGAAAAAATAAATGAGTATGGTATAGAAAATGATGAAACATCCGAGATGTTGACGTTTACTAGTGAAGTGGATTTTTTCAATCACTTTAATCTACATTATATTCCTCCGGAAGTAAGAGAAAATAAAGGAGAGGTAGAGGCATTCCAGGAAAAAAAGGAATTAGTGGAGTTAGAAGATATACGTGGTGATTTACATATGCATACAACCTGGAGTGATGGTGCACAAACGGTGGAGGAAATGGTGAACCGTGTACGTAAGCTAGGTTATGACTATATGGCAATCACCGACCATTCTAAATTTTTACGTGTTGCCAATGGACTAAATGAAACAAGATTACGTAAGCAACGGGAAGAAATAGATAAATTAAACGAAAAATATAGTGATATTCATATCTTAGCAGGTATTGAAATGGACATTTTACCGGATGGAAGTCTGGATTTTGACAACAACTTTTTGAGTGAAATGGATTTTGTGATAGCTTCCATTCATTCTGCCTTTAATCAGCAACAAGAAAAAATTATGGACAGACTGTATACAGCACTTGAGAATCCATATGTAACTTTAATTGCTCATCCTACTGGTCGACTGATTGGACGTAGAGATGGTTATAACGTTGACGTGAGGAAATTAATACAACGTGCAAAACAAACAAATACAGCGTTAGAAATCAATGCCAATCCAAATCGATTAGATCTTTCTGCTGAATGGGTAAGAGAAGCATTAGGCGCTGGTGTTACAATGGCAGTTAATACAGATGCACACGACTATCATATGCTTGAGGATATGAAGTATGGAGTTGGTGTTGCAAGAAAAGGTTGGTTGCAAAAGGAATCTGTGATGAATACATGGACAAAAACGAAACTCATGGAGTTTTTAAGTCGTAATAAGTAATACAGTAGTTTAAAAGGAGTAAGTCAGAATGAACGAGCGTATATATCGTGTACTTGAATTTAATAAAATTATTGAACAGTTAACGCATCAGGCAGCTACTGAACTAGGGAAAGACTTGTGTTCACAGCTCAAGCCTTCTATCGATCTCAATGAAGTAAAAGAAACACAACATGAGACAGATGAAGCTAGTCAAGTGTTAAGATTGAATAAAACAATTCCATTAGGTGGAATATTCGATATTCGCGCCAGTATCAAACGGAGTGTTATTGGCGGAATCCTTAATGCAGATGAATGCCTGGATGTTGCAAACACGCTTTATGGTGGTCGTCAAGTTAAGTCGTTTGTTGAGAAACTAGAAGAAGAATTACCAATATTAAAAGAGTTAGTGCAACGAATTTTTCCACTGCGGGATTTGGAAACAAACATTAAAAGCTGTATAGATGACCATGGACATATGATGGATAGCGCCTCGGTTAAACTTCGTAGTATCAGGTCTTCCATCAAAACGTATGAAAGTAGACTACGGGATAAGTTAGATAACTATACGAAAACAAAGAGTAATATGTTGTCAGATGCCATCATAACCATTCGAAATGATCGGTACGTATTACCCGTGAAACAGGAATACAGAGGATCGATTGGGGGTATAGTCCATGACCAATCAGCTTCTGGTGCAACATTATTTATGGAACCAAAGACAGTTGTTGATCTGAATAATCAGTTACAAGAATCACGTGCAAATGAAAAACAAGAAATAGAACGGATTTTACGGGAATTAAGTGAGTATATTGCGAGTAATGAGACATATATTTACGAAAATATCACTGTATTAGCAAAAATTGATTTTATGTTTGCTCGAGCGAAGTTAGGGAAACAAATGAAAGCAGCCATGCCAAGTGTGAATGACAGGGGAATTATAAAAATGCAGCAGGCGCGCCATCCATTAATTCCGCTTGATGAGGTTGTGGCAAACGATGTTGAATTAGGTGAAACTTATACCTCAATTGTGATAACAGGACCTAACACAGGTGGAAAAACGGTCACGTTAAAAATGATTGGATTATGTACGTTAATGGCACAATCAGGATTACAAGTTCCCGCATTTGATGGCTGCGAAATGTCGATATTCCATAATGTTTTTGCTGATATTGGTGACGAACAATCCATTGAACAAAATCTAAGTACGTTTTCTTCCCACATGACTAATATTGTTAATATTATCCAACAGGTTAATCATAAGTCTTTAGTCCTATTCGATGAACTAGGTGCAGGTACGGATCCACAAGAAGGCGCAGCATTAGCTATGTCAATTTTGGATGAAGTGGTGTCAAGAGATGCTAGAGTGATTGCGACGACGCATTACCCGGAACTAAAGGCATATGGCTATAATCGAGAACAGGTAGTAAATGCCTCAGTGGAATTTGATGTTGAAACACTTCAACCAACGTACCGCTTATTAATAGGTGTCCCTGGGAGAAGTAATGCTTTTGATATTTCTCACAGGCTAGGATTAAATGATTCTGTTATAAGGCATGCCAAAAGTCTAATTGGTGTTGATTCTAAAAGTGTAGAAAATATGATTGCATCATTGGAGCAGTCCCGAAAGCTAGCAGAAAGTGACTATCAAGAAGCTCATCAAATATTACTTGAAAGCGAACAATTAAAACAGGATATAGAAAAAGAGTGGAAACAGTTTAAGCAAAAACGTGAAGAATTGTATAAAAAAGCAGAGGAAAAGGCAAACAAGGCACTACAAAAGGCACGGGAAGAAGCAACGTCAATTGTAGATGAAATTCGCAATATGAAAACACAAGCTAACATTAAAGAACATGAGTGGATAGAAGCAAAAAAAATGTTGGATGATGCAAAGCCAAATCTTTCTTCCAAACAACCTAGAGAAGACAAGAGTAGTTCAGAACCAGAAACTGAACTCCATCCTGGAGATGAAATTAAACTACTTTCTGTTAACCAAAAAGGATCTATTTTAGAAAAAGTAACAGATCATGAATACCTTGTACAAGTCGGGATTATGAAGGTGAAGGTAAAGCGTAGTGATTTACAACTAGTAAGTAAACAGCGTCAAATTAATGATAAACCACTCGCAACCGTAAAGGGCTCCAATTACCATGTACGTACGGAACTTGATTTACGTGGCGAGCGTTTTGAAGAGGCCATATTAAAAGTAGAGAAATATATTGATGATGCATTACTGGCAGGCTACCCAAGAGTTTCGATCATTCATGGTAAAGGAACTGGGGCATTACGTAAGGGAGTTCAAGAACTGGCGAAAAAACATCCGAGTATCTCAACATACAGAAATGGAGAAGCAGGTGAAGGTGGAAGCGGTGTTACAGTATTAGAGTTCCGTTAATATAGTTTGAAGTAGGGGGAAGTATAAGTGGATGGTTTCTGGGAAAATATTTTTGTCGAAACGGCCGCTAGATATAGTGTTGTCATTCTCTGTACAATCGTATTTTTGGCTGTGTTTGAGTTGGTTACTTCATATAAAAATTGGGTGGAGATAAAAAAGGGGAATATTGCTGTAGCAATGGCAACAGGAGGAAAAGTATTTGGTATTGCTACGATTTTCCGCTATTCCATTGAGCATAATGATACATTATTACAAAGTGTAGGCTGGGGTGTAGTTGGATTTTTATTATTACTATTCGGTTATATCATTTTTGAATTTTTAACCCCATCTATGAAAATTGACGAAGAGATCGGGAAGGGGAATAAAGCAGTAGGTCTTATTTCCATGATAATATCAATAGGATTGTCCTTTGTGATCGGAGCAAGTATAGGGTAAGGAGAGAGCATAATGATTTTAGACAGATTAGCTAAAATATCCATCGTTGTAGCGGTTATTTTTATTATAGTTGGTATCATTTATTTATTCTAAGATATATTTATTTTTAATAATATTTAAAAAAATGAGATTAATCGGTATAATAGAAATTAGATTAGATACAAAGGAGGAGAAATATTAATGGAAAAAAAAGTTTGGCATTCTCATTACCCTGAAGAAATCGCAACATCTATGTCCTATGATGAACAACCGTTACATGCTTTTTTGGAAAAAAGTGCTGAAAAGTATGCAGAAAAGAAAGCGATCCATTTTATGGGTAAAGAATTAACGTTTGCAGAAGTTTTTTCACAATCCAAGAAAATGGCTTCCTACATGCAATCTCTTGGTCTCCAGAAGGGTGATAGGGTAGCCATAATGCTTCCAAATTGTCCACAGGCAGTTATTAGTTATTATGGTGCATTGATGGCTGGGGCAATTGTTGTGCAAACAAATCCATTATATAAAGAGCGTGAATTGGAATACCAGCTAAATGATTCGGGTGCTACATTTATTGTATGCTTGGATATTTTACTACCAAGAGTGACAAGCGTAAGAGGAAATACATTATTAAAACACACAATAGTGACAGGTATTAAAGACTATTTACCATTTCCAAAAAATCTCATCTACCCTTTTATACAGAAGAAGGAATATAACATGGTAGTTAAAGTAGAGCCATCCGAAGAAACGCACGTTTGGCAATCGATTATGGATCAGTCTTCAGAAACGTACCAGAAAGTGGACGTTAATCCAAAGGAGGATCTTGCATTATTACAATATACTGGTGGAACAACTGGACACCCAAAAGGAGTAATGCTTACTCATTATAATCTGGTTTCAAATGTTCAAATGTGTGATGCGTGGCTTTATAAAACGAAAGCAGGGCAAGAGACAGTATTAGGCGTTCTGCCATTCTTCCACGTTTATGGTATGACGACAGTGATGAATATATCGATTATGGCTGGGTCAAAAATGGTATTACTACCTAAATTCAATCCTGAAGATGTCTTGAAAACAATTCAGAAACAAAAGCCTACTTTATTCCCAGGAGCACCTACTATTTATGTTGGCATTCTAAATCACCCCAACTTAAATAAATATGATTTGTCTTCGATTGAGGCATGTATAAGTGGATCCGCACCACTTCCTATTGAAGTTCAAGAACAATTTGAAAAAATTACAGGAGGAAATTTAGTAGAAGGTTATGGACTTACTGAATCGTCTCCAGTAACTCATTCCAACTTTGTTTGGTCTAAAAGAGTAAATGGAAGTGTTGGTGTGCCGTGGCCAGATACAGATTCGAAAATTTTTAACATGGAAAACTCAGAAGAGGCAACTATAGGAGAAGTAGGAGAGATTGCTGTTAAGGGTCCTCAAATAATGAAGGGTTACTGGAATAATCAAGAAGAAACAGATAATGTTTTAAAAGATGGTTGGTTACTAACAGGTGATCTTGGTTATATGGATGAAGATGGCTATTTTTATATCGTAGATCGCAAGAAGGACATGATCATAGCAGGCGGGTATAATATCTATCCAAGAGAAGTGGAAGAAGTGATTTATGAATATGAAGGTATTCAGGAAGCTGTAGTAGCAGGTATTCCGGATCCGTATCGTGGAGAGACTGTAAAAGCATATGTTGTGTTAAAAGAAGGCTATGATATAACGGAAGATGAACTAAATGAGTATTGCCGTAAACAACTTGCTGCTTATAAAGTACCTAAAATTTATGAGTTTCGTGATGAGTTGCCAAAAACAGCAGTAGGGAAGATACTAAGAAGAAAATTAGTAGATGAAGAGAAAGAAAAACAGCTTCAATCAAATTAAAACCATAAAATCAATTGGTGTACGTAAAGCCTGGGTGCTACTTTGCCCTTTTTTATAAGAAAATAGTACAAGCTTTATATTGACAGAATTAAATTGTATTAGTAAAATAAAATATGAATGATGATTCATTCAGTTTGTGACAGTTAAGTCTTAAGGAGATTGACATGAAAAAAAATAAACCAAAGTACAAGCAAATAATTGAGGCAGCAGTTGAAGTTATAGCAGAAAATGGTTATCATGCTTCCCAAGTTTCAAAGATTGCCAAAAAAGCTGGCGTAGCTGATGGGACGATTTATCTTTATTTTAAAAATAAAGAAGACATCCTAGTGTCCGTTTTTAAAGAAAAGATGGGTCAGTTTGTGGAACAAATATCAACGAGTATTGACAAAAAACAAAACGCAAGGGAAAAACTTCTTACCTTGATTGAAAAGCATTATTATCAACTCGCAAATGATCACCATTTAGCGATTGTTACTCAATTGGAGCTTAGACAATCGAACAAGGATCTACGATTACAAATTAATAATGTTTTAAAACCGTACTTAACTGAGATTGATAAGATCGTCAACGAAGGAATTGAAGAAGGGTTGTTTCGTGATGACTTAAATCTCCCACTTGTGCGACAAATGATATTTGGGATCTTAGATGAAACGGTTACAAACTGGGTTATGAAGGATCAAAAATACGATTTAGTTAAGCAAGCCTCTGCTGTTCACACATTAATAACGAACGGATTGTCTAAATAAGTTGTGTTTGCAGTAACATATAATTAAAATAAATTTGTTAGTGAGCAGATGTAAGAATTCTGTTACTATAGTAATGAGGAGGGATTAACTTGGGGACATTAGCACACGAAACAAATAATAGTGTTGCAATTTTAACTATACAGAGTCCACCAGCAAATGCATTATCTAGTACTCTATTAAAAGACCTTGAACAAAAGCTAAATGAGATCGAAAAAGATAGCGCTATCAAAGCAATTGTTTTAAGGGGAGAAGGTAAATTCTTCTCAGCGGGTGCAGATATTAAGGAATTTACATCCTTACAACACGCATCAGATTATCAGTCTTTAGCAGAAAGTGGTCAACAGTTATTTGACCGACTAGAAAATTTTCATATTCCAGTGATTGCAGCGATCCATGGTGCAGCATTAGGTGGAGGATTAGAACTTGCTATGGCTTGTCACATGCGTATAGTAGCAGATAATGCAAAACTTGGATTACCTGAACTAACGTTAGGGATTATTCCAGGATTCGCTGGAACACAACGCTTACCAAACTATGTCGGTACAGCAAAAGCATATGAAATGATTCTAACGGGTGAACCTATTAGTGGAATTGAGGCTCACGGATTAGGACTTGCTAATAAAGTTGTGGATGAAGCGGAAGTACTTAATGAAGCTATTAAACTGGCAGAAAAGATTGCAGCTAAAAGTAAGCCTTCTATCAGTCATGTTATGCACTTAATTCCATTTGCCAAAAGAGAGCAATTTGTTGATGGTGTTCAAGAAGAGGCAAAAGCTTTTGGTGATATATTTGGTTCAGAGGATGCAAAAGAAGGTGTACAGGCTTTTGTTGAGAAACGTAAGCCAAACTTCCAAGATAAATAGAATTAAGGAGGATCTCTCATGAATATTTACGTTTTGCTAAAAAGAACTTTTGATACAGAGGAAAAAATTGCTGTTTCAAATGGACGAATCGAAGACGATGGTGCCGAATTTATTATAAACCCATATGATGAATATGCTGTAGAAGAAGCAATCATCCAACGTGATGCACATGGTGGAGAAGTTACAGTTATCACAGTTGGTGATGAAGAGTCAGAAAAGCAATTGCGTACTGCTCTAGCAATGGGTGCTGATAAAGCAGTTTTAATTAACACAGAAGACGATCTTGAAGATGGAGACCAATATACTACTGCGAAAGTATTGCAGTCCTATTTTGAAGATAAAGAAGTTGATTTAATTTTGGCAGGTAATGTGGCAATAGATGAGGCAAGCGGGCAAGTAGGACCAAGGCTCGCAGAAGCGCTTGGTATTCCTTATATTACTACAATTACAAGCCTTTCTATTGATGGAGATAAAGTGAACATTGATAAAGATGTTGAAGGTGATGTTGAAAAAATTGAAACGAGCCTACCAGTACTTGTTACATGTCAACAAGGGCTAAATGATCCCCGTTATCCTTCATTACCTGGAATTATGAAAGCGAAGAAAAAACCTTTAGAAGAGCTAGAGATAGATGATCTAGATCTTGATGAAGACGATGTTGAAGCGAAAACAAAAACAATAGAAATATTTTTACCACCAGAAAAAGAAGCGGGAAGAGTACTTGAGGGTGAACTTGACGAACAAGTTCAAGAATTAATTTCCTTGCTTAAAAATGAAGCAAAAGTACTTTAAAACGAATGACAGAAAGGAGATACGAACATGAGTGATAAATTACTAGTAATTGGTGAAGCAAGGGATGGTTCATTACGTAATGTAACCTTCGAAGCAATTTCTGCCGCTAAAAAGATTAATGCCGATGGGGAAATTGTAGGAGTTATATGTGGTAGTGATGATTTAAATAGTCAAGCACAGGAAATGATATATTATGGTGCTGATCGTGTAATTACAGTTAAACATGATAATTTGGAAACGTATACATCTGAAGGATATGGTCAAGCAATAATGACTGTTATTAATGAAGAGTCCCCAAATGGAATTGTTATGGGACACACGGCAGTCGGAAAAGATTTGACCCCTAAGCTTGCAAGTAAACTTGATACAGGTTTAATTTCAGATGCTACTGAAATTGATGTTGACGGTGGTAACGCAGTGTTCACAAGACCGATTTATTCAGGGAAAGCATTTGAAAAGAAAATTATTACAAGTGGCATAACATTTGTAACCATTCGCCCAAATAACGTACCAGCCCTGGAACGTGATGATTCTCGTTCTGGTGAGGTTACGTCAAAAGATGTAGACATTACTGACATACGTACAGTTATAAAAGAAGTTATCCGCAAAGCATCTGAAGGTGTAGATTTATCCGAAGCAAATGTTATTATTGCAGGTGGACGTGGTGTTAAAAGTGAAGAAGGCTTTAAACCACTATATGAACTTGCAGATGTATTAGGTGGTGCAGTCGGAGCGTCTCGCGGAGCATGTGATGCTGAATACTGTGACTATTCATTACAAATTGGGCAAACTGGAAAAGTTGTCACACCAGATTTATATATCGCAGTAGGTATTTCTGGAGCTATCCAACATTTAGCAGGGATGTCAAATTCTAAAGTAATTGTTGCAATCAATAAAGATCCAGAAGCTAATATTTTTAATGTAGCTGACTATGGAATTGTTGGTGACTTATTTGATGTAGTTCCAATGCTTATTGAAGAGTTTAAAAAGTTAAAGGTATAATAATGAACGACCTGATCATCCGTGATCAGGTCGTTTAATTGGTTCTTGGAGAACTTGAAACTCAGGAAATGTAATCACAACCTGTAAGGTGATATGCTTTTGACTTGTATAAGCAAAGTGTTAGCAAGGGAGTAATATAGATGATATACTCAATTAAGAATTAAAGATGATTGGAGGAATAATAATGGCAATCGTAAATGTAACCGATCAAAATTTCACAGAAGAGACTTCTGAAGGATTAGTATTAGCTGATTTTTGGGCACCGTGGTGTGGACCTTGTAAAATGATCGCTCCTGTCCTAGAGGAAATTGATGGTGAAATGGAAGATAAAGTTCAAATTGTAAAACTTGACGTTGATGAGAACCAGGAAACTGCTGGAAAATATGGCGTTATGAGTATTCCCACATTATTATTAATTAAAGATGGTAATGTCGTTGATCAAGTAATTGGTTTTCAACCAAAAGAAGCACTTGTTGATCTGATTAATAAACACGCTTAAGATAATTAATTAACTTAATATTTCGGAAGTATCAATCCCTTGTTACGTGATGTGACAAGGGATTATTTTACATATTATAATGATAGACATGAAGTTTAATAAAGGGATGGAATAATGATGAATCAAATAATTAAAGAAAAACTAGCTGTTCTTCCTACTCAACCAGGTTGTTATTTAATGAAAGATAAAAACAATACGATTATTTATGTTGGTAAGTCTAAGTTATTGAGAAATAGAATTAGATCTTATTTCACTGGTGCAAATGACATGAAAACACAGCGACTTGTACAAGAAATTCAAGATTTTGAGTACATTGTTACAACTTCCGAAATTGAAGCACTCATATTGGAAATGAATTTAATTAAAAAATATGACCCTAAATATAATGTATTATTAAAAGATGATAAATCATATCCTTATTTGAAAATTACCGCTGAGAGACATCCCCGTTTACTTATTACACGAAAAGTTAAAAAAGATAAGGGTAAATATTTTGGACCTTATCCAAATGTTATATCTGCAAAGGAAACCAAAAAACTGTTAGACCGACTATATCCTTTAAAAAAATGTAATAATCCGCCTGGTCGGGTTTGCTTGTATTATCATATGGACCAATGTCTAGCATGCAGTGAACAGCCTCCTTCTGTGGAAACATACAGAGATATTGTGAAAAGCATATCCTCATTTTTACATGGTGGATACAAGGATATTAAAAAGAGTCTAAAGGATAAAATGTTAGAGGCTAGCGAACAGTTGAATTTTGAACGTGCTAAGGAGATGCGTGATCAGATACAGCATATAGAAATAGTAATGGAGCAACAAAAAATGACATTGAATGATAGTGTGGACCGAGATTTATTTGGTTTCAGTTATGATAAAGGCTGGATGTGTGTACAAGTTTTCTTCATTCGCCAAGGAAAACTTATTGAACGGGATGTTGCTATATTTCCGATATTTGATGATCCTACTGATGCTTTTATCAGCTATATTGGGCGCTTTTATTTACATCAACACCACCTAAAACCCAAGCAAATTTTAGTGCCGATTGGAACTGATGTTGATTTACTAGCTGAATTATTGGAAATGGATGTCCATACTCCTTTTAGAGGAAGAAAAAAGGAATTAGTAGAATTAGCAATGGAAAATGCAAAAATTGCTTTGGAAGAAAAGTTTTCAATTATAGAACGGAACGAAGAACGTACGGTTATAGCTGTTGAACGACTTGGTGAAGCACTCCATATTGAGATGCCCCATCGAATAGAAGCATTCGATAACTCAAATATACAAGGTACTGATCCAGTTTCAGCAATGGTTGTATTTATCGATGGTAGGCCGAATAAAAAAGAGTATCGAAAGTACAAGGTAAGGGATGTACAGGGACCTGATGATTATGAAACAATGCGCGAAGTTATTCGTAGAAGATACACACGTGTATTAAAAGAACAGTTACCGTTGCCAGACCTTATTATGGTTGACGGTGGTAAAGGACAAATGAGCGCAGCCTTGGACGTATTAGAAAATGAATTAGGTTTGAGCATTCCATTATGTGGGTTAGCAAAAGACGATAAGCATAAAACAAGTGAGTTATTATACGGATTTCCACCTGCCATTATTTCGTTATCTAGAAAATCGCAGGAATTTTACCTTGTACAGCGCATCCAAGACGAAGTACATCGGTTTGCAATTTCATTTCACCGTCAACTTCGAGGAAAAAGCCTATTTCAATCAGAACTGGATAAGATACCTGGTGTTGGTGAAAAAAGAAGAAAGTTATTACTTCACCATTTCAAATCTGTAGAGGAAATTAAAAGTACATCATTACAAGCAATCACGAAATTAGGTATACCGAGTAATATAGCTGAGGAAATTCTTTCCCATTTAAATAAAGCAGAAAACTAATAAGGAATGGTACTGTTCTAGGTGAGGAACAGTACCAATTATGTATCAGCATCTAACTCTTCAGTAATGGAATAGGACTGTTTAATCTGTATAGACTACTCTAAACTCCACCTGCAGTATTTTATTATTTATTTCTTCTGTACATTCACACTGTTTACCAGATAAGTGCTGCATAGCTTCTGCAAGAAAACCTGCTTCAAAACGGAATTCTGTGTTAAATGGAGCGTTCAAACGGTGAGCAACCGAATCGGACATTAAATGGAAAATGATCTCTTTTCGTTTATCTTTAACAAGTTCTAATTTACCCCAACCCAGTTTTTCGTAAACTGTAAAAATATCTTCAACGACACTAATATCTAATTTTCTAGCAAGATTTTTCCCCATGAAATACAAAAGTGTTGTAGATTCAGTCCCTAATAATTCAGGTAAGCTTATATAACGTAAAACGTCATAACCAGCACCAGATGTATGGAGTTCATCAAGAAGTTTAAGGGATGTTCTTTCTTGTTTTTTTGACATAGATGTCATCCTTTCTTATATAATCAGGCTAATATTGTCCTAAGAGATTACTAGTTTTATTATCTATATAAATTGCAAATTGTGCAAGTACTCTTCTTTGAACTACTTCCGTGCTTGAAGAGGGAGTTTTCTGTCTGATAATGATAAATAAGAAAGGCTGTTTTCGTAAAATTTGTTGCTTTTGAGAGAATAGATATAAAATGCGACGTAACTTGAGATGATGGATGGTGCTGTTACTCGCTCTGGAAATACACTTCGCGCATCTTAGGGTGGCTGGTGAGCTTCTTCATGCTGATATGATCCCCAGGAGTGTCGCACTTTTTCGCAGCTTAGAATAGCTTTCTGTACAAGAAAAAAAGGTCATGTAACAAGATTCCAAGTGTTTTTTCCCTACTATGATTAGAACGCCATGATCAGCGAAGTGTTCTGCCGAAGCGGTGTATAGCACTCGGTGTCGAGAAAGCAAATTCACGAATAAGTTACGTCGCATTATATATATCAACTATGAAGATAAAAAAGCAACTATGCGTGCAAAAACAGTCATAAGAAAAGATGCGAAAAATCACGAAATAAAAAAATAGCTATTCCGTTTTCTTGACGCTTTTTGTAGTTAGAAGTACAATAAACATGTCACAAATCGTACATTTTTCAGCAATAACTAACATAAAGTAAGGATATGCTATTATAGTGTAGAGTTTTGTGCCAACTAGAATGAATAGTACATAATTATTAAGGGGGGTAACACATGACTGAACATCGTGAATATTTTTACCGTAGACTACATTCACTATTGGGAGTAATTCCAATTGGTATTTTCTTGATTCAACACTTAGTGGTGAATCATTTTGCTGTGTACGGTGAAGAGAGCTTTAACAAAGCGGCAGGATTTATGCATGACCTACCATTTAGGCTTGTATTGGAAACATTTATTATTTTCCTACCCATTTTATTTCATGCAATCTTAGGGGTTTATATTGTTTTTGTTACAAAAAATAATATGAAACGTTATGGTTATTTTCGTAATTGGATGTTTTACATACAACGAGTAACAGGAGTAGTTACGTTGATTTTCATAGCTTGGCATGTATGGGAAACACGTGTCCAAATTGGAATGGGTAATGTAGATTTAGATTATAGCTTAATGGAAAATATTTTATCAAATCCTTTCATGTTTTGGTTCTACATTTTGGGTGTACTTTCAACTACATTCCATTTTGCAAACGGATTATGGAGCTTTTTAGTTTCTTGGGGCTTTGCGCAATCACCAAGATCACAAAAGATTGTAACATATGTTTCTTTAATTACGTTCTTAGCTATTAGCTATATAGGTGTAAGAGCATTAATTACATTCGCGTATGGAGTTTAATATAAAGTAAAAGGAGTGAGCATTAGTATGAGTAATCGAAAAATTGCTGTTGTTGGCGGAGGACTAGCTGGTCTTATGGCAACAATAAAAGCTGCAGAAGCAGGGGTTAGTGTAGACCTGTTTTCTATCGTGCCTGTAAAACGCTCTCACTCTGTATGTGCCCAAGGTGGTATCAATGGTGCGGTAAATACAAAAGGTGAAGGGGATTCCCCAGATATTCACTTTGATGATACAGTTTATGGTGGAGACTTTTTAGCAAACCAGAAACCTGTTAAAGCAATGACTGACGCAGCACCAAGTATTATACATATGTTGGATCGTATGGGAGTTATGTTTAACCGCACACCAGAAGGATTGCTTGATTTTCGTCGTTTTGGTGGTACTCAACATCACCGCACAGCATATGCAGGGGCAACTACAGGACAACAATTATTATATGCATTAGATGAGCAGGTTCGTCGTTATGAAGTTGAAGGATTAGTTACGAAATATGAAAGCTGGGAATTCGTCGGAGCAATTATTGATGAAGAAGGCGTAGGTAGAGGGATTGTAGCTCAGGATATTACAACACATGAAATTAAATCATTCCCATCTGATGCAACTATATTGGCTACAGGTGGACCTGGGATTATTTTTGGTAAATCAACTAATTCCATTATTAACACTGGTTCTGCTGCGAGTATCTTGTATCAACAGGGTGCTAAGTATGCAAATGGTGAATTTATCCAAATACATCCAACAGCAATTCCTGGTGACGATAAACTTCGCTTAATGAGTGAGTCGGCTCGTGGTGAAGGTGGTCGTGTATGGACATATAAAGATGGTGAACCATGGTATTTCTTAGAAGAGAAATATCCAGCATATGGTAACTTAGTACCACGTGATATAGCTACACGGGAAATATTTGACGTTTGCGTGAACCAGAAGCTTGGTATTAATGGTGAGAATATGGTTTACCTTGATTTATCACACAAAGACCCTAAAGAGTTGGATGTTAAGCTAGGTGGTATCATTGAGATTTACGAAAAATTTGTTGGGGAAGACCCACGAAAAGTTCCAATGAAAATTTTCCCAGCTGTGCACTATTCAATGGGTGGATTATGGGTTGATGATGATCAAATGACCAATATCCCTGGTATTTTTGCTGCAGGTGAATGTGATTATTCACAACATGGCGGAAATCGTTTAGGAGCAAATTCACTATTGTCAGCTATTTATGGCGGAATGGTAGCCGGACCTAATGCGATTAAATATACAAAAGGTTTGGAAAAGCATATTGATGATTTATCACCAGAATTATTCAGTAGTCGTGAGAAAGAAGAGCAAGAAAAGTTTGAAGCTCTTATGAAAATGGAAGGTAGCGAAAATGCTTACCAAATCCATAAAGAGTTGGGTGAATGGATGACAGATAACGTAACAGTTGTTCGTGATAATGAAAAACTATTAAAAACCGACGAAAAACTTAAAGAACTATTGGATCGTTGGGAAAACATTAATATTAACGACACTTCGCGTTGGAGTAACCAAGGTGTCATGTTTACGAGACAACTTAGAAACATGATTCATCTAGCACGTGTGATCACCAATGGAGCTTACAATCGTAATGAAAGTCGTGGAGCTCACTATAAACCTGAATTTCCGGATCGTAATGATGAGGAATGGTTAAAGACAACGATTGCTACCTTTGATCGTGAAACGAATTCACCTACTTTAACTTATGAGGATGTAGATACATCACTAATTCCACCAAGATTACGTGACTATACTAAAAAAAGTGAAGGGGGTAAGTAAGTATGGCTGAAGAAAAAACAGTTACGTTTATTATAACTCGACAAGACAGTCCAGAATCTGCTCCTTATGAAGAAACTTTCAATGTTCCGTATCGTACCAATATGAATGTTATTTCCGGGTTGATGGAAATTCGTCAAAACCCTGTAAATGCAAATGGGGAAAAAACTACTCCAATTTATTGGGATATGAACTGTTTAGAGGAAGTTTGTGGAGCATGTTCAATGGTTATAAACGGCACAGCGAGACAATCGTGTGCTGCTTTAGTTGATAAACTAGAACAGCCAATCCGCCTAGAACCAATGAGTACTTTCCCAGTAGTTCGTGATTTAATTGTAGATCGTGAACGTATGTTTGATGCGTTGAAACAGGTTAAAGCATGGATACCAATTGATGGTACACATGATTTAGGCCCAGGTCCACGTATGCCTGAGAAGAAACGTCAATGGGCATATGAACTATCAAAGTGTATGACATGTGGAGTATGCTTGGAAGCCTGTCCTAATGTGAATGATAAATCAGATTTTATTGGACCTGCTGCCGTTTCACAAGCACGTTTGTTCAACGCACATCCAACAGGAGAAATGAATGCCAGTGAACGTTTAGAAGGACTAATGGAAGAAGGCGGTCTGGTTGGATGCGGTAATGCACAAAACTGTGTTCAGGTTTGCCCTAAAGGGATTCCTTTAACTACTTCTATTGCAGCTATGAACCGTGCAACAAACATTCAATCATTTAAAAATTTCTTTGGTAGCGATAATGCGCACTAATTATATGTTGTAAAAATACCATGACCCTTACCAGACATATGGTAAGGGTCATTTCTTTTTCTAAGCAAGGAATGGAGGATTATGTTGAAATCAGTTACATATGTTGAAGATATTGAAACATGGAGATCTGAATTTTCGTTTTACGTTCCAATAAAAATTCGGTTTTCAGAGACAGACATGTTTGGTCATGTAAATAATGTCTCACCTTTTATTTATTTTGAAGAAGCCCGAATTGAGTTTCTAAAATCAATAGGGTTATTCGGAAATGAACAAAATGATGAAGGAATACCGATTGTTGCAGATTTGCAATGTGATTATCATAAACAACTATTTTTTAATGATCATATTAAGCTGTACGTAAAAGTAAATCATATAGGTAACACGTCGTTTGATGTACATTACATGGCGATGGACGAAAAAGGTGATGTATGTTTAACAGGACGCGGTAGATTAGTTTATATTCATCCTGAAATAGGTAAACCAGTTCCGCTAAGTGATTCTATGAAAGAAAAGCTTCTTAAAAAAATAATTTCATCAAAAGACGAGAAGCCAAAAACCGACTTTCAATAAGAAAGCCGGTTTTTTTTTAGAGCTTTAGTTCCCCCATGCGAAGGAGCTCTACTACAGCTTGTGATCGCCCCTTGACTCCTAATTTTTGCATAGCATTTGAAATGTGGTTACGGACAGTTTTTTCAGATATAAACAATTCCTGGGCAATTTCCTTTGTTGTTTTGTCTTGTACTAAGAGTTCGAATACCTCTTTTTCACGTTTTGTTAATAATTGCTTCGGTTTGTACTCGTTGTCCTTCAAATGTTAACCCCTCCTTGCTGTCATAGAACTGCATAATGAAGGGAAATTATTTAGTCAATATAGTTTATGAAGCTAAGTGTAAACGGTGCGCACAAATATAAGGGATAGCTGATTAATTCAGCAATAATATGACTGTTATTTGTAGAGGCATTTTTGCACATTGAATGGAACTGTTTTTGTTATAATAGATATATGGAAATATAATGAATACCAACATATTGAAAAAACAAATATAAAGGAATTGAATAGGATAGTAAAATATACTACAAAGACATTACTAAATACTGTATTTCTAAAAGTATGTTAAAATATGCTTAAATATAGGGAATATTGGGAGGTTACCTGTTTGAAAGAAGATGTATCCACAGAAGCAATAGCTGAAATAGAGAAACGACTACGTTATATTTCTGGTGCTATTAAACAAAATGGGAGAAAAATTTTAAATAATTATCCTATAACTTCACCACAATTCATTGCTTTACAATGGTTGACAGAAGAAGGCGACCTAACAATTGGAGAATTATCCAATAAAAATGGTCTAGCTTTTAGTACGACTACAGATCTTGTCGACCGAATGGAAAAAAATAAACTCGTTAAAAGAGTGCGTGATTTAAACGACCGCCGAGTTGTTCGAATACACGTGTTAGATAAAGGAAGATCAGTGATTAAAGAAGTAATCATCAAACGACAAGAATATTTAGGTGAAGTATTAGAGCAATTTTCCGGAGAACAGACAGGAACTTTAAATGAATTACTAGAATTTTTATATGAGCAGATGAAAAACATCAATGAAAAATAACAGCATAGAAGAGGCGATGTTTTTGAACCAAGCAATAGGTGTTATCGACTCGGGGGTAGGGGGGTTGACAGTTGCGAATGAACTTATGCGCCAATTGCCAAATGAAAAACTTATTTATTTAGGTGATACACTCAGGTGCCCTTATGGCCCTAGATCAAAAGAAGAAGTTAAAAAGTTTACTTGGGAAATGGTTGATTTCCTGTTGAAAAAACAAATAAAGATATTAGTGGTTGCCTGTAATACCGCCACAGCTTTCACATTATCAGAGCTTAAACAAAAATTGAATATTCCTGTTATAGGAGTTATTCAACCGGGGTCTAGGGCGGCCATAAAATTTACGAGTAATAATCATATAGGTGTAATTGGTACAGAAGGAACAATTCGAAGCAATGCCTATACAGAAGCACTAAAAAGTATTAATTCTCGGATACACGTTAATTCATTAGCATGTCCCATGTTCGTTCCGATGGTTGAGCAAGGCATTGTAACTGGAGAACAAGCAGAACAAGTAGTTGAAGAATCATTATTGTCAATGAAGCAAAACAATCACATAGATACATTAATTCTTGGATGCACACACTATCCTCTATTAAAGGATACCATACAAGCGTTTATCGGTTCACATGTAACTATTATATCTTCAAGTGAAGAAACAGCACGAGAAACTAGTACTATCCTTGATGTTCACCAGCTATTGAATAAACGGTCTCATACTCCTGAGCATCGATTTTATACAACTGGTGAATTGGATATATTTACTGAAATTGCGGAGAGTATTTTCGAAAAAACGATTGAAAACTTACAAACGGCTACGATTGAAAAAGCAATTATTTGCTGAAATCAGGATTCTCAAAATGAGAGTCCTGATTTTTTATTTACTACTTTTCTAGGATAGATTGGTCTAAATTTACAATGGGCTCGTATATATAATAGTACAAACCATCGTAGGAGGGATTAGCATGCAGAAACGCGGTATAGTATATTTATCGTTATTAATGAGTCTTTCCGTCATTTTAGCAGGTTGTTTTCAAGGGGAACAATCAGTTGAGGAGTTGGATCCACCTCAGGACGCGGAGGCAGTAAATAATCAGGAAGATGCAACGAATGAAAGTGATACAGAGGCTGATGAAGAGAACATGGAATCAGAAACGGTAGCAAGACAATTATTTTTGGTTGATGCGAATGGAATGGTGGCCCCACAAACGTTGGAACTACCAAGTATGGATTCTAAAGAAGTAGCCGAACAAGCTTTACAGTATCTTGTAAAGGACGGACCAGTAACGCAACTGTTACCTAATGGATTTCAAGCAATATTGCCAGCTGGGACAGAAGTGTTGGGATTGAGCTTACAAGAAGATGGAGTAGTGATTGTTGATGTTTCTAGTGAATTTGAAAACTACGAAGCAAAGGATGAGTTAAAAGTACTTCAATCAATGACCTATACATTAACGCAGTTTGACAGTGTTGATAGGGTTCAATTGAGAATTAATGGCCAACCCCAAGAGGAAATGCCTGTAAATGGAACACCTATTGCTGATGGCTATTCAAGAGCTAATGGAATTAATCTGGTGGAGACAGATACGGTTGACTTATTAGATAGCAAAGCTGTTACATTGTACTACCCAACAGAGTATAACGAGAATCAGTATTTTGTTCCAGTAACACAGTATCTTGAAGTAGACAATAATGATCTATACAGTTCAATTGTGCAAGCTCTCTTAAAAGGACCAGGTTACCAGGTTAATGCAACCCATGTCTTTAACACAGAAGTTTCTCTTGCAAATGATCCAACTTTAAACGGTGGTGTAATGGAACTGGTATTCAGTCAAGAAATACTGCAAGATATGGAAAAAGGAACAATCTCAGATGAGGTTATGGAAACACTAGTCTTAACATTAACAGAACAACAGGCTGTTGAAGCGGTGCAAGTCAAAGTAGAAGATGTAGAACAACTATTTAATGAAAATGGAGAAGTTTATAATGAGCCTGTGACAAAAAATTCATTTACTCCGATGGATAAACTATAAGCTATTTTTTAATGAATATATTTCATCATTATGAGTACGATAAAGTGAGGCTGAATAGAACGGCCTCTTTTTGTTTCGTAAAATTTATAAAGACTGTTTTTATACGCATGGATGCTTTTTTATTATCATAGTTAATGTAAACTGCGACTTAACTTGAGATGATTGGGGAGTGCTTTTACTCGCTCTGGAAATACACTTCGCTTTGATCCTTCCAGTGAGCCATGATTAGCGTAGGTAGAATACGTAGACTGATATGAACGAAACTGTCAAGTTCCCCCTCACACATTATTAAGAATAGGTTTTTTGCGCAACCTTAATTAAAGAGTCTTTTCACTCTTTTTTTAATTTATATTTGTAAGCAGTATCCTGCTACAATATATCCTTCTTCTTAGCTTGCTAACTCTTTCTCAGTCTTCTGATTGATTGTCAAGTGCTTTCCTTGACTGTCAATCAGAAGACTGAGATCCTAAAAAAAGCTAAGAATAATGATTATCCCCTTCCTTTATTTTATAAAGAAGATAAATACACGGCACGAAGGCAAAAATTCTCTACTCCGATAAGCATACTGATATCCGTGGGTTCTCACATTTTATCTCTCCGTCTAAGGATCTTACACGAACTCCTTGCGTGCGTTCACCAATTTTATGGCTAGCACAAGTCTACGTCGTGCGTTCTCCTCTACGGTTTTACCTTTGCCTCCGAGCCCTATATTCATTCCCTTTTCACATAACTTTCTTACTCTTTTAACCTATAAGAAACCTGACTTAATTCGTCTTAGCCTCACAATTAGATTCATTGGAAATTGCCCAAATGAAACCTGCCAATTCTCTCGCAGTTGCGGTAATAGCTTTTCCGCTCTCTTTTCCACGTCCTAATAGACGAAAATATTTTTTATGCAAGCGAGTTTGGGCCTCCCACGAAATTGCTAAGATATTGGTTGGTTGTCCTTTTTGTCTTTTTTTCAACTCTCCTTTGACTGCTGGCTGATACCTATAACTCCACGCGGCCTCTATCAACAATCTTCGCACATGTCGATTCCCGGTTTTAGTTATGTTACCTAATTTCCGTGATAAACCACTGGAACTTTCACTTGGTACTAGTCCGGTGTATGACATAAATTGTTTTGGGTTCTGAAATCGCTTGAATGATCCAATTTCTGCAACCAAACTAGTAGCTGTAATAACTGCCACTCCACGTAATGCCATAAGGGTTTGGATCATTGGCGCGTGGACTCCTTCTTTGGATTGTTCCTCGATTTCCTTTTCTAATAGTTTTAATCGTTGCTGAAATTCTTTTAGTTGTTGTAAATATTCTTGGAAAGCCACACGGGATGCAGACCGCTCAAATGTCAATTTGTCTAACCAATCCCAATATTTCACTGTCCATTTTTTGGTACCCATAGGGGGTCTTATTTCACTTCTTAAAAGAAACTTTGTTAGTCTATGTTTCGCTCTTAATTCATCTTCCTTTACGTCCTCGCGTGCTCGAACTAAATCGCGTAATGCTTCATCATCTTCTGTTGGTACATAGATAGGTGTTAATTCTCCAGCACGATAAAGTGTTGCGAGATTAATGGCATCACGTCTGTCGGTCTTTACGCGATCCCCAGGTTTCTGAGGTATTAACGACGGTGCTATCACTTCACATTCAATATCCATATTCTTAAGAAGTCGATAGAGTCCGTATCCTGTTGGCCCAGCTTCATAACAAAACCGAAGCTGTTCCGGTTCTCCTAATTTTTTTATTAGTTTTCTAATCGCCTCTACCGTATAGTTAATCATGCCAACATATCTCGGTTTTGAACGACCCTCCTCTGCAACTGCTACTGCAATTTTTTCTTTTGATACGTCTAAACCTACGTATTTTGTGATATCATTCATATTACTAGCTCCTTTCGTATTATAGCTCTGATTTGGTTTTCTTACTTAGTAATTCAGTATTACCAAATTAATCTACGTTTTTACGATAAAGGGGCTAGTTTCGTTCATGATAACTCCTGTGGGAACAGCACGTGTCCGAAGACCCCGGAAGAAGCGTTCTTTGCTTCTGAGGAGGGCTGAGGCCGTGCCCACGGAAAGCGAAGTATTCTACCGAAGCGGCTTTATAGCACTCGATGTCGAGAAAACAATCCACAAAGAAGTTATGTCGCAGTTTATATCTATTCCCTCAAAAGCAACAATCTTTACGAAAACAGCCTGAATTAAAGACTAACATTTCAATAGTTTTCTTTTGGCAAAATGTGTTACGATAAACGTTGAAAATGAGGAGGAGTTTTATATGAGAAAAGATAAAAGAAGCCTAAATAGTTTACGATCAATTACTGTTGTACCTGATTTTGTGAAACATCCAGAAGGTTCTGTGCTTATCCAAGTAGGAGACACAAAGGTAATATGTAATGCAAGTATTGAAGATAGAGTTCCTCCATTTATGCGTGGCAAAGGGAAAGGTTGGATAACTGCAGAATATGCGATGCTTCCTCGTGCAACAGATCAGCGTAACATTCGTGAATCATCAAAAGGAAAAGTAAGCGGGCGAACAATGGAAATACAACGATTAATTGGAAGAGCATTACGTTCTGTTGTTGATTTAGACAGGATAGGGGAACGAACCGTATGGATAGATTGTGATGTGATTCAAGCAGATGGGGGTACTAGAACAGCTTCTATTACAGGTGCGTTTATTGCAATGGTCCTAGCCTTTGGTAAGTTACTGGAATCAAAAAGAATTGAAAAAATGCCTGTTACAGATTTTTTGGCAGCTACATCTGTAGGTGTTTTACCTGATGGTAATGAGACTTTGGACTTAAATTATGAAGAAGATTCCAAAGCACTTGTTGATATGAACATCGTGATGACAGGCTCGGGTGAGTTTGTAGAAATCCAAGGTACTGGAGAAGAAGCCACATTTACACATAATCAACTATTGAAAATGCTTACCTTGGCAAATGAGGGTATAAATGAGATTATGGACATACAAAAAGACATACTAGGAGAGTTAGGTCAACGTGTTGGAGAAACGGTACCATATAATCAGTGAGGGGATACGATAATGAAACAGATTTTAATCGCAACTAAAAATCCTGGAAAAGCAAAAGAATTTAAAGCATTTTTTAGTGATTATGGTATAAATGCCGTATCTTTACTAGATATACCCGAGGATATTAAAGATATAGAGGAAACAGGTGCAACATTTGAGGAAAACGCTGCATTAAAAGCAGAGCAAATAGCTCAAATGATGCAAATTCCTGTATTGGCAGACGATTCGGGTTTAGAAATTGATGCATTAAATGGTAGACCAGGAATTTTTTCAGCTAGATATGCTGGGGAAGCTAAAAGTGATGAAGCAAATGTAGAAAAGGTACTTAGTGAATTAAAAGAAGTTTCAAAGGATAAGCGAACAGCACGGTTTGTATGTGTACTTGCTATAGCAAAACCCCAAGAAGAAACCATCTTCCGTGCAGGATATTGTGAAGGAAAAATAGCATTATCACCTATTGGGGAGAATGGTTTCGGGTATGATCCAATATTTGTCCCGAATGGTCATTCACAAACAATGGCTCAATTGCAGCCTAACGAAAAAAACAAAATAAGTCATCGTAAAAACGCAATTGACCAATTAGAAGAATGGGTAAAAGATATTCGCAAATAATGAGGTGATTTTCATGCCAAAAGTGCTAATAATGAGTGATAGTCATGGATTAACGGAAGAAATTCTTGAGATTAAAAATCGTCACGACATAGATCATATGATTCATTGCGGGGATTCAGAATTAGAAATGGACACCCCCGAGATGGCCAAATTTTTAAAGGTTGGAGGTAATTGTGATTTTGATGACAGATATCCAGATGAACAAGTGCATTCAGTTGATGGGTTACATATTTTTATAACGCATGGTCATCTCCATGATGTAAAATCTAACTTAATGAAATTATCTTACCGAGCCGAGGAAAATAGTGCTAAGGTAATTTGTTATGGTCATACACACATTGCTGGAGCACAGAAGGTTGCAGATCAGCTCTTTATTAATCCTGGGAGTGTTAGGTTACCAAGAAACAGACCAGAAAAGACGTACGCTTTGATGGAATGGGAATCTAAGGATAATATTAGTATTACATTTTTTTCGTTATCTGGTGAACAGGTGAAAGAACTTTCTTATACTACTACATTAAGCTAGGCTCTTCGTTAGTAGTATTAACGAAGAGTTTTCACTTACTTTTTCAAGAAAGTATTGACAAATTTTTTCAGAATGCATATAATGATTCTTGTCCGTTAAAATCAGCATTATATAAATGTGGGTGTAGTAACAAGTTAAACACCTACCGAATTTACTTCGAATTGCCCCGAAGCACAAAGTATCATGAGTATGCTAGAAGGTGTAGGGGATGTCAGTACTTGATGAACATTACATTATAGATTAATCCATGCGGGTGTAGTTTAGTGGTAAAACCTCAGCCTTCCAAGCTGATGATGAGGGTTCGATTCCCTTCACCCGCTCCATGTCCCAGTAGCTCAGCAGGATAGAGCAACAGCCTTCTAAGCTGTGGGTCGCAGGTTCGAATCCTGCCTGGGACATCAACCTTGAGAAACCTATAAACAATCCATAGGTTTCTTTTTTATAAGGAAGTATAACTTGGGAAGTCATGTATATTTATCTACATAATCAGCCACGTCCAGTTCCGCGCCTAGACACTCGAGATATAAGCAGTCCGACTCTGTGTGGTATAGGCTTCCACACTTCGCGATCCGCTTAAGCTTGTCGTGTCTTTCAAGGTGCTAACGCTTTCGTTCTATAGTCAGGTATATGTTTATTTTTTATGCGTTTGGGAATCTATATAGATTATAGGAATGGATTATTAAAAGATCCAATGATTCACCATAAAATTTATCAGAAAGGAGTGAATACATGGAAAATCAACAAAAAGATAATATAATTCTTTTTCCGAAATGGAAAGCTATTTTAGAAGAAGAAAGTTTACAGGCTTTAAAACAAAAAAGGTATTTAGAAGCATTAGATAAATTAGACGAACTGATTAGCTATGATGTTAATAGTCATGAAATTATGATCGGAAAGCTAATATGCCTAATGGAACTGGATCGCTATGAAGATGCACAAGACCTTTGTGAAGAATTAATAAAACTTAAAGACGAAAACTATTTTCATTATTTACATATATATTTAACGATTTTGTTCCAAACAAGTCAATATCAATTATTAATGGAACAAGTAGAATATGAATTTGAAGCAGATACTGTACCCATGGACATAAAAGAGCAATTCCAACAGCTTTATGATATGAGTAATAATATGAGTCTTGAACTAAAGGCTGAGCAGTACTCAGAATACATAAATGAACTTTTAGAAGCTGTTCATGAGAATAATCATAGTAAACAGTGGCGTACCGTTGAAAATATGCGCAAATTAAAAGTTGAACCAACAAAAGCTATTAAAGAACTTCTGAAACAGGAATCTGTTCATCCAGTTATAAAAACAACTATATTTCAATGGCTTCAAGAAAAAAATGTATCAGAAGATGTTATTATTGAAAAACTAAACATGTGTCTGACAGTCAATCCTACAGATACCCCAAGAATTGCGTCACATGGAACATTGAAACAGACGTTGTTATTAATTAACGAAATGGAGCAAAAGAATCCTTCTCTATTTCAAATGATAGAAAAACTACTTTACCGCTACATCTATGTACGCTATCCAATGATGCCACCTAATGATGAAACCGTAGAGATTGCCGAAGCGTTAAAAAGTGTTGGTAAGGAATACTTAAACATACATAAGCAAGAAGAATCACCTAAACAAGATATATTACGGTACGTAGAAGAGATTAAAATGTGTGAGACACTGTATTTATCTGTCATTGATGAGTAGTATATAATAGACTCAAATGGTTGAAAGGCCTTGTAATTATGTTATAATGAGATGGTTGTAAATTTGATCACTATATACATTTATAGTAATGAACGTGAGAAAATTAATGGAACTATAGATTTTGGAGGGAATTACATGTCAGCAAAATGGGAAAAGCAAGAAGGCAATGAAGGAGTACTAACGATCGAAGTTACGAAAGAGGAATTTGATACTGCATTAGATCAAGCATTCAAGAAAGTATCTAAGGACGTTCAAATTCCTGGATTCCGTAAAGGGAAAATCCCACGTAAAATCTTTGAAAACCGTTTTGGAGTAGAATCATTATATCAAGATGCAGTTGATATTGTGTTACCAGATGCATATGTTAAAGCGGTAGAAGAAACAGGAATTGAGCCAGTAGCTCAACCAGAAGTTGATATTGAAACAATTGAACAAGGTAAGGATCTTGTATTCACTGCTAAAGTAACGGTTAAACCAGAAGTTACACTTGGCGAATACAAAGGATTAGAAGTAGAAGAGCAAACCGTTGAAGTGACGGATGAAGAAGTAGAACAAGAATTAGAAAACAAACGCCAACAGCAAGCTGAATTAGTTGTTAAAGAAGATGGAAAAATAGAAGAAGGCGATACAGTTGAAATGGACTTTGAAGGATTTGTTGATGGTGAAGCTTTTGAAGGTGGTAAAGCGGAAAACCATTCACTAGAAATCGGTTCAGGTCAATTTATTCCAGGGTTTGAAGAACAAATGATTGGAAAAGAATTTGGTGAAGACACAGAAGTTGAAGTAACATTCCCTGAAGATTATCATGCTGAAAATCTAGCAGGCAAAAAAGCAACATTTAAAGTAAAAGTTCATGAAATCAAAGTAAAGGAACTACCTGAATTAGATGATGAGTTTGCTAAAGATGTTGACGAAGAAGTGGAAACTCTTGATGAATTAAAGAAAAAGAAAAAAGAAGAACTAGAAGAGCAAAAGAAACAAGATGCTGAAAATCAAAAACGAGAAACATTAATTGAGAAAGCATCTGAAAATGCTGAAGTTGTAGTTCCTGGTGCTATGGTAGATACTGAGTTGGATCAAATGGTTAAAGAATTTGAGCAACGTTTACAATCTCAAGGAATGACAATGGAAATGTATTCTCAATTCTCAGGACAAGATGAAGGTGCATTAAAAGAACAAATGCGTGAAGATGCAACTAAGCGTGTGAAAACTAATCTTACATTAGAAGCAATCGTAGCTAAGGAAGATCTAGAAGTTACGGAAGAAGATGTGAACGCAGAGCTTGAAAAAATGGCTTCTATGTATGGAGCGGAAGTAGAACAATTGAAACAAATGCTTGGTGGCAATGCTGATGCGCTTAAAGGCGATCTGAAAATGAGAAAAGCAATTGACTTCCTAGCTGAGCAAAGTAAAACTGTATAATTGTGCAAGTAAATAAGATATAGAAAAATGGAATTAATAAACAAGGTGCGATCTTCGCACCTTGTTTTACAATAATTTAAAAAAGTCTACATACTATTAAGGAATTACATAGAATAATCCAGATTATCCAAGGAAATAAAAAGTTGTCATTTTAACGATTTTATTTATAGTAATAACATATAGTATAAATAGTTATGATTTGACTTTTTCATTTATTTCTCCATAATTAAGAAATAAATGATTTACATGTATATTATTTTGTTTTCTGATTTTCATCTGATATGATTGCTATGGAGTCAATCCTTTTTGTAACTTATATGATGAAGACTTAGAGGTAGATTTAAACTTTTAGGGGTGAAATGTAATGTTTAAATTTAATGAAGAAAAAGGACAATTAAAATGTTCGTTTTGTGGAAAAGGTCAAGATCAAGTACGTAAGCTAGTTGCCGGACCTGGCGTTTATATATGTGATGAATGTATTGAGCTTTGTACAGAAATTGTGGAAGAGGAGCTAGGTACAGAGGAAGAAACGGAATATAAAGAAATTCCTAAGCCAAAGGAAATCCGGGAAACCCTGGATGATTATGTAATTGGCCAGGATAAAGCTAAAAAGAATTTATCTGTTGCCGTGTACAATCATTATAAACGAATAAATTCATCAAAGAACTCTGATGATGTAGAGCTTGCAAAAAGTAATATTGCAATGTTAGGTCCTACTGGTAGTGGGAAAACATTGTTAGCTCAAACACTTGCCCGTATTATTAATGTTCCTTTTGCTATGGCAGATGCAACATCATTAACAGAAGCGGGTTATGTTGGGGAAGACGTAGAAAACATTCTACTAAAACTCATACAATCAGCCGATTATGATGTGGAGAAAGCTGAAAAAGGAATTATTTATATTGATGAAATTGATAAGGTTGCCAGAAAATCTGAGAACCCATCAATTACTCGTGATGTTTCTGGTGAAGGTGTGCAACAGGCACTACTTAAAATTCTTGAAGGTACTACAGCAAGCGTTCCTCCACAAGGTGGGCGTAAGCATCCACACCAAGAGTTTATCCAAATTGACACCACTAATATTTTATTTATTGTTGGTGGAGCATTCGATGGTATTGATCAAATTATAAAACGACGTCTTGGTAGTAAAGTAATTGGATTTGGAGATAATGAGAAGCAACAAGACTTGGAAACTGGACAATTACTAGCAAAAGTATTGCCAGAGGATCTGTTGCGTTATGGTCTGATTCCAGAGTTTATTGGAAGAATACCGGTCATTGGTGCTTTGGAACCTTTAGATACAGAAGCGTTAGTTGAAATTCTAACCAAACCAAAAAATGCATTAGTAAAACAATATGTAAAGCTATTCAGCATTGATGATGTTGAATTAGAATTTGAAGAAGAGGCACTTGCAGCAATTGCAAAAGATGCTATTGAACGGAAAACGGGAGCTCGTGGTTTGCGTTCCATTATTGAGAGTATCATGTTAGACATAATGTTTGATTTACCTTCTCGTGATGATATTGAAAAATGTATTATTACAAAGGATACCGTTGTTCAGGAAAACGGTAGTCCTAAGCTCGTTTTCAGAGATGGTACCGTAAAAGAAGATAATGAAAAGCTTCCAAAAGAAAGTGCATAAACTTTATGATTAAAAGAATATGACTGACTTGGCTATTTAAGCTCCTTTATTAACTGACGTAGGTGTTTATAAATGGTTAAGGTCAGTCTTTTTCTTTTTATGGATATGCTAAAGAACGAGCAATATTGTTGGTTTAGTATTGATAAGACCGGCAATACTAAACACTGAAAACGATATAGTTTTACAAATAGAAAATTTTTCTATAAACTTTAAGAAAGCGACATAGAGATACTATGATTACAAACATGGAGGTACATACTCATGACAAATAATATTACCCAATTACCCCTCCTTCCATTACGAGGATTACTTGTATTTCCATCAATGGTGCTTCATCTTGATGTAGGTAGAGACAAGTCTGTTGCAGCAATTGAAAAAGCAATGATGGGTGACCAAATTGTTTTTTTGGCTGCACAAAAAAAAGTCAGCTTAAACGAACCAAAAAAAGATGATATATATCGAATTGGGACATTAGCTAAAGTAAAACAGATGATAAAATTACCTAATGGAACAAACCGTGTACTAGTTGAGGGACTAGATCGAGGAGAAATCATTAAGTATATTGAAGATGAAGATGAATTTTTTGTTGAGGTCAAAAAAATTGATGAAACTCACGGTGAATCGGATGAAGAAGAAGCTTTAATGCGTTCGTTATTAAACTTATTTGAACAATACATAAAAGTCTCAAGAAAGATTACACAGGAAACATTTTCAACTGTTTCTGATATTGATGAACCAGGAAGACTAGCAGATATTATCACGTCACACCTATCATTAAAAATAAAAGATAAGCAAGAGTTACTTGAAATTGAAAATAGTAAAGATCGCTTACAAAAACTTATTAAATTAATCTCAAATGAAAAAAAAGTTCTCGATTTAGAAAAGAAAATTGGTCAACGTGTTAAGACCTCTATGGAGAAAACACAGAAAGAATATTACTTGCGAGAACAATTAAAAGCGATTCAAAAAGAACTTGGAGAGAATGATGGTAAATCTGGAGAAGTTGATCAGCTAAGGGAGAAAATCGAAAAGTCTGGTATGCCTGAACGTGTTGTAGAAGTGGCAAACAAGGAATTAGATCGGTATGAAAAAGTACCACAATCCTCAGCTGAGAGCTCAGTAATACGCAATTATCTAGAATGGTTAATAGCGTTGCCATGGACTGAACAGACAAAAGATACAATTGAAATCGATAAAGCCCAGAAAATTTTAGATACAGATCATTACGGGTTAGAAAAGGTTAAAGAGCGTATCTTAGAATATTTGGCAGTACAAAAGCTAACACAATCCATTAAAGGTCCAATCCTTTGTATTGTTGGCCCTCCAGGTGTAGGTAAAACATCATTAGCTAAGTCAATTGCTCGTTCTATCAATAGAAACTTTGTACGTAGTTCCTTAGGTGGTGTTCGTGATGAAGCGGAGATCCGCGGACATCGTAGAACGTATATTGGGGCTATGCCTGGTCGCATTATCCAAGGCATGAAAAAAGCAAAGACAGTTAACCCGGTATTTTTGTTAGATGAGATAGATAAAATGGCTAATGACTTTCGAGGGGATCCATCTTCAGCAATGCTCGAAGTTTTAGATCCAGAGCAGAATAGTAATTTTAGCGATCACTTTATTGAAGAGACGTATGATTTATCCAATGTACTTTTTGTTGCAACAGCAAACTATGTAAATAATATTCCTGCTCCTCTTTTAGACAGGATGGAACTGATTTCCATCGCAGGATATACAGAAGTAGAGAAATTGCATATTGCAAAAGAACATTTGTTACCTAAACAGTTAAAAGAAAATGGCTTAAAAAAAGGAAATCTTCAGTTGCGTGATGAAGCGTTATTAAAATTAATTCGTACATATACAAGAGAAGCAGGTGTACGAGGATTAGAACGTCAAATTGCTAAGTTATGTAGAAAAGCTGCAAAGATTATTATTTCAGAGGAAAAGAAACGAGTAATTGTTACAGAAAAAAGTCTGGAAGAATTACTTGGAAAACCACTTTTTCGTTATGGACGTATGGAACAAGAGGACCAGGTAGGTACTGCAACAGGTTTAGCATATACTGCTGCAGGTGGAGATACATTATCTATTGAGGTTTCTCATTATCCGGGTAAAGGAAAGCTGACACTTACTGGGAAATTAGGAGATGTGATGAAGGAGTCTGCACAAGCTGCTTTCAGTTATATCCGCTCGCGTGCAGAAGAATTAAATATTAGTCCTGACTTTCATGAGACGTATGATATTCATATTCATGTGCCAGAAGGGGCTACACCAAAAGATGGTCCTTCAGCTGGTATTACTATGGCAACTGCTCTTGTTTCAGCATTAAGTGGAAGAGCCGTTAAGAAAGAAGTGGGTATGACAGGAGAAATAACATTACGTGGCCGAGTACTACCTATAGGAGGTTTGAAGGAAAAATCTTTAAGTGCTCATCGAGCTGGCATAACAACGATTATTATCCCAGAAGAAAATGCTAAAGATATTGAAGATATACCTAAAAGTGTACGTGGTGACTTAACTTTCATAAAGGTAAATCACTTGGACCAAGTATTAGAACATGCACTAGTGGAGGAAAAATATGAAAGTAACTAATGCAGAAATTGTAATTAGTGCAGTAAGTAAAAAACAATATCCAAATGACCAGCTTCCTGAAATTGCGTTAGCTGGTCGTTCAAACGTCGGTAAGTCATCATTTATTAATAAATTGATCCATCGTAAGAATTTGGCAAGGACTTCATCAAAGCCTGGTAAAACGCAAACGTTAAACTTTTATAAATTAAACGAAGCTTTTTACTTTGTAGATGTTCCTGGGTATGGATATGCAAAAGTATCTAAAAAGGAACGTGAAAAGTGGGGCGTCATGATGGAGGAGTATTTTCAGACAAGAGAAACTTTACGCGCCGTCGTATTAATAACTGATATCCGTCATGAACCAACAAAAGATGATGTTCAGATGTATACTTTTCTAAAACATTTTGATCTTCCTATTATTGTTGTAGCAACAAAACTAGATAAAATACCAAAAGGTAAACGAGATAAACACATCAAACGAACCAAACAGACATTGGATGTTGCCCCAGATGATTTCGTTATTCCTTTCTCATCTGAAACTGGAGAAGGAAAAGAAGAATCTTGGGGAATTATAAAAAGGTTTTTATAATATTATTCCTTGAAGGTAGCTCAATAAGAAAGAGAAACTATATCTTTCTTATTGAGCTATTCTAATAGAATAGCAATACTTTCCGAAAATTTTGAGTATTAAGGAGGATAGTCAAGTATTGTAAATGATATATAAGTTATTAAGAGATATAGTTCATAGATGATAGTAAATATGGGTTTATCAAGTTAAATTAAGTATTCAGGGATTAGAATAGCATAGATATTATTGATATAATTTTAAATATGGGTCCTTTACAGGATGTAAATCTAAATGTGAAATTAAAAATCTACGAAAAGGGGATTAAACAATGAAAAAACTGAATATTACGATTTATTTCATTTTATTGATATTATTTTTAGCTGCTTGTGGATCTGATAATTCTAACGATGAAGAAAGTAACTCTGGCGATAATAACGGTACTGAGTATGATCTTATTGAAGATGGCAAGCTTACATTTGCTGCTTCTGGAGAATTCAAACCTTTCAGTTATATGGAGGGTAGCGAAATGATCGGATACGATATAGCAGTTGCCGAAGCAATTGCAGAGAAATTAGGATTGGAAGCAGTCCAAAAAAAGGCAAAGTTTGCTGGTATAGTTACTGGGGTAAATGAAGGTCGTTATGATATAGCTGTTGCAAGTCATACCATAACAGATGAACGCTTAGAACAAGTGGATTTCACAGAACCTTACTATTATTCTGGTCCTGTTATTTATACTAGGCCTGATAGTGATATTCAATCAGCAGATGATTTAGAAGGTAAGGAAATCTCTGTTTCCCGAGGTTCTACTTACGTGGAAATGGCACAAGAATACACAGATGATATCCCACAAGTTGATAGCGATGTTGTTGCAATTCAATCATTAGCTAAAGGTCACCATGATGCTGTAATTACTGACGATATTACAGGACAGACAGCTATTGAAAGTGGATTAGAAGTTGAGAACAGAGGACAGTTGGGTGTTAGTGAACAAGCTGTAGCAATAAACAAGGAAAATGGAAAATTATTAGAAGATATTAACGTTGCTCTAGAAGAACTGAAAGAAAGTGGTGAGCTTGCAGCACTAGCAGAAGAATGGATCGGTGTAGATATTACACAAGAGCCTGAAGAAATAAATTAATATTAAATAATGAATGTGCGCATATTAAATGCGCACATTTGTCCCTTTTAAGGAGTTGAAATAGTTGGATGCAGTTTTACATTTTTTTGATGTATTTATAAACAGTATGGACGTATTTATGGATGGACTCTGGATTACATTTAAGTTATCTGTAGCTTCCTTATTAATTGCTTTTGTGATTGGATTATTTTTTGCAATTCTTAAGATCTCAAATATAAAAATTCTAGAATGGATAGCGGATGCTTATATATGGATTGTGCGTGGCACTCCACTTATCGTGCAAATTTTTGTTCTTTACTATGGATTGACCGATATTTTGCTAATCCCTATGTTCTGGGCAGGGGCAGCAGGACTTGCTTTTCATAGTGGGGCATACATTGCAGAGATTATTCGTGGCGCAATTCAATCAATCGATAAAGGCCAAACAGAAGCTGGACGATCTCTTGGTATGAGCAAAGGTTTAACCATGCGAAGAATTATCTTGCCACAAGCATTTCGTAGGGCAATACCTTCGCTTGGTAACCAGTTTATTATTGGTATTAAAGATTCCTCGCTAGTCTCCTTTATCGGCATGCAGGAGTTGTTTGGTGTTGCCAGCTCTCAAGGGGCAAATAGTTTTGATTATCTCCCTTATTATTTAACAGTAGCGGTATATTACCTATTCATTGTGTTAGTTCTTACATTAATAGTAAATAAGATTGAAAAAAAATTGGCTGAAAGCGATTAAGGAAAGGAGGCTAAGTATGAGCGAAAAACAAGAAATGATTAGGGTAGACAAACTAAATAAATCATTTGGGGACTTACATGTTTTAAAAGATATTGATTTAACCGTAAGAGAGAGTGATGTAGTTGTATTAATTGGTGCGAGTGGTTCAGGAAAAAGCACCTTATTAAGGTGTTTGAATTTTTTGGAAATAAAAAATAGTGGTGAAATTATTATTGAAAATGAACAAATTGAACTACACACACATAATCTGAACAATGTTAGACAACGTGTAGGTATGGTATTTCAGCACTTTAATTTATTCCCTCATAAAACGGTACTCGGAAATATCATTGAAGCTCCGACACAAGTGAAAGATGTTAAGAAGGAACAAGCTATAAAAGAAGGCAAAGAACTTCTGGACAAAGTTGGCTTAGGCGATAAATACGATGTGTACCCGTCAACACTTTCTGGTGGACAGAAGCAACGTGTTGCAATTGCTCGTGCTTTGGCTATGAAACCAGATGTCATGCTCTTTGATGAACCAACATCTGCACTAGACCCGGAATTGGTGGGGGAAGTTCTCTCTACGATAAAGGAACTTGCTGAAGAAGGTATGACAATGGTAGTCGTTACACATGAAATGGGCTTTGCTCGTGAAGTAGGAGATTGGGTGTTTTATATGCATGATGGCAAGATTGTGGAATACGGCCCACCTAATGAACTTTTCGATAATCCCAAAGAAGAACGAACACAAGCATTTTTAAGTTCCATTTTATAAGTACTGAAAAGGTAAACCCTTGCATGAAGGTTTACCTTTTCTTTTTTAACAAATATAGTCCAACACCAATTAGTATGATTGGCCAAAACGAGTCAAGGTAATCAAATACAACATAAATCCAACTAAACCATGCAGGGAGTTGAAGAGAAAAGATCATCATAAGGGATATAACGACTAGTATAACACTAGGTAATAAGCCTTGTTTTGTCCTTAGGTACCGGATAAAAAAGGCAATTCCAATTATAAGTATATAAACTGCCCAATGATCAATCCAAAATGCATAATGGTTTAACCCATGAAAATGAATACCGATCCCTAATACAATAGTTCCACTGAATAAATGTTGATAATCCTTGGCAGAATAACTATAAATAAGAATTGCTAATCCAATTATAATTAGTAACGTAGGCCAGGAATAGAAATCAGTGATAATTGGTATTCTTAACTCTCTTAAAAGAAAGTATATACCAATCCCAATAAGAATATATGCTGCAAATGTGTTTTGTTTTTTCATGTAATAACCTCAATTCAATATTCGGTGAAATATGTCGATTTCTTGCTTCTAACTTGCGTATATGATAGAGTACAAACGAGTTAATTATCAATATACGTTTATCCTATCATAATTGTTTCAAAATCTGTTCACATTTTCCAAAAATATGTCAGGTTTCCCGTGTTATAATAGGATTAGAATATATTTAATGTTTTAAGCATTTTGGGGGTATAAAAGTGCATATACTAAAAGTTGGATTAAACTATAAGTCGGCCCCTGTAGAAATTAGGGAAAAATTAACATTCCAAGAGCATACTTTGGATAAAGCAATGGTACATTTGAATACACAAAAAAGTATTCTGGAGAATGTTATTGTTTCTACTTGTAACCGTACTGAAATTTTTGCAGTGGTTGATCAACTTCATACTGGACGATATTATATCAAACAATTTCTATCAGATTGGTTTCAGGTAGACAAAGAAGCGTTTTCTTCTTATTTACAAATTGCTGAAAGTGATGGTGCTATTGAGCATCTTTTTCGTGTGTCCACAGGACTTGATTCAATGGTCTTAGGGGAAACCCAGATATTAGGACAAGTGAAACAGGCATTTCAAACTGCTCAAGATCAGCAAACTACTGGTACTATATTTAATGAATTATTTAAGCAAGCCATAACTTTTGCTAAACGAACTCATAAAGATACTGCAATTGGTGAACATGCAGTTTCGGTAAGCTATGCTGCTGTTGAATTATCTAAAAAAATATTTGGTGATATACAGAAAAAGAAGGTTGTTATTTATGGTGCAGGAAAAATGGGTGAGTTAGCTGTAAAAAACCTTCATGGTTCAGGTGCTACTGAAATTACTGTGGTGAATCGTACGTTTGAAAAAGCAGAAATTCTCGCCGAGAAGTTTAACGCAAAAGCTGCAAAATCAGATGAATTATTAAATGTTATTAAAGATGCAGATATAGTAATTAGTTCTACTGGATCTGATTCAGTTGTTTTAACGAAAGAGGAATTAGAACCGATACAAAAGAAACGTAAAGGAAGTCCACTTTTCTTAGTTGATATAGCTGTACCTAGGGATCTGGATCCTAAGATCAGCGAATTGGATAGTGTCTTTTTATATGATATAGACGATCTACAACATATTGTTGATAAGAATTTAGCATCTAGAAAAGCCGCGGCTGAAAAAATCGAAATCATGGTCGAAGAACAAATCGTTACGTTTAAGGAATGGTTGCAGACATTGGGTGTAGTCCCAATTATTTCAGCTCTACGTCAAAAGGCATTATCTATTCAAGCAGATACCATGCAAAGTATTGAAAGAAAAATGCCTGATTTGACTGCTCGTGAGAAAAAGGTGTTAAACAAGCATACAAAAAGTATTATTAATCAACTTTTAAAAGAGCCCGTTACACAAGCTAAAGAATTAGCTGCAAGTGACAAGGCCGAAGACGCTCTAGAATTGTTTGTAGATATCTTTGGAATACAAGAAGAACTTGAAATTGAAGTAGAAAAACAAGCAAAGAAAAACGAGAAGCTTGTTACAACTAAAAATGAAAAAGTATCCTTTCCGTTTGTTAAAAATATGACCGCGCGGTAAGAGAGGATTTACTTATGTTTGAAACGAAATGGCTATATGAAATCATTATTATTATATATGGTTTAAGCTTGATCGGGTACTTTATCGATTTTATTCAACATAACCGGAAGGCGAACAAAGTAGCCTTCTGGTTACTTAGTATGGTTTGGCTTATCCAAACTATTTTTCTATTAGATCAGGTGTTTATAGAAAGAAGCTTTCCCGTTTTAAATCTGTATGATGGTCTGTTTTTTTATGCGTGGGTACTCGTTACATTCTCACTAGTTATTAATCGCCTTTTTCCCATTCACTTTATTGTATTTTTCACCAATGTATTTGGATTTTTTATACTTCTTTTATACATTTTAACAAGAGCACAACAGCATATGGATGCTAATGGAATTCAACTAGTTAATGAAATCCTAATTACACATATATCGCTGGCTATTATTTCATATGGTTTCTTCACGTTATCATTTTTGTTTTCAGTTATGTATATTGTCCAATACCATTTTTTGAAAAACAAACAAGGTTTGCGATGGATGTGGAGATTCGGGGATTTAAAACGTTTAGACATATACTCATTTAAAGCAGTAACCTTAGGTGTACCTTCCTTATTAATTGGGGTTATTTTAGGTGTGGTATGGGCTTATAGTGCAAATGCTGAATTCTATTGGTTTGATTTAAAGACAATTGGATCATTACTAGTATTAGCAGTTTATACGGTATATTTGCTCTTACGTATTGTAAAAGGATATCAGGGAAAGGCGATATCCATTTATAACGCAGCAGCATTTCTAATTTTATTAATAAATTTCTTTTTGTTTAATTTACTGTCAAACTTTCATTTTTAACACTTTAGGAGGATAAATTATGCGTAAGATTATTGTTGGTACAAGGAAAAGCAATTTAGCATTAACCCAAACGGAATGGGTTATTGATCAGTTGAAAAAAGCTGGTGTAAAAAATGAGTTTGAAACCAAAAAAATTGTTACAAGAGGCGATCGAATTCTTGATGTAACATTGTCAAAAGTAGGAGGTAAAGGCCTTTTTGTTAAAGAAATTGAGCAGGCTATGTATAATAAAGAAATCGATTTAGCTGTACATAGTATGAAGGATATGCCTTCTAGTATGCCAGAAGGATTGATTATCACTTCAATACCAGAGCGTGAAGATCATAGAGACGCATATATTGCTAAAAATAATGTAGCCTTAAAAGATTTGCCAGAAGGTGCTATTGTAGGAACTAGTAGCCTACGCCGTTCAGCACAAGTGTTGGCAGAAAGACCGGATGTTACGGTTAAATGGATTCGTGGAAATATAGAAACACGTTTGAGAAAATTACAAGATGAAGATTACGATGCGATTATTTTAGCCGTATCTGGCTTAAAGCGTGTGGGATTAAGTGAAGAACTTATTACAGAATACCTATCACCTGAAATTTGTGTTCCGGCAGTTGGTCAAGGGGCATTAGCAATTGAGTGCCGGGAGGATGACCAAGAACTACGTGAATTGTTGGATAAGATAAATGATGACTATACAACAAAAACAGTTACTGCAGAACGAACTTTTCTTCACTTGTTAGAGGGAGGTTGCCAAATTCCAATTGGAGGCTATGCTTACCTGGAACAGGACGAAATTATTTTAACCGCACTAGTTGGTACTCCTGATGGGGATACCATTTTGAAAGAGATAGTTCGAGGAACAGATCCAGAAGCTGTTGGTAAAGAAGCTGCGGATAAGCTCATTAAGCAAGGTGCAAAGAAGATTGTTGAAGATGTGAAAGAGGAGCTTGACAAGTAATGTCTTCTTTATTGCATGGAAAATCAATTCTCGTTACAAGAGAAAAAGATCAAGCGAAAGAATTTGTCGAGAAGATTCTAGTAAATGGCGGAACTCCTGTCGAGGTTCCACTTTTAAAAATTTCATGTAAATATAGTAAAGAACAAGAACAAATCATAAATCGCATGGAAACATATAATTGGTTATTTTTCACTAGTGCTAACGGAGTTCATTGTTTCTTTAAATGCCTAAATAATCTAGGAATTCGTTTTCCTGAGTTAAAGGCATTAGAAATTGCAGTTGTTGGGGATAAAACTGCACATGTCTTAGAAGAATACGGATATTCAGCACAGTTTATCCCCTCTACATATAACGCAGATGTGATGGCTCATGAGTTTATAGCCACACATGCTAACGTAAATGGAAAGGTTTTAGTTATCAAAGGGAATAGATCGCGGGATGTCTTGCAAAAAGAGTTTTCCAAAAAAAATATTCCTTGTGATAACCTTGAAGTTTATGAAACAAATTTTAATTATCAAATCAAAACAAAATTAAATGAATTATGTGTCACAGAGGATCTAGATTTTCTTACATTCACGAGTCCTTCTACTGTAGAAGCATTTATAGAATTGAAAAATGATGATAGATATTTATCTAAGTTGAAAAGTACAGCTTGTGTATGTATAGGTACAACAACCGAGAATAAAGCTATGGAGTTAGGATTTACAAATACAATAACACCATCTGAATTTACCACTGAGGGAATGATAGATGTAATACGTAAAATCATGGGAAGGGATCGATTGGAATGACTAATAATTTTAAGCGACACAGAAGGTTACGCTCCTCTGCTGCAATGCGTTCAATGGTTAGAGAAAACAAACTAACAACTGATGACTTAATTTATCCGATTTTTATTGTAGAAGGAGAAAATGTAATAAATGAAGTACCTTCTATGCCTGGTGTTTTTCAAATTTCTCTTGACCGAGTGGTAGATGAAATGAGGGAGTTAAACGCTTTAGGAGTTCATGCAGTTATTATATTTGGTGTACCAAATGAGAAGGACGAACATGGTACAGGAGCATTTGTAAATGGTGGTATTGTTCAAAAAGCAACAAGACTTATTAAAAAGGAAGTTCCTGAATTGTTGGTTGTTGCAGATACCTGTCTATGTGAATATACATCACATGGTCATTGTGGAGTGATCCATAACGATGATGTTGATAATGATGAGTCACTAACGTTATTAGCTAAAACAGCAGTTTCCCAAGCGGAAGCAGGAGCTGACATTATTGCACCATCTAATATGATGGATGGTTATGTCACGGTTATTAGACAAGCATTGGATGAAGCGGGTTATACATCTATTCCTATCATGGCATATGCAGTTAAATATGCCTCCTCGTTTTATGGCCCATTTAGGGATGCAGCTGATAGTACTCCTCAATTTGGCGATCGAAAAACCTATCAAATGGACCCTGCCAATCGTCAAGAAGCACTTCGTGAGGCAGCATCAGACATAGAAGAAGGTGCAGACTTTTTAATTGTAAAACCAGCCATGTCCTATCTGGATATTGTTCGCGATGTAAAGAATAATTTTAACGCACCAATTGTTGCTTATAATGTAAGCGGAGAATATGCCATGGTAAAAGCTGCTGCATTAAAAGGCTGGATTGATGAAAAAGAATTAGTTTTCGAAAAGCTAACAGCAATGAAGCGTGCTGGAGCTGATTTAATTATTACTTACTTTGCGAAAGATATTGCAAAATGGTTGAATGAATAGTACAAAATATAGTTTGTGAGGTGGTTACTAGTGGGAAACTTTAACAAATCAGTAGATGCGTATAAGGAAGCAGTTGATTTAATGCCTGGAGGGGTAAACTCCCCTGTACGTGCTTTTAAATCAGTTGGAATGTCACCTATATTTATGGAATCTGGACAAGGATCCAAAATATCAGACATTGACGGTAATGAGTATATTGACTATGTATTAAGTTGGGGACCTCTTATTTTAGGACATGCAGATGAACGAGTGGTCACTAAATTAAAAGAATCGGTAGAAAAAGGAACTAGCTTCGGTGCTCCTACTCTTTTAGAAAATAAATTAGCACAACTTGTTATTGACCGGGTCCCATCTATTGAAATGGTACGGATGGTAAACTCTGGAACGGAAGCAACCATGAGTGCATTACGTCTAGCAAGAGGGCACACTGGACGTGATAAAATCTTGAAATTCGAAGGAAACTACCATGGTCATGGAGATTCATTACTTATTAAAGCAGGTTCAGGTGTTGCAACTTTAGGACTCCCTGACAGCCCAGGGGTACCTGAAGCAATTGCCAAAAATACAATTACGGTTCCATATAACGATGTGGATAGTGTGCGTTATGCATTTGAGAACTATGGAGATGATATTGCTGCAGTAATCGTTGAGCCTGTCTCAGGGAATATGGGTGTGGTACCACCTATGGAGAACTTCTTACAAGAGCTCCGAAAAATCACGGAAGACAATGAAACAGTATTAATATTTGATGAAGTAATGACTGGATTTCGTGTAGGGTTTAATTGTGCACAAGGACACTTTGGCGTAATCCCTGATTTAACATGTTTAGGAAAAGTTATTGGTGGTGGTCTGCCAGTAGGTGCATATGGTGGGAAACGTGAAATTATGGAAAAAGTAGCACCAACAGGGTCTATATATCAAGCTGGTACACTTTCAGGAAATCCACTAGCTATGACAGCGGGTTACGAAACATTAAGTGCACTAAACCAATCTTCATACGATGAAATTAATAAAAAAGTGGATAAATTAGTTGCTGGTTTTAAACAGGCCTCCATTGATTTTAGCATTCCATTACAAATCAACCGGGCTGGTTCTATGGTAGGTGTCTTCTTTACAAATGAAGCAGTAACCAACTATAATTCAGCACAGCAAGCTAACCTGAACTATTTTGCACAATATTACAGATCTATGATAGATGAAGGTGTATTTTTACCGCCATCACAGTTTGAAGGTCTATTCCTGTCAACTGCACACACAGATGAGGATATTGATAAAACGATTCAAGCTGTTAGAAATGCGTTTTCTAAAATAGAGAAGTAAGTAATATATACTTCTAAAAAGCCATCCGTTTGGATGGCTTTTTTCTATTCTAAGCATAACCTTAGAGTCTTTTTCATATAGTGAACTAAGACATATATGCACATGGAATATGTGTGTTGAAGGGAGGAAGACATGTGTCAAATGATCGAGCCGTGTTTAGTTTTGATTTAAGGGAATCACTTTATTTTGAAAAGGGACAGGAAGTTGCAGAAATGATGGGCATATCCCTTGACCCAGAAATATCTATTCAACCATTTAATGAATATATTTCAATCAGAGGTGTAATAGAACTTCGTGGAGAATATCAGAAAGTAGCTACCACATTTGAGGAAGACGAAGAAGAAGATCTGCTCCACTTTGATGATTATCATTCAAGAAGATATGTAGAAAGGGTTGTGGATACTGATGATAACCAAGCGGAATTTTCACATCGATTCCCAGTGGAAATTTCAGTTCCAACGTATCGTGTAGCGGATCTTAATGATGTAACAGTAAGTATTGAATCTTTTGATTATGAAGTTCCAAATCAAAGTCAGTTAAAATTAAGTTCCACTATTGAAATTCATGGAATACAGGATGAAGTGGATCGGGATCCCAATTATGCACTTCAGGGAGAGAAGGAAGATGGGAAAGCAGAAACATTCCAGTTTGAACTCAAAAATAAAAAAGACTTGGAATCTCCAGAAGAGATGGAGGAATTAGGAACAAATACATTATCTTCTCCAGAGACAGAAAAGGTAGAAACAAAAAAGGATGAACCAGAAAAAGAGCGATGGAAGTATACAAAGACTCAATCTCTTTCCGAGTTTTTCAAGAAGGAACCTGAGCCACAAGAGCCACAAGAGCCACCTTCTCCTGATGAACCATCACCAGATCTTATGGACCTTGCTGAATCCGATGATCTATATGAAGGCATGGAGAGTCGCTCTGATGAAGTAAAAGATGTTCGTTATTTATCGGATATGTTTAGACAAGACGAAGATGTGAAGTATGCAAAAATGAAACTATGTATCGTTCAGGAAAAGGATACCATAGAAACGATTGCAGAACGTTATAAAGTATCTGCATTACAACTTCTCAAGCAAAATCGCTTACCAGATGATCAGATTTCAGAAGGACAGTTACTTTATATACCTTTTACTAATAAATAAGAAACAACAAATTACCCCTTGACTTTGTGGCAAGGGGTATCTAGTTTAAAGATTAATTATCGATTTCTTCCAAGGTGGTGTAGGCATATGAATACGATCCAAAAAGTTTTAAGAGGATATTCCATACGACCAACATACATTGAAAAAATAACAGATCGTCTTTATAAAGTTAGCGACTCACACTATACTTTTGCGGTAAAGAAGAGTTCGTTAACAATGGAGGTTATTTCTACATGGGAAAAGGTCTATCATGAAGCATATTCTAAAAACATAACCTACGTTCTACCAGTTTATTTAACAGCAGAAGGGAAGTTATATTTAGAACTTGATCAGAAAATTTGGTACATATCCCCTTGGATTGAAAGGAAACAAATTGACGATAAAACCGCTATAAACAATATCTATAGTTGTATTGGTAAACTTCACCATAGTACGAAACAACCTCAACCATTTGATTCACCGAAGGCATTACGTGAATTTAGAGATTACAAAACATCATTCTGTGAAAAAATTCAAGAAAATCTATTAAGCTATGTTGAACATTTTGAGAAGAGTAGATATATGTCTCCATTTGAATTACAGGTTTGCTCACAATATCGAGATATTGAAATGATTTTAAAAGAACTTAACAAGCGTGTCGATCAGCTCATAGAGGAGTTACAAAACCAATCTGAGTGGAATACTAGTTTGTGTCATGGTCAACTAAAATTCTCCCATATGGTTCATAACGAAAATACATCATTACTGAATTGGGAAAAAGCTTATATTGGGAATAGCATTTCAGACTTGTCATATTTATATAAAGAACAAGCAACTTATTACGACAATCATACCGAATTACTTATTGAGCAATTTTCTACTTATATCAATGAAAATAATTTAAGCAAATATGAGTTACTTTTATTAGCCATTTATTTATTAGATCCATCCAGTTACATATCAAATGTAAATGCATACACAAAAAATACGACAACAACGACAATGATTGAAAAAAATAAACGTCTACAGCGTGCCTATCGTCAGTTAATATTTGGTTTTAAATGGTCACAGAAAGCAGAGACATTAATAGAACCAGATTTATTTGATGAGTCTTTAGAAAGCTAAATCCATTCTAAATAAAAGGCAATAAATATTCCTACCAAGATTCCTAATAAGAAAACATCTAATGACGAAGGAAAAAGCAACGTACGAATTAATTGGAAAATTAAGATAGGTAACGTAACTCTTTCCACAACTATAATGCAATTTCTTGCCCAAGGTGGTAACCTATAACGATAGTATCTTGCCAACTCAATCACCTCTTTTTTCAAAATTCATTTCACTTGTTCGTTATTATTTAATATAATATGTATACATACATGTGTTTTGTGCAATACGTATACTAACAGTTGATTTTATATCCATTTATCGATAAAATGTTATATAGATAGTAGGAATAGAATATTTGAAATGTGATGATAGGGAAGAGTACAAAATAATCACCTAAAGAGAGGGAAATCGTGAGCTGAAAATTTCCCAGGAAACATTATTTTGGAAGGTCGCCCTTGATGCTGCTTCTTTGAATAGAGTAGAAGAAATGCCGGATAATTTCCGTTACTAAATTTAATGAGTGTGCAAGTTGTTACTGACTTGTAAACAAAGGTGGTACCACGGAATAATACCCTTTTCGTCCTTTTTATAGGATGGATTGGGTTTTTTTATTGTTAAAGGAGGAATTAAGGTTGAGTGATGAACAGAAGATTTCTATGCCAACAAAGTACAATCCGCAAGAAATTGAAGAGGGACGATACAAGTTTTGGGTAGATGGAAAGTTTTTTGAAGCAACAGGAGATGAAGAAAAAGAACCGTATACGATTGTTATTCCTCCACCGAATGTAACTGGACGATTACATTTAGGGCATGCATGGGATACAACCATGCAGGATACGATTTCCCGCATGAAACGAATGCAGGGTTATGATGTACTATGGTTGCCCGGTATGGACCACGCAGGAATAGCAACACAAGCAAAAGTAGAGGGAAAGTTAAAAGAACAAGGTAAAAATCGTTATGATTTAGGGCGTGAAAAGTTTTTAGAAACTGCTTGGGACTGGAAAGAGGAATATGCTGATTTCATTCGCTCACAATGGGAAAAGTTGGGTCTTGGACTCGATTATTCCAGAGAACGATTTACGTTGGATGATGGGTTATCCAACGCAGTACGGGAAGTATTTGTTAAATTATATGAAAAAGGTTTAATTTATCGTGGGGAATATATTATAAATTGGGATCCCAAAACAAAGACAGCATTATCTGATATTGAGGTAATCTACGAAGAAGTTCAAGGTAAGTTTTACCACATGCGCTATCCCATTCTAGACAGTGATGAAACGATTGAAATTGCAACCACTCGCCCAGAAACTATGTTAGGTGATACCGCAGTTGCCGTTCATCCTACAGACGAACGTTACAAACACTTTGTTGGTAAAAAAGTGAAACTGCCCATTGTTGGACGTGAAATTGAAATTGTTGCAGATGATTATGTTGATATGGAGTTAGGTTCTGGAGCTGTAAAAATCACACCTGCTCATGACCCAAATGATTTTGAAATTGGAAACCGTCATAATTTAGAACGAGTACTTGTTATGAATGAAGATGGGTCCATGAATCAAAATGCTGGTAAATACGAAGGACTTGATCGATTTGAATGCCGCAAGCAAATTGTAAAGGATCTTCAAGAACAACAGGTATTATTTGAGATTGAAGAACGTACGCATCAAGTAGGTCATTCAGAACGTAGTGGGGCTGTTGTTGAACCGTACTTATCAACACAGTGGTTTGTGAATATGCAGCCATTAGCTGATGAAGCAATTGAGTTACAACAAGGTGATGACAAAGTTAATTTTGTGCCCGACCGTTTTGAACGGACGTATTTACATTGGATGGAAAATATTCGTGATTGGTGTATTTCCCGTCAGCTGTGGTGGGGACACCGGATACCTGCTTGGTATCATAAAGAAACAAATGAACTATATGTTGGTAAAGAGGCTCCTAGTGATATTGAAAATTGGAGTCAGGATGAAGATGTCTTAGATACGTGGTTTTCATCTGCTTTATGGCCATTTTCTACAATGGGCTGGCCAGATACGGATGCAAAAGATTTTAAAAGACACTTCCCTACAGATGTATTAGTAACGGGGTATGATATTATCTTTTTCTGGGTTGCACGAATGATTTTCCAAGCGAAAGAGTTTACGGGGAAAAGACCATTTAAAGATGTTTTAATACATGGTTTAATTCGGGATGCAGAAGGACGGAAAATGAGTAAGTCACTAGGAAATGGCGTCGACCCTATGGATGTAATTGAAAAATACGGTGCTGATTCACTACGATACTTCCTACTAACAGGATCAACACCAGGTCAAGATTTACGTTTTCATTGGGAGAAAATTGAGGCCACATGGAACTTCGCAAACAAAGTGTGGAACGCATCTCGTTTTTCATTAATGAATATGCAAGATTTCAAATACGAGGATATCGATTTATCAGGCGAAAAGTCATTAGCAGATAAATGGATTTTAACTCGCTTAAATGAAACGATTGAACAAGTAACGAAAAACACGAATAAATATGAGTTTGGTGAAGCGGGTCGCCATCTATATAATTTCATTTGGGATGAATTATGTGATTGGTATATTGAAATGGCTAAATTGCCACTATATGGTGAAGACGAAGCTAAAAAGAAAACGACGAGATCTGTTTTAGCCTATGTATTAGATCAAACAATGCGTATGCTCCATCCATACATGCCATTCATAACGGAAGAAATCTGGCAGCAATTGCCACATCAGGGTAAGTCGATTACAGTTGCTGCATGGCCTAAAGTACAGGATGAATTTCATGATGAAATAGCTTCAAAACAAATGAAACGACTAGTAGCTATTATTAAGGCAGTACGTAATATTCGATCTGAAGTTGATACACCAATGTCAAAACAAATTAGTCTACTGATTCAAGGAGAAAACGAAGCAATTGTTGATGAACTTGAAATCAACCGTCACTACCTAGAGCGTTTCTGTAATACCAGTGAACTAACCATCGCTGTTAAAGTTGATGCATTAGATAAAGCAATGTCAGCTGTTGTAACAGGAGCTGAATTGTTCCTTCCACTTGAAGGATTGATTGACTTTGATAAAGAAATTAATCGCTTGGAAAAAGAATTAGATAAGTGGTCAAAAGAAGTGGAGCGAGTTCAGAAGAAATTAGCTAACGATGGCTTTGTTAAAAAAGCACCACAAGCTGTGGTAGATGAAGAAAAACAAAAAGAGCAAGATTATCTTGAAAAGCATGCAAAGGTTAAAGCACGACTAGCAGAATTAAAATCATAATACAAAAAGAGGAATTTCATCAATTTATGAAATTCCTCTTTTTAGTAGCTTAGGAATAATAAAATTTGGAGCCCGTTGATAATTTATTGACTGTGTAAGTCACGTCCAGCTTCGACAGCGATGAAAAAACGAACTCCTTTTTCGAGGACGTACTAGTACCATGACGCCACAGGATAAGGAAAACTTCCCTGAAAAAACATCGCACGCAGAAAAAGTATTGTCTTTTTCAAGGACGTGGATAACTTAGCCTGTAAGGGCGCTTCTAGCTTTTGTTCAAAGTAAAGAAAGTATATAACTTTCTAATCTACCTAAGTGCAACTAAGGCTTTCACCATTAAGGCTTGTTGATAAGCCAAGTTTTCTAATGTTAGATATTATTTTTAATATGTGTCACATATTTTTGTACGATATTACTATTACTAACGGCACTAAGAGTTCTGGATCCAACAATATCTTCAATCTCATTAAATAAAAAGTTCCCACTGTGATCGATAAGAAAATCAATGCCTACCATCCCAAAGTCAAAATGGGTAATTATTTTATTTACCAACATCTCTTCAGTTGGTAAAAGGTGATACAGCTTAGCAGTTCCACCAAGTTTAAAGTTGGCTCGGAAATCGTTTGTGCTTTCTCGCAGCACGGCTCCAATAATTTCATTGCCTACTACAAAAACACGTACATCTTTACCGAGTTTCACATTACAGGATTGTATAATAATATCACTTGTAGTAATTAAAGCTAGCGATCTCTGCCAGTCTTTAGTATCTTTAATATAATGCACTTGTTTTCCTCCTCTGCCACTCGTTTCTTTTAGAACAAATGGAAAAGGAAGAGGTGGACTTTCAAAGACATCACTTTTATGGGTGAATATTGTATCAACCATAGGAACTTGCAGCGAACTAACTTTATGATGTGTTAAGGCTTTGTTATTACATATATTAGAAATGATTGATGAATTAAACACTTGTACTCCAAGTGTTTCCAAATGTAAATTTAATAGGGATTCGATGGTTCTTACAATTGCAAATGTCGGCAGGTAAGCTGGTTCATTATGTACAAAAACAGATTGTTTATTGTCTCGAATGCCTATAGTTATATTCTCACGTAGAACGAGTTCTAGCGACATATTTTGCTTAAAGGCTTCTTCTATAAACCATTCAATATATGCTTTATTTTGTTGAGCGTCATTCTTTCTGTAAATGATCCATCCTTTTTTCATTTATGCTCAAACCAATCCGTAATATAGTCGATAATATAATCAGCTACATTAATGTTTGTGCAGTCGTACATATTGCGAATATGTGCATTTGAATTAATTTCACAGATGATAGGTGTTTGATTTGGACCAAATAATAAATCTACCCCGGCAAAATCGGCTCCAATGGCTTTTGTTGCTGCAATTGCTGTTTCCCTTTCGAAAGATGATGGGAAATATGGTTCCATAGTACCGCCTGCAGAAACATTTGCTCTAAAATCATTCGATGCGGTTCGTAGCATACTTGCAACAACTTGATTACCGACTACGTGTAAGCGTATGTCCTTACCATAACTAGAGTCGATAAACTCCTGGAAAATAAAAGGTTTCCCTGCCAACTCACGTACCTTTTTGGTCATCTCATCAACTGTTTTAACTATATAAACCTGTTCGCCAAAAGAACCATAAGCTTCTTTTATGATCATAGGGAACCCCAGAATTTTCACAATTTTATCAGAAAATCCAATATCAATTTGGTTTAAGTTAGAGAAAATCTTCGGTGAAATAATGGTTTTTGGAATCGGTAATCGGTGTTGTGCTAGTATTTGATAAGTAGCAATTTTGTCATCACTAACAGCTATAGATTGTGCGGAATTAAATACGCGAACTCCTAATAATTCGAGTTGTTTCGCTAAATAAATATCCTTATCTGTAAAAATGACAAAATCCGGTAGATCTATAATAATTTCCTGTACTATATCAAGTGAATCGGAACTCAATACCGAAAGCAATTCATTATTTTTTATAATTTGAGTAGTAATATTTTTGTTTGATGCAGATAGCTGTAACCATTCGGCAAAGTCTAAAAACTTTGTAGCAGGTAAATGGCCATTATAAATAATCCATCCGTGTAAGCTCATTGTTATTTCCTTTCAGATAATATTTGATATACTTTTAAGGTTAAAATTGCAAAGAAAAGTGGTGTTACTATGTTCAAAAGTTTTCAAGCTGTAGAATTCTTTTTTAATAATAGAAAGAATCTAGGTATTAAACCAGGTCTAGATAGAATAAATGGTTTATTGGAACTACTAAATAATCCACAGGATAAAATAAAAATGATTCATGTTGCTGGCACAAACGGCAAAGGATCTACCATTCAATATCTTAAACAGGGACTTTTATTTAACCATTACCGTGTTGGTGTCTTTACATCTCCCAGTTTACATGGTCTAACCGGTCATGTATGTATTGATCATTCTAAAATAACTGAGGATGAGTTTATAAAGGTTATGAATGAGATGTACCCTGCTATAGATAAAATGGATAAAGCGGACAACAGTCCAACTGAATTTGAAATCATTACCGCGTTAGCATTTGTTTATTTTGCAGATAAAACTGATATCGCAATAATAGAGACAGGAATGGGAGGCAGGGAAGACACAACTAATTGCTTCCAACCCATTTTATCTATTATAACAAATGTTTCACAAGATCATACTGCTTTTTTAGGACATGGATTAGAAGAAATTGCTTATCATAAAGCTGGAATTATAAAAGAAAAAGTACCCGTTGTTATTGGTGAAATAGAAGAGCCCGCACTAACTGTCATGAGTAGAGAAGCTCAGATTAAAAATTCTCCTATGTATCAATTGACGGAGTATTTTCAATATAAGTTAATAGAGCAGACACCAACTACCCAATCATATAAATGGAGTTCTAATTCACAACTATCAGTAGATGTTACCATTCAAATGCATGGTAAACACCAAGTAATGAATAGTTCTTTAGCAATTATGGGACTAGATCTGTTAAAGCAAAGTGGGATGGCGGTGGATTGGCAACAGGCTCTAGAAGGAATTTACCGTACCAGAATACATGGGAGATTTGAAATAATTCGAAACGATCCAACTATTATCTTAGATGGTGCACATAATCTAGCAGGTGTCAAAACATTCATAGAAACAGTCCTTACGAAATATAAAGATCGTAAAAAGCATCTTGTTTTTGCTGTATTTAAAGACAAAGACATAGAGAAAATGCTTCATGAGTTAAGCCCGTATTTTTCAACCATTATATTAACTACTTTTGATCATCCAAGAGCAGTTAAGGCAGATAGCCTGTATCAACTAGCTAATAACAAAGGTAAATTCTTTGTTTCAGATTGGGAATCAATTGTTAAAAAGTTAGATTATGATCCTGCTAATAGTAATGATTGTTACTTTTTCACAGGATCATTACACTTTATTGCAACTGTTAGAAAACATTTTGAAAAGATAGATGGATTGTAGTATGATAGGTTTATATATTTTTCTGAAATTTTTAACAAAATGAGTCTATAGTCACAGTTGATTTATAGTTAAAATTAGCTATGGATAGGAGTTTTTGCAAATGGTAGCAAAACGAAAGATATATATGCTATGGATTGCTAGTTGTGTATTGTGGCCATTCATTTTGTGGTTATCCTATGAGTACTATTACATAAATGTCGATGGACAACTTATAGATATAGTTTTATTTGCTATTTTTATGTGTATTGTAGCTCTATTCCCTTTAACTATAAATAATAATCAAATATTTTTTGTTAATGGAATCAGCCTTGCTGTATTTCTGACTTTTGGACTTTTCGTAGAAATTATACTAACGCAACTTGCCATTATAATTGTTTTATTAACGATTGGTCTATCAAAAAAGGATGCATATCGTTTCCCTTTAAATATGCTTATGTTTTCAATTATATCGATAATAGCTGCAGGTGTTTATACATTAATTGGTGGAGAGCATGGTGCTGTCGATTATCAAAGCAGTGGAGAGATTGTGGCGATTTTTGGATATGCAATAACTGTTTTTATTGTAAACCAGTTTTTAAACAAAATGATCGATTCATTTTTCTATAAAAGGAAAGTTAAGTTGTTTGATAGAGGACTAATTTGGGAGTTTACCTCGTCTCTTTTAGTTATTCCGGTTGGTTTTGTCTTATTAGTACTATACTCAGAAATAGGTCGCTCAGCTATTGTATTTATGGGCATACCATTTGTATTTATTTCAGTAATACTAATGCTTCTTTATTCCTATCAAAAAATTAATAAATATTTAGAACGCACGAGTGATATCGGTCATCAGTTAGCAAAACGTTTAGAAGTTACACAAGTTTATGATGTCTTTATTGAGCAAATTACAAATCTATTACCAATAGATTATGCCTATATTTATACTGTAAGTGATGATGGGGATACATTAGAACTGAAACAATATTATGATGTTAATCACAACACTGAATCAGATCATTCGCTATTAGAAAAAAATGAAGCAATTAGTGGAAAAGTATGGTATTCAGGTGAGCCAATAATGTTTAAGCGTAGAAAAGAATGGTCATCATTTAAAAGCTCTAAAATTCCAGTTGATAGTGAAAGTGTATTATCATTACCCGTTGAATATGGTGACAATATTAAAGGTGTAGTAACCATTGTTTCAAGACAGAGGAAAGCATATGAAAAATTTCATTTTCAATTATTAGATATATTAACTAATTATTTGGGCGTGGCTGTTGAGAATGCAAGAAACTATGAGGAAACGAAATCCAAAAGTGAAAAAGACGGTTTAACGCAGTTATACAACTATCGTTACTTCGAAGATATGTTGGAAAAATATTTTGAAACGGTTACAAATCGTGTTCAGGAAGAAGAATATTTTTCCCTGATTTTGTTGGATTTGGATCATTTTAAAATGACAAATGACACATATGGTCATGAAGCAGGTAATGAAGTATTATGTCAGATGGCGCAACTTTTGCAAAATAGAGTTGGCGGATCAGGAGTAATTGCAAGATATGGTGGGGAGGAATTTGTCGTCTTTCTTCCGCATGTGAATCAGGAAAAGGCTTCTTCTATCGCTGAATCGTTACGGCAAACCATATCTAATACCGCATTTTCTGTTCATAACCATATATTTAGTCATAATGAGACTATTCAAATTTATATTACTGCAAGCATTGGGGTTGCTAGTTATCCAGATCATTGTGATACACCTAGTGAGTTAATTCGTCATGCAGATAGGGCGATGTATATCGGTGCCAAGCAAAAAGGTAGAAATAAAGTAGCAGTATATGAAGAAATGAAAACATCTTAACACAGTATAGTGACCAGTTGTACAATATGAACACTGGCCACTTAGTAGGCAAGTGCATCTAATGCATTCGCCATTAAGGCTTGGCGATATGCCATGTTTTCTAATAAGTAAAGAAAGTATAACTTGAAAGTTATGTATATTTATCTACAGAATCAGCCACGTTCAGCTCCAGCGCCTAGACACTCGGGGACATTAAGCAGTTCGACTTTGGTAAAGGCATCCACACTACGTGACCTGCTTATGCTTGTCGTGTCTTTCAAGGTGCTTCTAGCTTTTGTTCAAAGATAAGAAAGTATATAATTTTACCCCTACAATGGTGTCTTTCACTGTGGTATTTTAAATGTATG
>NZ_JBHTKJ010000038.1:0-11987 GCF_042675965.1 Virgibacillus byunsanensis | reverse complement strand
AGGATTCGCACCTGCTAAATTACACGACCTATGCTCGGTCGCTCCGGAAGCCTTAGTTACACTTATGCAGATAAGAAAGTTTTATACTTTCTTATCTGCGAACAAAAGCTCAAAAGCCCGTTCAGCGACGTATGGACTGCGCCCGCGCATCGCGGGTGGGTCGACGTTGCCGCCCAAAGCGGTGGTTTTAGTCGATCTTCCTCAAATACCTTGAGATAAAGGAAACATGCCCCTTCATAGGGGTATGCCGACGTTGGGCCGGGAGCCCGCTTTTAGTCGGCCTTCCTTTGCTAAGCGATTCGATGTTGACTTATCGTAAGGAGGAGCAGGAAGTCCAATAGTCGCTGGAGCTGGACGTGGCCATTTCTGGAGATAAATATATATAACTTTTAATCTATACTTTACTAATAAGAATAAAAAGTTAAAAATGGACAAAACTAATACATATAATCATAGAATTTTTAAAATGAGGGGATTAATATCGAACTGGACTTTATCGGAATATCACTAAAAATAATATTAGGCTTTTTCTTACTCTTTTTGATTACTAAACTATTAGGAAAAACAACTATTAAACAACTAACTCCATTCGACTTTATTTCTGCTATAGTTTTATCAGAACTTCTAGGAAATGCTATATATGAAGAAAATATAACCATGATTCATATTATTTATACTTTATTTTTGTGGGGAATTTTAATGATCTTCATGGAAAAAATACTACTAAAACATAAAGGACTTCGTGGTTTTTTAGAAGGAAATCCATCTATTATAATTCGTGATGGAAAGATTGATAGATATCAATTGAAAAAGAATCGAATGAATATTAATCAACTATTAAGTTTGCTTAGACAAAGTGAAATATTTTCTGTTCGTGAAGTTGCATTTGCCATTTTAGAAACAAACGGCTCCATAAGTATTCTTAAAAAACACAAATATCAGAAGGTTCAAGTTCAAGATTTACAATTACCTGAAAAACCTGAATTTCTTAGTACCACAGTAATTCTTGATGGAGAGATATTATTGGATAACATCAACGGCCTGGGTTTTGATAAAACATGGCTTAAAAACCAACTTGCTGCAAATGGAATAGCTAGTAACGAAGAGGTTCTGTATGCGGACTGGTTACACAATGATGGCATGTATGTAATACGCTACTGACCCTAATGAAATATGGGGGAAACTAATAGGCCTGTGAAGATATTTTCCACAGGCCTTCTCTATATTTCGGTTACATGTCCTAAATGTAATAGGGCATATGGAAGAATCCCACGTATTAAAAACATCATCTTCATCAGAAGTATAACCAAAATTAAATTTCTCCAAAATCTATTTAATTACGTCTATAAAATGAGCTAAAATTTTTGCAGTGAGTCCCCAAATGACTTTATCGTCATAAATATAAAAATACTCGTCTATTTTTCCTGTCCGCCAATTATAGTTCTCCCCACCTACAATAAGATCAAACGGAAAATCTTCCTTTGGTTTCATGTTGATATCCACATAATGAATTTTCGGAGGGGTTTTCTTAAAAAAGGACAGTGGAACCGTAAATACATCTTCCACTTCCGAAGGGTTTGGAATAATTGTTTCAGGGTCATTAATTACTCCTACGTGTGGATAGACAATCATTCCAAATGGAGAAACCAAATAATCCAATGGAAAAATATCTGTAATTTGATTCTCGCTAATCCCTAATTCTTCCGTTGTTTCCCTAACAGCTGTATCCTGATCAGTTTTATCCTGTTTATCCATTCTTCCTCCAGGAAAGCAGATTTCCCCAGGCTGTCTTCTTAACTTGTGTGATCGTATCTCAAATAAAATATGGGTTTCATTATCTTTTTCGATCAGTGGCAATAAAACGGCATACGTTGAAAAGTCACCACTTCCAAGGATAGTAGGCGAGTGTTTCTTTAATTTTTTTAGAATTTGATTCGTATCCATAACTTCACCCCGAATTTTTCTTTAACCTTTACTATAACATATTGCTTTTCCCCTCGAATCCCTTATCCATTTTAAATATTAAAAAGGACACCATTTATCCACAAATTAGAAAACTTGGCTTATCGCCAAGCCTTAGTTGCACTTATGCAGATAAGAAAGATTTATACTTTCTTATCTGCGAATAAAAGCTCGAAGCGCCTTTACAGGCTAAGTTCGCTATGTCCTTGAAAAAGAAAAGCACTTTTTTTTCGTTCAATGTTTTTTCAGGGAAGCTTTCCTTATCCTGTGGCGTCATCGCACTAGTACGTCCTCGAAAAAGAAGTTCGCTTATTCTTCTTGCAATGTTTCGCTGTCGAAGCCCTTCCTTGTCCTCTACGTCGAAGTTATACCCGGCTCACAGTCAAAAAGTTATCCTCAGGCTCTAAACTTTATAATTTACTAATAATTAAAAAAATAATTTTCAAACTATGTTATACTTGTGAATGAACTAATAAACTATATATCACAGAAATCCACCTTACACTATCTAGAGTCTAGCCATTTTACGCTTTGAAACTTTTTACTCTAGTGTGAGGTGTTTTTTATTGTCTTAGTGATTGTAGTTTTAACCTGGATTTATTTACCAGGAAATACAGGAGGTAATTTGTTATGGAAAAAACCGCACTAATTTATTGCGAGGGTAAATTCGGAACAATGGATGGAAAAACTGCAAATGGATTGATTAGAAGATCAGGGAAATATAAAGTCGTTGGAGTGATTGATAGCACAAAGGCCGGTTTGGATACTGGTGAAGTTCTAGAAGGTAAAAAAAATGGAATTCCGTTCTTCTCAAGCCTTGAGAATGCCCTGCAGAGTTTAACTAACGTACCAAATGAATTCATATATGGAATAGCACCATCTGAGGCATTTCTGAAAAAAGCTGAACGAAATATGATTCTAAAAGCAATGAGACATGGTATGAATATTGTTAATCCGCTTCATGAATTTTTTACCGACGATAAAGAATTTATGAAGTACTCGCTACAATATAAGGTCGAAATAACGGATGTCCGAAAGCCCCCTCTAAAAAAAGATATGCACCTTTTTTCAGGGCGAATTTTGGACATTCCTACCCCAGTAGTGGCCGTACTAGGTACGGATAGTGCAGTTGGAAAAAGAACTACATCCGTTATCCTTGAAGATGCACTAATAGAACAAGGCTTGAACGTTGCTTTTGTGGCAACAGGGCAAACAGGATTAATCCAAGGAGCGAAATATGGTGTTGCTATTGACGCGATCCCTTCACAATTTATGACTGGTGAAATTGAAAACGAGGTCATGAAAGCGTATGAAATTGAGAACCCTGACATTATTATTGTAGAGGGCCAAGGAGCGTTAAGTCACCCAGCTTATATAAGTTCCTGTGGGATCATAAGAGGGGCAAGACCAGGAGCTGTGATTGTACAGCATCCACCAAACAGAAAAAATCTAGGTGATTTCAGCTTTATGGAAATGCCATCGATTAAAAGCGAAATTGATCTCATCGAAAACTTCTCTAGCTCCAAGGTAATTTCCGTTACCATCAATCACGAAAACATGACTGATAAAGAGATTGAGGATGTTATTAAACAATATGAAGACCATCTCAAACTACCGACAACAGATGTATTGAAATTTGGATGTGACAAACTTATAACGAGCATCTTTGAAAAATTCCCATTACTGAAGGATAAAAAGAGTAAAGTGCTTGTAAATTGACCCATTCTTTAGCACCCAGAATAGAGATTAACCTTGCAAAAATCGCACATAATGCCGAGGTACTTATTGATTTGTATGGATCAAAAGGGATTGAAATCACTGGTGTTACCAAAGGGGTTTGCGGAAGCCCTGAGGTTGCTAGTGTTCTCATTAATAAGGGCATTCATATCCTTAGTGATTCTAAAATAGAAAACATTAAAAAAATGCGCGAGGCAACTCTTAATGCAACTTTTCTATTATTAAGAACACCTGCTTTAAGTGAGATTGAATCTGTTATTAAATATGCTGATATTAGTCTTAATACGGAACTGTCTGTCATCAAAAGACTATCGGCTGCAGCTGAGAAGAATAAAACCTTGCATAAAATTATCCTTATGGTTGAAATGGGTGATTTAAGAGAAGGCATTATGCCGGAAAACCTCGAGGAATTCATAGAAGAGGTTTTGAAATTAGCTGGAGTTAAAATGGTTGGCATTGGTGCAAACTTTGCTTGTTTTGGAGGGGTTAAACCCAATGAAGAAAACATGGGAAAATTATCATCATTGGCCATTGAAATAGAAGAGAAGTTTTCATTGCCCCTAACCTATGTTTCAGGTGGAAACTCTGCCAACTATAATTGGTTCTTGACTACTGAAAGCACTGGGAAGATCAACCATTTAAGAGTGGGCGAGTCGATACTTCTAGGAAGGGAAACACTCTTTAGAACGGCAATACCAGGATTATATACAGATGCATTTTCGTTTATTTCTGAGGTCATTGAATCAAAAATAAAGCCTTCTGTACCTTATGGTGAGATTGCCCAGAACTCATTTGGAACCTCCCCTCAATTTGTGGATCGAGGAAATATAAAAAGAGCCATTCTTGGAGTTGGGTTTCAGGATGTACTAGTATCAGGACTCACACCTATTTCAGAGATTGAAATTATAGGTTCGAGCAGTGATCATACTGTTATTGATGCAAAGAAAATAGACCTGCAAGTGGGAGATGAAGTAGCATTCTCTCTCAATTACGGATCTCTACTTTCTGTTATGACTTCTCCTCATATAAGTAAGAAATATATTGATATCCTATAAGTAAGTTTAGTTATCTATTATGAATTTTTTTCCCTCGCCTTTCCCCCTTTTTCACTTCCTTATTTACCGATAAAGATGACAAGCAACAAAATGGTCTTGTTTTACTTCCTGCCACTCTGGTACGACTTTTGCACATACATCCATGGCTACTGGACAACGTGTACGAAAACGACAGCCGCTTGGAGGATTGATTGGATCTGGGATGTCTCCAGTTAAAATAATGCGTTCACGTGATCTTTCAATTTCCGGATTAGGCAGGGGAATAGCTGATAATAGTGCCTGCGTATAAGGATGTAACGGCTCACTATATAATTCCCCACTATCAGCTAATTCTACGAGATTCCCCATATACATGACAGCTATTCGATCACTGATATGTTTGACCATCGATAAGTCATGGGCAATAAATAAATAGGTTAACTTCTTATCTAATTGCAACTCTTTTAAAAGATTCACTATTTGAGCTTGTATGGAAACATCCAACGCAGCAATAGGTTCATCCGCAATAATAAATTCTGGTTCTACCGCTAACGCTCGCGCTATTCCTATTCGCTGCCGTTGACCTCCACTAAATTCATGTGGATAGCGGTTAGCATGATTCTTATTTAAACCCACTAACTCAAGTAAATCGTGGACTTTCGTAAGTTTTTCTTTTTTCCCCATGTGAGGACTATAGTTACTAATCCCCTCTGATATAATTTCCATTACAGTCATTCTTGGATCAAGGGATGAATACGGATCTTGAAAGATCATCTGTATTTTCTTGTTTATCTCTTTGGTATCCTTCATGGATTTTTTAACTTGAGTATCTTCCCCATTGTATATTACTTGTCCGGAGGTCGCAGCGTATAGGCGATTGATTGTTCGTCCAGCTGTTGATTTCCCACAACCAGACTCCCCTACCAATCCTAGTGTTTCTCCTTTATAGATATCAAAAGAAATACCATCTACTGCTTTTAACACCTGCTTTTTTCCTATTTTAAAGTGTTTCTGTAAATTTTTAACTTCAAGTAGTTTTACTTTTTCTTTCATCGATTAATCCTCCTACATCATGTGGTCTATCAACCCGTGGTGCTCGTTCATCTTCTAACCAGCATGAGACGGTGTGGGTATCTGATATTATAGTATTAGCCGGTGTAAAATCGTGACAAACCTTCATAACGTGCGGGCAACGAGCCGCAAAAGGACAACCATCAGGCAACTGTCCTAAATCTGGTGGAGTACCAGCAATTGGGATTAGCGGTACGGAACGATCCGCGTATAATTTCGGCATAGATAATAGTAATCCCCACGTATAGGGGTGTTTAGGCTCAAAGAAAATCTCATCTGCTGTTCCCGTTTCGATAATTTCTCCTGCATACATAACCGCAACACGTTGAGCCATGTTAGCGACTACACCAAGGTCATGGGTAATGATTATAATTGCTGTACCTGTCTTTTTTTGCAAGTCCTTCATCAAGTCCAATATTTGAGCTTGAATAGTTACATCAAGGGCGGTTGTAGGTTCGTCAGCAATTAGCACTTTCGGTTTACAGGCTAGAGCAATAGCAATAACTACCCTCTGCCTCATTCCACCTGAAAACTGATGAGGATGTTCTTTCATTCTTTCTTCAGCATTAGGAATTCCTACAAGTCGAAGAAGTTCCTTAGCTTCTTTTAAAGCTTCTCTTTTACCCATTTGTTGATGCTTTTTTAAACCTTCCATAATTTGTTTTCCAATAGTCATGGTTGGATTTAACGAAGTCATTGGGTCTTGGAAAACCATTGAAATTTCTGACCCTCGAATTTTTTGCATTTCTTTTTCACTATATTTTAATAGGTCTTTTCCGTCATAAAGGACTTCACCTTGTTTTATAATACTGTTTTGTTTTGGGAGTACTCTTAGTAAACTTTTAGCAGCAACTGATTTACCTGAACCAGATTCTCCAACAATTGCTAGTGTCTCTCCCTTTTTTAGATCAAAGCTGATACCACGTGCTGCCTTTACTTCCCCTTCATGCGTTTGAAAGGAAACGTGAAGTTGATCTACAGCTAATATATTATCAGTCATAATTGTCTCCTCTCCTTTCTTATTTCCTCATTTTGGGATCCAGTGCATCCCGTAACCCATCTGCCAGAACGTTAAAACAAATCATAATAGCACTGATCACGATAGCTGGATATATTAATTTATAGGGAAAGAAACGCATCGATTGATAACCATCTTCGATTAATACACCTAATGAAGCCAGCGGCGGTTGTAACCCTAAACCTATAAAACTTAAAAATGCTTCAAAAAAGATGGCTGTAGGAATGGTAAACATTAGGGTTACTATAATAGGCCCCATAACATTAGGTATTAAATGTTGCCATATAATTTTCTTATTGGACGATCCCAAATTTCGAGCTGCCAGGATAAATTCCTGCCCCTTTAGTTGCAAAATTTGTCCACGTACGACACGCGACATACCTACCCATCCCGTAATAACCATAGCCAAAATAATAGAGGTAATACCCGGCTCCAGTATCATGATAAAAAGAATAATGACAACTAAATTTGGTATTCCCATAAGTACTTCTATGATACGTTGCATGACATTGTCTATTCGTCCACCATAAAAGGAAGAAATTCCGCCGTATACAACTCCAATAATTAAATCCAGCAATGCAGCAACCAGAGCAATAAATAAGGAAATTTGCGTCGCATACCAAACTCTCGTCCATAAATCACGACCAAATTCATCTGTTCCAAACCAAGAAGCTTGCGTGATTCCTCTATTCTCATACTGATTGACTCCGTTGACATCTTCACCATTAAGTCCCAGCCACTCTAAACCAGGTACAAGTGGAGGTAAATTAGAGCGCATCAAGTCCTGCTCAACATGAGTATACTCATTCATAAAAGGGCCGCCTAATGCCAACACTGTCATTACTATAATAATAATAAATCCAAAGTAAGACCCTTTATTCTTTCTTAATCTTCTCCAGGCTTCTTTCCAAAAGGTTACAGGTGGACCTGAGATCTCTTCTTTTTTACTGGAGTCAAGTGGAGCTGCCACAAACATATCATTCGTAATTTCCTTTTTCTCAGTTCTCATTGTTTATGACCCCCTTTTAAACTGATACGTGGGTCGATCATGCCGTATAAGATATCTACTAGAAATACAACTCCAATAAAAAGTGCACTATACATTAATGTAATACCCATAATAACGCTATAATCATTTACTAAAACAGACTTTGTAAATTGTTCTCCAAGACCAGGTACTGCAAATATTTTTTCTATGACCAATGTCCCCGTCATTATGGCTACAGCTAAAGGTCCAAGCATTGTCACAACAGGAATTAATGCGTTACGAATTACATGTTTGATCACAACAGCTGATTCTGTTAAGCCTTTTGCTTTTGCTGTTATAATATAATCCTGCCCCAGAACTTCTAACATTTCTGTTCGAATAAATCTGGCAACTGTAGCTACAACCATAACGGATAGAGCAATAGAAGGCATCATGGTATACTCATACCCCTGCCATAATGCTGCTGGTAACCAGCCAAGTTTAACTCCGATATAATACTGCATTAATGCGGCAAAAACAAAAGATGGAATCGACATGCCGAGAACAGCGATAAAAACTGATCCATAATCTAGGAAACTATTATGCTTTAAGGCAGATATGATTCCAAGAATTAGCCCAATTAGTGTACCTATAATAAGCGCCTGAAACCCGATCAGAGCCGATGGACCAATTCGGCTGCTTAGAATACTATTTACCGAACGTCCGTCATACTGATAAGAAAGACCAAGATCACCTGTTACTAGATTTCCTATATACTTTACATACTGAATAGCAGCTGGCTTATCCAGTCCATATTTTTCATTCATTAGCACTAATTGCTGTTCAGATAATTTTTCCGGATTACTAAATGGTGTACCTGGAAGGAGTTTGACGAGAAAAAAGGTAACGGAAATAACGATAAAAAGCGTAATAAGCATATAACCTATACGCTGGAAGATATAACCTTTCACAACCACACCTCACTTATCTTGTTAGGATAAATCTAGATAAAAAAAAGAGAATGCATCAGATATAACATCCTCTTCTTGAAATCTGTTACAATTTTATCTTTATTATTCTATATATGCCCATTTGAAAGTAAATTCTGCACCACTTGGGTGGTAAGCTAAATCCTTAATATTAGTACGTTGAAGAACTGCGTTCGTCACCTGATATGCTGGTCCTATAGCCGCATCTTCAAATAATAACTTTTCAGCCTCAAGCATCATTTCATAGCGAGCAGCAGGATCCTGTTCATTATTTATCTCATCAATAAGAGCATCGAATTCAGGGTTAGAGTAACCCATTCTATTAGCTGACCCCTCTGTCACCCACATACCAAGGTAGGTCATTGGGTCGATGTAGTCTGGTCCCCATGAAGAAATGGATATGCCGTATTCTATAGATTTTTCTAGTTCCAGTCTTTGTTCGAAAGGAACAACGTTAATCTCTACTGTTAACCCTGACAAATTGGTTTCTAGTTGATCTTTCAAATATTCTGCTGTTTTCATCATGGATTCATCATCCGATGACATAATAGAAATGGTCGTAGAGTCTTTCCCAATCTCCTTAAGACCTTCATCCAAAAATGCTTGTGCTTCTTCATAATTTCCTTGGTTGAATGCTCCATTCAAATCGCGGAAATCAGTATCGTCTGGTGAAGTAGAGAAACCTTCAGGAACTAATCCATATAACGGTTTTGAACCATTATTAAGAATGACGTCCGCATGCGCTACTTTATCCCAACCAAGATCAATTGCACGACGTATATTCTCGTTACCTAAATCTTCGAGGTTATGATTGAAACGTAGAAATCTAATCTCAGCATCATCCACAAGACTAAAGTTTTCGTCGTCTTGATATTGATCGACAGAAGATGCACTGAGTTCAACTCTGTCAAGTTCGTTTGTTTCATAAAGGTTTAATTCTGTTGATGATTCTTTAACTACAAATACATTGATTTCTTCCAATTTAACTGCTTCAGCATCCCAATAATCTGGATTCTTCTTATATTGCCAGCTTTGATCGTGCTTCCATTCTGACATTATAAATGGACCGTTAAATAATAGGTTACTGGCTTCTAAAGCATATTGGTCTCCTTGGCTTTCCACAAATTCCTGATTCTGTGGCAGGAATGAAGGAAATGTTAAATTCTGAGCTAAAAGAGGGTTTGGACCGGACAATGTTACTTCAAGGGTTTTTTCATCAATTGCTTCAACCCCTAATTCATCTGCTGATTTTTCTCCATTTAAAATTTCGGTTGCATTTAGAATCTTCGCTGTTTCAAACATATTTGCATAGTGACCAGTATCTTCAAATATTCTTTGCCATCCGTAGACAAAATCGTCAGCAGTCACAGGTTCACCGTTACTCCAATTCGCATCACGGAGTGTAAATGTGTGTACCAATCCATCTTCGCTAGGCTGGTGATCATCTGCAATAGCTAACACTGCATCATGCTCTACTCCTAGACGATATAACCCTTCCGTGGTATTAGTTAAAGCCGTAAATGAAACACCATCATGAGCATGAACAGAATCCATTGTCGGAATCTCTGAGTTCTCTGATAAATTCAACACTTGCTCTGTTCCCGTTTCAGTATCTACTCCTTCTGATTCACTCTCCGTTCCATCCTCAGTAGTGGTATCGCTGTCCACTTCATCAGCAGAGTCATCAAAATTACATCCAACTAGTACTGCACCTAAGGTAAACATTAAGAGCAACAACGTGATTATTGATCGGTTCTTCATTCCTTTTCCCCCCTTGTATTTTTATGAAAATTTAGAAAAATCGTAACATTATTACTTCATTTAAAACTACACCTATGGGGGGCTATAGTCAATGTTTATTTTTTAAATTTTTTGAAATTTTGTGATATACTAACAGAAAAATGGAGTAGGTGAGGATCTCTATGTTTCATAAAATTTTAATGGCCACTTCTGCAACAATCCTATTCTCATTCTTTCTTTCCTTTTTCCTATATAATTCTATTAACTTAATTGCCTGGGAGAACAGCCTTTTCTACAGTTCACTTCTTCTTACCATAGTCGGGGGAACAATGACCATACTACAAGGTGGTTTCTTTAACGGCATAGTAAAGAGTTTTAAGCAATTCTTTCAAAAAGCAAACCCAGTAGAGATAGTTCTGGATGATATTGAAGGTAAAAGAGAATATGTAAATCCATATAAGATAACATTCACTCTAGCGTTACCTTTCCTTTTAACAGGAATTATGCTTCTAGTAATCTCCATTATTCTTTCTTGGTCTGTTTCCACATAAAATCAATACAATAACTAAACTATTCCTACTTATTTCTGAAATGAGCTTTCTTTTCATGATTTTACTATTTGGGGCAACGTGACTAACGAGTAGGGAGATCCTGGTAACAGGACTAATATACAACCTCCGTACTGCTAATGAATTTTACTGACAGAGGGCTGAAAAATACGGTGCAAGAGGACGCTCAGTGCACTAACTCTTAATGTATGGCAAACGTTAACCTTTGCCATACAGGAAGAATACCTGGCACAGTCGAGATACACAGAATTTTGGTAATGTACGTCCTTTTATACGAATTAAAGAGGCGGAGTTAAGGCATATCCGTGATCTATTGCCATTGTTCAAAAATTTTTATACTAGAGACATTTAATTCTTTATGAACGGTAATAACTCTTGAAAGTTTGGAATAGGTGATGAATAAGTCCAACAAAACCTATTGTCCATGCGATCAGTGCTATATACACTATTATATGAGGGATAACTGTTAGAAACGGAACTCCTAAAGCAACTGACAATTGAAATGTACTTGTTGTATACATAGAAAGCGGGAATACCATTCCCCAAAATTGTGGGTCATATGAAAGGGAATAACGATGGTAAAAGTGGCGCCATATCATTAAAATAAATAATAGCGGGATCCACCACGTACCAGTCACCCAAAAGAATAAAGTAAATCCCTTTATGAAAATGGTGACTTCACCAAGCAATTCCCAACTATCAGCGTGTAATATCAAGGTAGAACCTGCCAAAGTGGTAATAGCAACTGCCCCCATATTTATCCAGTAAGGAGGAGTCAGTGCCTCATATTTAAAATCTACAAATGTAAACCTGTAAAATATAAGCGTAATAATATTTAACGTACTTCCGAAAGAAGTCTCCCTCTTCAAGTGTGTGAAGGGCGTAGCCCAACGGTAAGGG
>NZ_JBHTKJ010000037.1:0-26166 GCF_042675965.1 Virgibacillus byunsanensis | reverse complement strand
GGGTGAAAGCGAAGTGTATTTCCGTAGCGGTAGGTTAACCGTCACATCAAGTTACGTCGCAGTTTATGTCAACTATGAAGATGAAAAGCAATAATGCGTGCAAAAACAGCCTTTGTTTTAATCAACTTTTTAATTCTATTTACATCATTTCTTTTTGTCTCGCTTCACGTTGTTTTTCAAAACAAAATTGGATAATACTCTGCTGATCCTTCTTAGCAATCACAGTAAATTTAATGGAGCCCGTTTGTACGGTTCCTTCTAGTTGTTTGATTCGAATTACTTCCGTTTCCGCGTACACATAATTTAATTTCCCATCATTCATAGGTAATACGATCCATAGATCTAACTTTTCATTACTTTCCATAGTTTTATCATTAGGTATAATTACCGATATACCTCCACCACTAATATCGGTTGATACAGTAGTAAATGGCTCATGATCTTCATTTCGTGAATGGACTGCTGCATCCACTGCCGTTTCAATTCTTACATATTGCCTTCGTTGAATCTTTTTTATTTTATTTTTCTCCGGTAATGTTATAGCGAGCGTTGGAATGGTTAATTTAACAATTGCATTAACTTCAGATGGGAATTTATATACGACCTGGTCTTCTCCAACATACGTAGCAATAAACGATGTCTTTTTTGGAAAAAAAGTAGTCCTTTTCGTTTTAACATCAATAGGATGATCAATAAATAAATAGTTATCATTTTTTTCTACAATTTTACAACGATATTTACATATCTCACCTGATTTTGTATCTCTTACTTCTAAAATGAGTAATCTTCCTATCTTCACCGTAAATCCCCCAAAATTATCAACTTGAAATCCATACTATGTACCCATTATTACAGAAAAATCAAAAAAGGGGAAGACCTAAGTCAATCCCCTAGATAATGAAGCAAATCTCATTTCCGTTCCATTTAGTTTTTCAACCTTTTCCTCCGTACCATCCATTGCATTAATAAATATTCTATACGTTTCATTATCAAGTACTCCTAAAAATTCATAGACAAGCACTTCTTCACCAAGGTCATTATCGATAACAGACATATGTTCTTCATGAATTTCTACTTCTGAATTTACTTTATCCTTTGCTTCCTTCTCAGATATTTCCGGCTCTGGAATATCTCTTTCTTTATGATTCATAAAATAATTTCTTGCAGTAAGACCTAGAATATCACCGTTATCTAAAGCAACTTTAACTTCTACGGCATCTGAATATACCCGAATACCATCTTGATTATATAAGAAAGAGTATACTCCAATGTTACCAAATTCATTACTTTGGAAAATAGTCATATCTTCTAATTCATTTTGTGCTAGATAAGCCTTTGCTTTTTCCAATCCTTCGTTTAAACTAATATCTTTACTGTTTACCGTTCTATTAACTAATAAAGTGAGAGGATGCCCTCCTTGGACTGACATATCCATAAAAGCATTTTCTTCATCATTTTTGTATGAAATGCTATATAAAGGTATGTCAGCCCCATCTCCACTTTCTGCTATGGTTAAATTTTCCTCATTATCTGCATTGAATAATTTTTTACTTTTCTGTAGTGCTTCGTTTTCATTTATCTTCTCGCCTGTTAAATGCTGATAAGCGTGCTCTTGTGAAGATGTGCCAATTATTGCAGAATCAACATTACTTTCTGCATATCCCTCCACCTTTTTCTCTACAGTTTTAAAGCCATCAACAATAGTATTATCAGCTTGTTCATCTTCTGTAGCTAATGCAAGCTGTACATCCATCCACCGTAAATTGTTATCTAATACAACATGCTGAACTTGTCTCATTTCATCTTTTATATCACCAGACTGTTTATATAGCTCCTCTAAACTCTTCGTTTCTTCATCTGATAGTGGTTCATTTTCCAAATCCCTAATGGCAGTACGGTATGTGAAATCACCTATATTGGAGAGGAATTCTTCCGTTTTATTAAACGGAATTAATGCCAAAGGCAATTGTCCAACGTTTGATAAAGCTTCTGATGTTAATCTCCAAATTTCTACCAACTGAGGTGAAAGTCTTTCTTGTGAATTCATTGCTAACGCAGTCCCAATTTTATCATGTAACAGATCTACATGATATGAAAGTTCATGAAATGAGCGCTGATAGGTATTTTCAGCCTGAATTAGAATGGCATTCTTTTCTTGATGTTCTTGATATCCCCAAAATGCTGTTCCAGCAATTCCAACTGTAAGAACTGCTATCATAATCCATCGAATCATTTTTTTCACACCTTCCTACTTACAAAATATATGCTTACCAATTCGCTTAATTTGTGGCCTTCCCCAAATCCAATCTGAAGTAGCTGTATCTGGGTTGAAATAGTACTGGGCATTACTAGATGGATCCCAGCCATTTATTGCATCTAATACAGCTTCTTTTGCGCTGTCATCAGGGGTTAACCATATTTGTCCATCTGCAACCGCTGTGAAAGCCCGCGGTTCAAATATCACACCAGAAACAGTATTAGGAAACGTTGGGCTTTCCACACGATTTAGGATAACTGCAGCTACAGCTACTTTCCCTTCATGTGGTTCTCCTCTAGCTTCTCCATATACAGCGTTAGCCATTAATTGAATATCGTTTTGCGAATAGCCTTGCGGGACGTTTACTGCTGTTTCATTTGTTTCTTCGGTTTCTGCAGGTGTTTCTCCACCTCCTCCAGCATCTCCTCCTCCAGTACCTCCTCCACCGTCATTTGGAGTGGTTTGTTTCTGATTATCTACACCACCATAATGCGTAAATTTATTGCCTTTCCTGATCTGATTCTTCACGTATTGTTCATCATAATTACTAGCATCAGCTAATTTTTGCTTTGTCTTTCCCCCAGCTAACCCATCTATATCAAGACCAAACTCATATTGAAAGTTTCTGAGTGCCCAATAGGTTCCCCATCCAAATACACCATCAATTTTCCCATTATAAAAACCCAAGTATTGTAATCTTGCTTGCAGTTCAATAACGTCTTCTCCTACTGCACCATGTTGAATTACTTGATTACTAAATGCCTCTACAGGTTTAGGGAATTGAGATGCTTGAAGTCCAATAGATATAAAACATATAATGATAAATAAAAGAGATAACTTTTTGTAAGTCATACTTTTTTCCTCCTGCTTCACAATAGATTGTGTTATCTATTTTTTGAGTAAATGTACTTTTTATGCATTAATATTAAAGAGTCAACAGGAGTTTTGATATGATTCAATAAAAAAACCTTTGCAGTCAACTTCTACAAAGGTTTCAGGCTCGCTTTTTCTCATTTGAAATTAAGTCTTCTGTTCTAATTTTATTAGCTACTGTTACTTTATGTAATCCAATTATCCAAAGTATAATCATAAATGGAATTAGTGGAAGCAACCAGTTACTTGAATACGTTTTTAAAATATAATTATATATTCCATGAAGAAGGAAGGGGGTAAAAAATGCGAGTAATATATTCCATCTTTTATATTGTGGTTGAACCTTTGCTTTTCCAAAATGGTAACCCATTATGACACCGAATAATGCGTGTGATGACACGGGAAACAAAGCTCTGGAGAAAGCGTACTGAATTCCATTACTAAATAGGTATAAAAAGTTTTCAACAGTAGCAAATCCTAAACTAATTGCTACTGCATAAACAATGCCATCGTAATGAGCATCAAATTCTGTATGATGAAAAATAATATAAATAAATATAAACCATTTAAAAAACTCTTCCATAAACGATACGACAATAAATGATTCGATAAGGTTATTATTACTAAACCCCTCTGTCGTAAACGCATACTGTAAAAACATTATTGGAAATACAAGCAACGCTCCGTACAAAAACATTTTTATGATTAACGGGAGTGGCTCTGTAATACGATCTTTTAGATAAAAGAATGACATTAAAGCCACAGTTGGTGCTATCCCCGCTGATAGTATCGAAAACATAGCAAGCCCTCTTTCCAATATACTTATTTCATCGTATCATTAAGTAATGATATTGGAAATAGTAAATGAATAGGCAGGTGAAGGAATTGAAAAAGATACTACTCATCCACACAGGTGGCACTATATCAATGGTTGAAAACAAGACTACCGGGGAAGTAAATACGACCAAAAATCATCCATTAACAGATCTATCTTATTACTTTCACACGTATGCCAATATAGAAGAAACAACCATTTTTTCACTCCCGTCTCCTCATGTTACACCTAACCATATGTTGGAATTAGCCCAAAAGATTAATCAGCTAAGTTCCATGTACGATGGCATTGTTATTACCCATGGTACGGACACACTTGAGGAAACAGCATACTTTTTAGATTTAGTATTGCAAGTGAATATACCTGTCATTATTACAGGTGCAATGCGTTCTAGTAATGAAATAGGCTCTGATGCACTTTATAATTTAATTAGTTCCTTACGTGTAGCAGTAGACAACGGAGCTGCAGATAAAGGTGTGCTAGTAGTAATGAATGACGAAATTCATACTGCAAGGAATGTAACAAAAACATCAACTAGTAACGTAGCAACTTTTCAAAGCCCGCAATATGGGCCAATCGGGATTATAACAAGAGATTCCATTATATTTCACCATACTGTTATATCTAAATATACATATCCAGTTGAAAATATAAGTAAGAACGTTTTTTTACTAAAAGCTTTTGCTGGAATGGATGAACAGATACTACAAGTAATTCTAAAAGCTAACCCGGACGGCTTAGTAATAGAAGCCTTTGGACAAGGTAACTTACCAAAAGATACGGTGGAGTCCATCGAACAATTTATAAAACAAGATATACCTGTTATTCTCGTGTCCCGGTCTTTTAAAGGAATTGTACAACCAATTTATGGATACCCAGGTGGTGGAAGACAATTAAAAGATCGTGGTGTTATTTTTGCAAATGGATTGACTGGACCTAAAGCAAGAATTAAATTATTAATAGCTCTAGAACAAACAAATAATTATGAAGCATTGAAAAATATTTTTGAAACGGAAATTTAAGTAAGTAATTTTGCCTAACATGATAAAGGATAGCAGTTTAAGTAACTAAACTGCTATCCTTTATGTTAGTTTGATTTCTGTGAGATTGCTTTTGCAATTAATCCGCCATGAAAACGTCCATTTTCAATAAATATTTCATTATTATTGTACCCAGCTGCTACTACACCAGCTACATAAATACCTGGAACATTTGTCTCCATCGTATTTTCATCGAAGTAGGGTCTCCCGTTGTCAGGATCAATGTTAATCCCTGTATTAGTTAGAAATTTATGATCTGGTTTATAACCTGTCATCGCAAAGACAAAATCATTTTTTACTTTTTTAACATTTCCATCAGCCGTATAATGTACTACATCATTGGTTATTTCAAGGATATCTGCGTTGAATTCCATGTGAACCTTGTTATTTCTGACTAATGCATCAAATTCCGGTAATATCCATGGTTTAATGCTTTTTGAATATACATCACCCCGGTATAAAACTGTTATTCCGGCACCCGCCTTGTAAAGTTCTAATGTGGCATCAACTGCAGAGTTTTTACCACCTATAACAACAACCTGTTTGTTAAAATAAGGATGAGCTTCTTTAAAATAATGCATCACTTTGGGCAACTCTTCACCAGGTATACTCAATTTGTTCGGTTGATCATAATAACCAGTAGCAATAATAACGTTTTTAGCTTGATACTCGACTGTTTCCCCATTACTTTTTTGTGATTGAAGAAAAAAACTGTCAGTTTTTTTTGTTATGTTCGTCACTTTTTCGAATGTATGCATACGCAATTTCATTCGATCCGCAACAGACCTATAATATGCTAAAGCTTGACTTCTTACTGGCTTTTGTTTTTCGGTTATAAAAGGGATTTCCCCTATTTCCAGTTTTTCACTTGAACTAAAGAATGTTTGGTGGGTTGGAAAGTTAAAAATAGTGTTTACTACATTTTCTTTCTCAATTATTAATGGATTCACGCCTTGTTTTTGTAATTCGATGGCACATGACATTCCACAGGGGCCACCCCCAATAATAATCGTATTTTCTTTATTCATTCTACGCACTTCCTTTACTACATAACATTAAAATAAATCACCATACGAAAAAACTCCTATCTAAATATACATGATAGGAGCTTTTTCGTCATTTGTTACGAATTGATTGAATTAATATCTTTTAAACCCAACCTCTAAAGCGTGAAGCTTCTGCCATCTTTCTTACACCGATCATATATGCTGCTAAGCGCATATCAATTCTTCTTGTTTGGGCAGTAGTATAAATAGAATTAAACGCTTTGACCATAATTTTTTCTAATTTTTCCTCAATTTCCTCTGCTTCCCAATAATAACCTTGATTATTCTGTACCCATTCAAAATAAGAAACTGTTACTCCGCCTGCTGATGCAAGTACATCAGGTACAAGTAAAATTCCTCTTTCGGATAATATTTTTGTAGCTTCCATTGTAGTCGGACCATTTGCGGCTTCTACAACAATACTTGCTTTTATTCTATGAGCATTTTCTTCGGTAATTTGATTCTCTACTGCAGCAGGCACTAAAATATCGCAATCTAATTCCAATAATTCTTGGTTTGAAATTGTCTTATTAAAGAGTTTGGTTACCGTTCCAAAACTATCCCGTCTATCTAGTAAATAATCAATATCAAGGCCTTCAGGATCATGTAATGCACCGTAAGCATCAGAAATACCTACCACTATGGCACCAGCATCATGTAAAAATTTAGCTAAAAAGCTACCAGCATTACCAAAGCCCTGAACAACAATTCTAGCACCTTTTACATCTATGCCTTTTTTCTTAGCAGCCTCTTCAATACAAATTGTAACACCTTTTGCAGTTGCAGACTCTCTACCATGTGACCCACCAAGAACGATTGGCTTCCCTGTAATAAATCCAGGATTATTAAATTCATCTATACGACTATACTCATCCATCATCCATGCCATGATTTGTGAGTTTGTAAATACATCTGGTGCAGGAATATCCTTTGTTGGACCAACAATTTGGCTAATTGCTCTAACATAACCACGGCTGACACCCTCTAATTCACGAAATGACATTTCACGCGGATCACAAACAATACCACCTTTTCCACCACCATAAGGTAAATCAACAATTCCAGCTTTTAGACTCATCCATATCGATAATGCTTTAACCTCTGTTTCTGTAACATCTGGATGAAATCTAATACCACCTTTGGTTGGACCAACTGCATCATTATGCTGCGCCCGGTACCCAGTGAAGATTTTAATAGAACCATCATCCATTCTGACAGGGATTCTAACTGTCATCATCCGAATTGGCTCTTTTAATAATTCAAATACCTCATCTGGGTAACCCAATTTATCCAATGCATTTTTTACAACAGTTCGTGTTGAACTTAATACATCCATTTTACTACTTGTCTCTTTGGTAGAATCTGCTGCTTTATCGGCTACCATGAATTTACCTCCTAGAATATCTAATAAATAATTTATAATATAGCTGTACTCAGAGATTAGTATACACGTTCATAATAAATATGCAATAAAATAAATCTAATTTATAGAATTAATTCCTGAAATAAATGGAAGCGATTTCATAGGCTGTTTAATTATTAAAAAATGTTTATATTTCTAAGACTAATTTATCAATAAAATGAGTTAATGATTTGCTTCACGGCATCTGTTGATATAATTGTTTTTCCATATTCCTTCAATCGGTAAGAAGTAATAATACTGGGTGTTGAGAATTCAGACATTACAGCAATAACATCTTCTTTTTTATTAGCGCCTAGTTCCTTATCAACAATAAGCATGTAATAGTGTTCATCCATGTAATATATGGATCCCCCAGTTAACCCAAGTGAGGATAAGTATGAAGATACTTTAATGATATTCTCAAAATCATCAAAGGAAAATATTAATTCTTTACTTTCGTCCAACGTTACCTTCATCTCAATGAAATCCTCATCCCAACTTTGATTTTCAATTTTTTGTGTTACAATTACATGCATTCCCTGAGCTTGCATTAGATGGACTTGGACTAGTAACATACCTTCTAATTCAAACCCAAGCTCCGAACTTGCTTCATACATCATGTCACTAAACAGGTTTTGAACACTTGATGCATCATGCCATAAATCTTCTTTAGTAAAACCCCGTTCAATTAAATCATCAAAAGTTAAAAAAATGGTAAACTGACTATCAGATACTCGTTCTATACGCATGTAGCATCCCCCCTTTGCAACTCCATATTTGTTAAGACGTTAGTTTTATTTATTACTATACTATATGCTGAATAGCTTTTTGTTGAACGGGATAAATGCTATTCTTCATAATTTTTAAATGTTAAAACATGACATTCAGCTTTGGTTTCCAATCGTAAGGGCAACCTAGTATACCCATATCCTTCACTAACCAATACGTTTGTTTGATTATACAGCTTTAATCCACCTTTTTGATACATTCCCATGCCTAAGATCCTTATTTGACCTCCATGAGTATGTCCAGCTAAAACAGTATTAATTTGCTGTTGGGAAGATGGGTTTAAGTCATAAAATGATGATGGATCATGTGTTACCAATACAATATAAGATCCTTCTGCTTCATTCATTGCCATATCTATACGTGCTTCACTATACCTACAACAATCAAGGCCCGCTATACTCATAACTTGATTGTCCTTTTTTATATTTATAGCTGAGTTTGCCAACTGTATAACACCCTCATCCCGTAATATATCATATAGGTCTTCGGGATGTGCTTCATAATCGTTATTGCCCCAAATAAAATAAACCGGAACCTTCCATTGTTTTAATTTCACAATATTTTCCCGTACTCGTTCAAACGATACCCCTTTTTCCATTAAATCTCCACCAATGATGACAATATCTATCTTCTCATTTATGGATTGAAGCGTCTTTAAACTAATTTTTCTCCTATGTATATCAGATATAAAGAATAAACGAAATTTATGGAAAGCATAAGGCAATTGGTTGTCCACAATCGTTTGGCATTTAATTGTATCATGATGTGCCAGATATACCATATAAAAAATAAAAGAAATCAATGCTACTATAATAATAATTACATAGATCACCCTCATACTTCCCTTCTACTTTGTATGTAACCTTAGCATAACATTAACTTTGATTATGATTAAAACTAGTTGAATAGGACTAACCGTATATGTCATACATATGTAAAGTGTTTATATGCTATGAAAGGATGATTTTATGTTTACACAATACAAATACTGGCATCCATATGTTAGTCCTCATGATCCTTGTCCACCAATTCGTGTTAAAAGTTATAATACTCCCCCGCAGCTTTATATTAATTTCCAACCACAGGGATTAGCCCAATTTAAACCGAATGAAGCTTTATTTCATGGTACACTATGGCCTGAATTGTATAGCCCTTACCCTGACCCACACAAAAGAGGTGACCAAAATGGATAAGGTACTTCCTAAAGAGTATTATCAATTAATGGAAGAAATACAATCCGTTGACTTTGTCCTCGTCGAACTAACGTTATATTTAGATACTCATCCAAATGATTACGATGCAATTGAACAGTTTAATTTATTCTCCAAGCAAAGTAAAGACCTAAGGATTCGTTTTGAAAAAAGTTTTGGACCACTAATGCAATTTGGCAAAAGCTATTCCAACTACCCATGGGATTGGGGAAATGCTCCTTGGCCATGGCAAGTTTAAGAATTAGTTGTGAAAGCTAATTATAGCAAGAAAATTTTAGGAGGAGATACAAAGGTGTGGAATTATGAAAAAAAGCTACAATATCCTGTCAAAGTCCGAGAATGTAATCCACGTTTAGCAAAATTTCTCATTGAACAATATGGTGGTGCTGACGGTGAACTAGCAGCGGCTTTACGTTACCTAAATCAACGATATACGATTCCTGATAAGGTAATTGGATTGTTGACAGACATTGGTACAGAAGAATTTGCCCATTTGGAAATGATTGCTACTATGGTATACAAACTTACCAAAGATGCAACTCCTGAACAATTAAAAGAAGCTGGACTTGGGGGGCATTATGCAAACCATGATAAAGCACTTTTCTATCATAATGCAGCTGGTGCTCCGTGGACAGCAACTTATATTCAAGCGAAAGGTGATCCTATAGCAGACTTGTATGAGGACATTGCAGCAGAGGAAAAAGCAAGAGCAACTTACCAATGGATTATAAATATGTCAGATGATCCAGAACTAAATGATGGGTTAAAATTTTTACGAGAAAGGGAGGTTGTTCATTCCCTCCGATTTAGAGAAGCTGTTGAAATTTTAAAAGAAGAGCAAACAAAACAAATATACTTTTAATTACGATAGAAGCAGGTACCGTTATTTTTATACGGTACCTGCTTACATTGTTTTTAGAAACTGCTAAATAAACTAACTATTTCTTCTTCCCATAAATAATATGCAATTGCTACTATACTTAGAATAAGTATAATAACTACATATAAGCGAAGATATGGTCTGCTTACTTTTATTTTTGTCCGCTTTCCTTTTTCATTATGCACTTCTTTTCTAGTTGGTAAGTTTAAAATATCAACTTCCCTTGTTGGAACGGAGTCAGCAATATAACTACTACTCTTTTTTTCTTGTGTAGTTTCACTTTGCTGAACTTCATTTAACAGCTTTCGTAATTCATTTGCTTGGTCGTCACGTTTTTTTGATTGATTGCTCACTAGTAAAACACCTCACCTTTGAAAACGGATTAATATCCCTAATAAAAAGTCTACAATGAAATGGGCTGTTATGGTAACAAATAAATTCTCTGTTACTACAAACATATATCCAATATAAAAACTTACAAACAACACCGAGATAAGTAAAACAGGTTTTTTTAAATACCGGATATGAACGATTGCAAATATAACACTTGCGACAATATAGCCAAAGCTTGTTTGAAGCACACCTCTGAATAATAGTTCTTCAGATATAGAAACAATCAATGCAATAACAAAAATATCAATAATAGTACGGTTTTTAAATATCCTTTTATTGATTCCACCATCATCATAATATCGTTTAGGAAGAGTATAGATTAAAACGATATCAATCAGAACGACCAGTAAACCTGATAACACTCCATAGTAAAAAATTTCTTGTATATCCCAATTAAAATAGTTAACCCACTGTGTCAATTTGTTAAATAAAAAGAAACTTAGGACGATACTTATGATTATTAATAATAATTGTGACAGCATTAATTGTCTTTTCAATTCATCATCTGAAAGTGATTTAATGATTTCACTCTGCTTCATTATATTCTCCATTAATTAGTAAACTCTTCAATCTTGTTTGCCAGTTATCGCTATTAATAGGTGTATATTCTGTTTGTTCAGGACGCCATGCTGAGAAATCAAAACCGCAATTAGAGCAACAACTATATTGTGGGTCGTTAAAGGAATCCTGAAAGCTTTTGTATAAATGTTCACGTAAGCAGCCTCTTTCATAAATCCAATGTAACATCTCGTTTAATTTATCTTCTTTAAGTAAAAGCCGGGATTCGATTAAGTTAATTATGGCAGTAAATGCCTTATCCCAAGTCAACCTATCATACACAATTTGATTTCCATTAATCATACCATGCTTTTCAAACTGATAGTGTAGAAAACGAAATTGTGTCTCTCCAATATGAAATGTTTCCTTCACTTCCTGTTCATTTTCGGGTAATGCTAATTTTCCTTTATAAAGTTGTAACATTTTATGAAATATAAATGATACATCACTCTTTGGTGGTAACTCTCTTTTAATGAGTTGTGCTGGTATGTATGGATCGTTATTGGAAAATAGTAATAAACTAATACTTTCTCCTCCATCTCGACCAGCTCTGCCGATTTCCTGAATATAAGATTCTATTTGAGGAGGAAAATGGTAATGAATCACTAAACGAATATTACTTTTGTTAATTCCCATACCAAAAGCACTTGTACAACAAATCACATCTAGTTGGTCATTCATAAATTGTTGTTGAATGGCAATTCGATCCTGTTGCTCCATCCCCCCATGATAAAAGGCTATTCGTGTTGATGTAACATTTTTGCTGAGTATTTCTGCTACTTGTTCGGTAGTGTTTCTACTTGAAAAATAAATTATGGTTGGGACACGGAACTTCCCCACTAAATTTGTTATCTTACTAATTTTATCACTGTCAGTAGTTACTTCCTGGACACAAAAAGTGATATTTTCCCGGTCCATAGGGTAAATATGCTTTATAATGTCCGGGCGGTTCAAGGCATCTATAATATCTTGTTGAACATTCGTGGTTGCCGTTGCGCTTAAAGCTAAGATAGGCGGATTATTCAATGTATCTATAATAGATCTTAACCTTAAATAATCTGGTCGGAATTCATGCCCCCATTGGGATATACAATGTGCTTCATCAATTACGAATAAACTAACTTCCAATTTCGATAGTTGATCCATCAACTGCTTTTGCTGCAGTAATTCAGGTGAAACGTAGATTAATTTATACTTATTAAGGTTTTGATAAACCTTATTCCTTTCCGCTCGATTCATAAAACTATTTAATGCGATTACTTCTTTAAACCCATTAGCCTTTAATTGTTTCACTTGATCAATCATTAAAGAAATTAACGGCGAAACAACAATCGTAATACCATTTAAGAGCTTTGCTGGCAGCTGATAACATAGTGATTTTCCAGATCCTGTTGGTAAGATTCCAAACACATCTTTTCCATCCAAAATATCAACAACTATTTCCTTTTGTCCAAGACGAAAGGATGAATAGTTAAAATGCTTAGATAGAACTTCGTCAAGTTGATTGCTTTTCTTCATATTCTTCACCTGTTTTTATGGAAAGTTTCGCCATGGCGATTACCAATCTTATTTGAAAATAGGATATATTGGCATCAATAATGTGTTTAATATCTTTTAGTTTAAAAGAATTTGTTTGTTTTATAGCATTAATTATATCTTGTTCTTCATCCTCATTTACATAGTTATGTTTTGGAAAATGCTCATCATTTAATGCAATTTCTATCACATGATCGTAAATCGTATTGACTTTTAACTTTCTATAGGCAGCTATCTCGTAAATTGACAAGTTTTGATTTAAGAGATGATAAGTCTCTTTAGCAGAATTTGTAATAAATACGTTATCGGTCATGTCCTCCAGTAATAAAGACATAACATAGAATTTAGATTTGTCACTATTAATGGTATCTAGTAATCGATGAACAATTCCCACTAGATGTATATAAACATTGTGTACATCCAGATTATATTTAGTTGCCAATTGATGACTGCTCATCCCAACACGTTGAAACCCTGTTAGTCGGTCAACAAACAATCCCGCTTCGAGATCAGTTAATTGATTTAGTAGTGTGTATAATTCTTCATATATACGATGTGACCATTCATTTTTATTATCGATTCTGGTATGATAAAGCGTTCTAACCCATGTAGTGATAGAAGATTTGTCTATAATTGGTATGAATGAATAATTGTTCATTTTAATATTTGTTAGTGTTTGAATTAGCAACAATAGCCGCTGAGAATAAGTAATACCAGTTTCAATATATTTTAAGCCATTAAAATATTCAAAAGGTAAATCTGTTCGATTTTGATCAAGCCATTTTTCACCAGCAGTAGTCGGTATAACAAACGACTCTCCACGAACTATAAGATATTCGTGACTGATCAATTCAGCTATTATGTTATCAAAATCTTGCTTAGGTAATGATTTATAGATTCCAAAAAATTGATCAAGTCGATAGGAATGTGCATCTTGAACAGTTTGAATGGATTTTTTTCCAGTGATTAAATGATATATCCCAGAAACCGTTCTAGCTTCTTGTAAGTGGGAACAACATTTAATTATTATACCTTCCATTAACAAGACGATGCACCTCTTTACTTGAATGTGTATTCTTTGTGACAGTTATATCAATTAAAATAGTAACATGATATAGGATTATTGAAATGTATATATATCAGATTTACAATAGTTATGTAAGATCCCTACCGTTACAAAGGAGGTAACATGTATGCCTAAATATACTATAGTTGACAAAGAAACGTGCATTGCGTGTGGTGCATGTGGTGCCGCTGCACCTGATATATATGATTACGATGATGAAGGAATAGCATATGTCATAATAGATGAGAATTCGGGAAAAACTGCAATTCCAGAAGACCTAGAAGATGATATGATTGATGCATATGAAGGCTGTCCCACCGATTCTATTAAAATTTCTGAAAAGCCTTTTGATGGTGATCCTTTAAAATATGAGGATGATTAGAAGCTTATAAGTGCTGATTTCATACAAAATGAAATCAGCCTATTTTATGTGCAGTATCCTCAACTACCTCCATTACATTTTCACCTAAGGTATGTTGAATAACTTCACTTTTACGAAAAAGCGCACACAATGCAATAGTTGTAGTCCAATTTGCATGGGAACGTTTCTTTTCTATTTGCACAAGTGTCTTTTTTGATATTCCCAACATGGATGACATACGTTCTTGTGTCAAATTATTTTCGACACGGACTAATTTCATTCTTGCAGATATTTTGTTTATTAGTTGATTTTGATCCATCCAATATCATTCCTATATATAGAAATTATTCTATCTATTATCATAATTCTCATTGATAAAAAAGTCAAAAGAGGTTTATTAAAGAAATGGGCTGATTTCGTAAAATTTGTTGCTTCTGAGAGAATAGATATAAAATGCGACGTAACTAGATGTGACGGTTAACCTACCGCTACGGAAATACACTTCGCTTTCACCCATCCGGGTACAAGTGCGACATCTGCTTCGTTTCACTGCGCAGTGTCTTCTACCCGTGGGCGGCTGATGAGCCTCCTCGAGCTAACGCTCTGCGGGTTCTCAGGCTAGGCCTCTGCTCCCACAGGACAAGAAAAGCTACATAGCTAGACATCGCACGCAGAAAATCGGTTTGTATTTTCAAGGAGTCTACGTGTATTTCCTCCGCTGTTATTTCCGTTACTGTCGTGGGACTGTATCTGTATTGATAAAACACCTTACCAGTTTGGGTGAGCGGAGGGCGGTGACTCCTGCGGGAACAGCACGTGTCCGAAGACCCCGCAGAGCGGTTTTCCGCTTCGGAGGCTGAGGCCGCGCCCGCGGAAAGCGTCCGTCCGTAGCGATCCCGGACGGCGGCAATAGAAATAAGCCTAAAGTTATGTCGCAGTTTATATCAACTATGAAGATGAAAAAGCAACAATTCGTGGAAGAAATAAGAGCTCTAACCGTTACAGCGGTTAGAGCTCTTATTTCTATTGTGATGGCGTTATATATATTGGATTCACAGACAACGGAACATCGATTGGTTTTGATAATTCATAAACACCAATGCTATCTAACGTTGTATTTTCAAAAACTACCGTATCATAACCATAGCTTTTGGCAGTCATTAAAACCGCATCAACCATATTAAGCGTTACTTGATCATTTATTAATTCAGTTTCATCTGTAAATCGTATAACAAGCTGACTTTCATTCATTTGAGTAGAAAAGTTGATATCCTCAGGTATTGATTTATAAACGCTAAATTCCTCTTCATCATTTTTCATTTCTTGAAATGCCTCTTCTAATGTCAAGGGATCTTGTTGGATGATTGGTATTAAAAAATCCCTTTTTTCCGCTGATGCATTATAAACTTTATAAATTTCATTTTCACTGGACTCAATAGGCATCTCTTCTAGGTTGCCGATTGGTCCTAAGTCAACACCTGGACTTTCTTCTGTAGTAAATAAAATTTTATCAATCTGATATGGTCGAAACATCCTGGATAAGCTATCTTCAAACAAATTTGGATTAGCTGAACCTTCTCCAATGGAAAATCCAGCAGGAAAGTCCATTACTACTTGATCATTCGATTGTTCTATCTCGAAAGTAACATTATCAAATTTGTATTCACTTATACCCCATTCATGCTCGTTCAGATAATTATCCAATTCATTATAATAAACTTCGAGATCATCTGTTTTAGGAGCCATGATAGATAAAGGAATAACATATTGTGCTTGATTATCGGCAACAGCTACATGAATAATCGTATACGCCTCATTTGGTTCATGAACAACATAATGCTCAGGTTGTTTATCCAGTAAACTAATTTCGGGTTCGGCTTGATCTAAATCTGCTGATGATCCTTCTTCTTCACCTTCATAGGATTCCATAGTGGAATTTTCATTATTTTCCATGCTTTCATCTGAGGAGGATGTATCAAATGCTCTATCTGTGGATTCTTCCCCACCTGTATCATTCATATTATTATTTAATAACGAAGGAAGCATTACTACAACTAACATAATTGCAAAAACAGTGCTTGCAACTGGTATAAGTGCATTCCTTTTACTCTTTTTTGAAGCTGTTTCACCTTTTGTTTTTGAGGAGATACGCTGATAAAGTTCTTCTTTTGTTTGGCTATCTTTTACTTCAGGTAATTCATTCAAACTTTTTATAATTTGCTGATCCGTCTTATTACGTGATTTCATAAAGTATCTCCTCCTTCCTGTTGTTCTTCACTCACATATTTCCTTAGTGTTTTTAATCCTCTATGCTGAGTTGTCTTAACTTTGCTTATACTAAAATTTAATATGTCAGCAGTCTCCTGAATGGAAAATGACTGTATGTAACGTAAAATCAATACACTCTTTTGATCGGGACTACATCGATCGAGATGGTGATATACCTTCTTCAATTCCTCATTTTGTATTGTAATTTCATCTGGCAATGGTTGTTTATCTTGTATAAATTCTCCTTTTTCTTGCCAGTCAAAAAAATCAGTGATTCGATTTCGCTTTCTTTTTTGTGCACGAAAATAATCAATTGTCTTATGTCTAGCTATAGAGAATAACCACGTTTTTAACGTACTATCACCTTTAAAAGACGTATAAGAATGCATTACTTTTATATAAACTTCCTGAACGAGGTCTTCTGTGGTTTCTTTGTCTTTAACCATATAAAAAATAAACTGATATAAATCCTGATGATACTTGTCGTATATTTCATCAAAAACGGCCTTCATAAAGATCCTCCGTTCACCCATTTAGTCGTTTCAACACCAAAAATGTTACACTATATTTCTATAATATTAAAGAATAAGAAAAATACCAACCATTATTTGGTTGGTATTTTTAAATATAGGTTCATTTCGTAAGTTTTGTTACTTTTTTAATCCTCACAATTGATATATAATGCGACATAAATTCAGATAATGGTTAGTGCTTTTACTCGCTCTGGAAATACATTTAGCGCATCTTAGGGCGGCTGGTGAACCACCACGTGCTGAAGCACTTTAGTGTCTCACCTATGCCTATCCTCCCGCAGAACAAGGGAAGCCACGGCAGGATTACATCGCACGCAGAAAAAGTGATTTCCTTTTTCAAGGAGTCTTCGTGTATTTCCGCCGCTGGTATAGCGTCCAGAATAAAACAACATCTTGAATTTCGTTTTTTTAAGGTAAACTGCCACTTTTATGATGGTTGCTTTTCGCTGCGGGCAGTCGACTCTAAAGGAATAGCACGTGTCCGAAGAGCGCTTTTTGCTTCTGAGGATGGCTGAGGCCGTGCCCACGGAAAGCGAAGTGTTCTGCCGAAGCGGTTGTATAGCACTCATAGATGGAGAAAGCAAATCCTCGAGTAAGTTATGTCGCAATCTACATCAATTGTGGAAAAATGACAGCCTAAATATAAATAGTTAATTATCAAATTTTGTAGACTTTTGACTTATTGGAAAATCCAAATAGTGCACCATTCAACCATGAAATTTATTAATTCTTGAACGTGTAAAAAAATGTGAAATAATTGGATAGATCAGGATGATGAATACCGCATTCCCTACTGCGTGATACGTATCAAATGGTAATCCTGCAAGATAATACGGTAAAAACTTACCAGTTATTTGATAGCTGGTTAACGAAATAACAAATCCATAGAGATAGCCACTAAAAATAGAGAAAATCACGATTAAATAGATAGGGATTCTTATAGGTAATTTACCTAGCAGACCACTTATTAACCCTATTAATCCCCATGAGATCACTTGCCAAATTGACCATATTCCCATGCCCAAAAGCATGTTTGACAAAAATGTAGTCAATACAGCTAGAAATATAGCTGCAACAGGACCTAAAAATAAACCACATATAATAATTAATGCTGTTACTGGCTGAAGGTTTGGTAAAAACGAAAAAGTAAATCTCCCCACGACAGCCATAGCTGCTAATAAAGCCAGTAATGTTATTTTATACGTAGTCAACTACATCATTCCCAGGCCTGAAGGTCGAACGTTACACGATCATCAACTTGTAACTCTAATTCATTAGCACCTACAGCTCCCATTTCATCGTTCACAAAAAACATCCAAGCCTTTTGTTCACCTTCTTCAGGAGCCTCTCCTTCAATAGAAGTAATAAAACCCTCATCTTCTTCAATATCAAAATTTTCCTGCATTACATCCATTAAAATAGCCCCATCCTCAATAGGCACCTCTTTTTCTGTGACTATTTCTTCTCCATTATCCTTTGAAATAGTTATGTCAACTGAACCTTCATTTTCTTCACTACTACTCGTATCATCAGAAGCACAACCCATCAATAAACCAAATACTAGTAATAACGCTGTTAATTTAAAAAACATTTTGTTCATCTTTCTCATTCCTCCACTATTTTTATTGAGGAGACTGGCATTGGACAACCAAAAAAGCTAACCCTTCTCACAAGAGTTAGCAATAGTAGACGACAATCGATACATTATAAATCCATATGTATTCGGTTGTCCCAATTGCTTAACATCCTCGAAGCATTGAAACAGTTAAACATGGCAGGTCTACTGACTTGTGATTTTAACCTACTTTAAGTCCCTTCCCATATAAATGTTCATATAGTGGCTATCACTTATTTCGTATCACTTACAGTTGCGAGGACAGTTCTAGTTTTTCACTAGATTCCCTTTTAAGCAAATGCACCAAATTCAAAATATTATATTCGGTTTCATTACAACTATCATCATATCATAATGCACTCTAAAATCAATATTTATTTTGCTGTAGGTGTAGGTATTTTAAATGTAAATGTCGTTCCTTCATTTACTTTACTATTCACTGAAATAGATCCATTGTGAGCATCAATTATGTTTTTAGCAATCGCTAGCCCTAAACCAGTCCCTTTTTTCTTAAGGTTTCTAGTTCTGGATTTATCAGCTTTATAAAACCGCTCAAATACAAAGGGAAGATCTTCCTCAACTATACCACTGCCATTATCTTCAATTGCTACTACTAATTGTTCATTGCATTCCACTGAAATATTTACATAGCCATTGTCATTCGTATGTCTAATGGCATTATCAATTAAATTGGTAAAAACTTGTTCTATTCTGTCAGGATCAATTGCAATTGCATCAGTTTTAATATTTTTTATAAGATTCAGTTCTACTGAGTTATCTTCTGCCAATCCACTAAACTTCTTCGTTATTCGATCAACAAATGCTTCTACGTTAATCGGTTCTTTATTTAATTGGATATGTCCAGCTTCCATTCGAGCAAGATCCAATAATTCATTTACCAGGCGACCCATTCGTAATGATTCTTCATAAATAATTTGAGCTAATTCGTTTTTCTCATCTTTACTTTCTGCCACATCATCTACAATAGCCTCACTATAGCCTTGTAGCATCGAAATAGGTGTGCGCAGCTCATGTGAAACGTTAGCAATAAAGTCTTTTCTCAATTTATCTAGGCGTCGTTCTTCCGTCATATCACGGATTACAGCTACAGCACCCCGTACAAACGTTTGATCATATAATGGAGTCATAATCATAACCCAAGTACGTCCTTGTAGATTAATCTCCCGTAAGGTTTCTTTTTCTCCCTCAATTACTTCTTGTAAAATTTGATTAAGTGGTTCTGGAAGTTTTTTGTTATCTTCATTAATGGTTATATTATGTTCAAAATACCAATCCTCAATAAACCGTTCAGCTGGGGGATTCGTTACAATCATATCTCCATTTCGATTAAGTGTAATCACACCATCTGCCATAGAACTCACAATACTGGATAATTGCTCTTTTTCCTGCCTCAACGCATTTATGTGAAACTTTAATTGCCTTCCCATTCTATTAAAAGCCATTGCCAACCCACCAATTTCGTCATGGGTTAATATCGGTACTTTTGTGTTAAATTCTCCTCTTGTTAAGTCAAATGCAGCTTCTCGCATTTTGATTAGTGGTGCTGTAATACGTGTTGAAAGGAAAAATGCAAAAATAGTAGTTAAAATAATTGCTATACCAGCTGCTAGGAAAATTATTTTTGTCGTTTCTGCCTTTGTCTGATCAACAACATCAAGTGATTGATAAACAAAAACAGCACCATTAACTCCAGAGACTGGTGTACCTACGATCATTACCTCTGCATCACTATTTGGCAGCATCATTTGTTTTTTCACTTGTTCATTTTTTGATAAAATGGTAGTCAAATCTTCTTCATTCTGAAACCATTCTTCTTCTAATTCTAATAAGTTTTGATCATTACTGTTTGAGGTCCACACAGAACCATCATTAAAAATGATAGCTATACGACTAGCTGGGTCTTTCACGCGTTCTGTTGTTTCAAATAGTAATGATTTATCATCATATTGTTCTACCATCACAGAAACTTTAGTCGCTGTTTGCATCATGTCTTTCTCAGCTTCTTCTATGTGGAACGTTTCAAAAAACTCTAATAGAAAAATGGTTAATATAAATAATACAAAAGAAACTAGCAATAAGATAGTTATTGCTAGTTTTCCTACTACACTACGCCAAAACATTATGCATCATCTACCTCAAATTTGTATCCAACTCCCCAAACAGTTACAATCATCTTTGATGCCTCTTTGGAAACGTTGTTTAACTTCTCTCTAAGCCTTTTTACATGTGTATCTACTGTACGTAAATCACCAAAAAATTCATATTGCCATACTTCTTTTAGCAAGACCTCTCGATTAAAAACTTTATCCGGTGACTTTGCTATAAAACATAATAATTCATACTCTTTTGGTGTCAAACTCACTTCATGACCATCTGCAGTTACACGATGCGCATCATGATCGATTGTAAGATGAGGAAATACCACTATGTCTTTAGGTGGCGTATCTCCTTCATTAAAATGAGAAAACGACATCCTTCTCAATACAGCTTTCACCCTTAATACAACTTCTCTTGGACTAAATGGTTTTACAATATAATCATCTGTACCAACTTCAAATCCTTGTACCCTGTTAGCTTCTTCGCCTTTTGCAGTAAGCATGATGACAGGAGTTTGCTTTTCTTTTCTTAATTCTTGACAGACCTCTATTCCATCCATTTCAGGCATCATGATGTCTAGTAAAATCACATCATACTCATTGTTTAATGCAAGATCCAACGCTTGTGTTCCATTTTCAGCTTCTTCAATGACAAAGTCTTCACGTTCTAGGTACATCTTAATTAAACGACGAATTCTATCTTCATCATCAGCTACTAACACCCTTATATTTTTAGCCATTGTAATCCCCCTTTGCTACTCTAGTTAAAGTATAAACCAACTATTATAAAAAGTATAAGAAAACAAGACACAATTATCGCAAAATAATAAATGCCTTAGTTTTGATGAGTTTATGCATAAGAATGAAGTCCTGCTAGAATTAGGTTAACAGCAATCAGGTTGAACATAATTATAGCGAACCCACCTACAGCTAACCAAGCAGATTTCTCTCCATGCCATCCTCGTGATAATCTTAAATGTAAGAATGCTGCATAGAAAAACCATGTGACTAGTGCCCAAACCTCTTTTGGATCCCATCCCCAGAAGCGATCCCAAGCAATTTGTGCCCATATAGAAGCAAATATTATCCCACCTAAAGTAAACACTGGAAAACCAATTGCTACAGCCCTGTATGATATTTCATCTAATAAATCGGGTTTAGCACTTTTTAGAAATGGTTGAATAGCAGCACCGATTCTCTTTCTTAAAACAAGTCTGAGTAATACATACAGAATCGAGCCTGTAAAGAACGACCAAATTAATGTATTAAACTTTCTTGCAGCATCAGCTCCTTGCATCCAACCTGGTGTTTTAAACCATGGTTTCATGACGTCTCCTGTGATCAATGTACCACCTTCTGGACCAGTTATAGCTGGCAAATGATAGTCTGCTGTCAATGTGCTATTACCTGAAGGATATTCAAATTGCACGTTATAATTTACAGCATTGAATGTAACTGTAATTACAATAAATCCGACAAACACAATTAATGAAAATAGGACGATTTCCAACCAGGTAGTTCTTTTACTTTTAACCGTTTGGTCTATCTGTCTAATTAAATAAATTAAACCAGCAACAAAACTGATTGCTAATATCCCCTCTCCTAAAGAAACGGTTGTCACATGTATATACAACCAATGACTCTGTAAAGAAGGTACTAATGGAGAAATTTCAGTTGGAAACATACTAGCATAAGCTATTACGATTAAAGCTACAGGTAAAGCAAACAGTCCTAAAATACTTAACTTATATATAAAGTAAATTATTATGAATGCAAATACCATAGCCATTCCAAAGAATGTCATAAATTCAAATAAGTTACTTACTGGAGCATGGCCACTTGTTAACCATCTTGTGATGAAATAAACGATTTGCGCAATAAAGCCAATAATAGTGAGAGTAATTCCAATTTTACCCGACACACCTATTTTATTATCCGTACGTTTGTCCTTGATCGTTGCCCCAAAGAAAAAGGTAGCAATTAAATAAAGGACAAATGCTGTATATAACATGGTACTACTAATACCAAGTAAATTACCCATTCTAGAAAATCCTCCTTCATTAGAAAACCTCGGCACTCCCCTTATCATTAATGGCGAGTGCCAAAAGTAAACCTCATACTAATTTATTTAAATTAACACTACTATTCATCCAATTCTTGCTGGTCTTCTACCATTTTTACATTTGTATCTAATATAACTCTTTCAATATCTTTTTTGATTCCAAACCAGTTTTTGTTCGTGTGTGCTGCTAATAATAAACTTCCGTCTTTCGGATGTATCCAAATTCTTCTATGCTGCCAGTACATCCCTTGTATAACCCCAATCATAAAGATAGCCGCTCCTATAGCAAAAAATGGTAATGTATAATCTTTTCTTACAGTTAAGCCACTTACATTATGCATTTCAAAATCTTCAATACCTAGTTTATATTGATTTTGATTTGTTGCATCAATATTTCTACCAATACCAACAAAGCTAATTTCAGCTGTTTCGGTATCTGGGGGATAGACTTTAAATACAAAAGCCGGATTTCTTGGGAAATTTGTTTCAGATGCAGGTTCACCATCATCCAAGTAATAATCAGGATAATACTTATCTACTTCTATACGAAACCCGTTATCCAATTCATGATTAGCTTCTGGTGATGTTAAATCAATCGTAAAGGTTCCCATTGCTTCTTCATTTTCATCATCAGCTTCATGTATTTTAAATTCCATACTACTGAACTCATTTAATTGGTATCCTGCCTGATATAGTGAAAATCCATCAAGCTTTAACGGATGGTTCATTCTAATTTCATCTTCTGTAACTTTTTCCAGTTCAGGATCAGCGCCTACTACTGAATTTTCCTTTTGTTTATATATAGCTACATTCGTTTGGTAATTACTCGCTATCATTCCACCTTCTTTCATGATAGCGTCTTTAAAGCGTTCATCATTTTCATCGTGTGTTTCTAAAATAAATTGTTTGTTTTCGATATAATATTCCCTATCTGTACCCGGAATAACAATTTGTTCGCCTTCTCTAACCCATACATATTTATCCATATATAAAGCTGAACTAAATCGTAGTACTGCTGCTAGCAATATAATGATTAATCCAATGTGATTTACATAAGGACCCCAACGGGAAAATCTCCCTTTTTCAGCTAAGATATGACCATTGTCTTCCCTAATTTTATAACGTTGTTTTTGTAATTCATTGATTATTTTTTGCTTATCGTCAGAACTAATATTCTCCGTTTCACTGTACAAACGTTGCCTATTTAGAAATGTCTCATGGCGTTTTGCTTTTTGTCTTTTTAATGCCTTGTATAACGGAACAAATCTATCAATACTACAAATAACTAGAGATATACCAATAAGTGCTACTAAAATCATGTACCACCATGAACTATATAATTCATGAAAACCTAATTGATAATAAATTTGCCCTAACAAACCATATCGTGCTTCATAGAATATGGCAGGATCTCGTGATTCCGCATCGGCTGGTATGTACATTTCTTGTGGGAGAATTGTTCCAACTGCTGAAGCAATTAATGTGATAACAATTAACCAAACGCCTACTTTAACAGAAGAGAAAAAATTCCATACTTTATCGACAATTGATTTATTATAAGTTTGCGATCGTCTGGCACTTCCATCATAACGCATATTTAACAGTTTCTTTTGATCATTTCCGTCAATATGCTGATTTCCTTCGATCGGTTTTCCACATGCTTCACAAAGGACTGTCCCTTCAGGATTAACATGACCGCATTCGCATTTAATATTTTTCATTAAAATCCCTCGCAATAATAATCCATTCTACAAATCTTCTGGCTGTATCTCTTTAAAATACCCTTCTAGCCTTTCTAATGTTAATGCTCCATTAACTACTTCTTCGATTTCACCATCCGGGTTAATAAAAAAAGTACTTGGAATCGGTCCCACATCGTAAAGATCCATCACTTGTCCGTCTTTATCATGAGGAATCGGAAACGTTAAATCATACTTGTCAATAAATTTATCAACAACTAATTCCGTATTATCTAAACTTACCGCCACTATTTCTATACCTTTTTCTTTATACCCAGGATATAAATTTTGCATGTACGGCATTTCTGCTTCGCAAGGCTTACACCATGTACCCCAGAAATTCAACATTACACCTTTACCTTTTAAATCACTAAGTTGAATCGTCTCTAATTCATTATTTTTATTGATTTGCTGCAATTGAAAATCGGGTGCTTGATCTCCAGCTCTGTATGTAGAATTATCTTTTGTGAAATTTGTAACTAATGCATACGCTACAGCAACTAATAATATAGCTAAAACAATAGTTCTAAAAATTAAACGATTTCTTTTTTTATTCTTTTTCTTTTGTTTTATTTGATCTAAATCCATTAGGATCACTCCCCAACACATTATATCACGTAACCGTGATATTAAATTTGACTATTATACGACAATTTACAATGTTAATTGTCGTAATTTTTTCACTTCGTGGGGGGTCAACTTACGATATTCTCCCGGTTGAAGTCCATCAACTGTTAGCACACCATATTTTTCTCGTTTGAGTTTAAGTATTGGGTATCCTAACTGCTCCATCATTCTTCTTACGTGACGGTTTTTTCCTTCATGCAGTGTTATTTCGATTATGGTAGTCTGCTTTTTCTTATCTGTTGATAATATCTTGTATCCTACCGCCTTTAGAAGATCATTCTCTGATTTAACACCTTTTTTTAACTGCATTAAGTGATTTTTAGTAGGTATACCTTTAATTTTTGCGACATAAACCTTATCTACACCATGACTTGGATGCATTAATAAATTAGCAAAATCACCATCATTTGTTAGTAATAACACGCCAGATGTATCGTAATCCAATCTGCCAATAGGGAAGACTCTTTCTTTAACATCAGTTAAATAGTCGGTTACTATTTTTCTATTCTTATCATCCTTTAAACTTGAAATTACTCCCCTTGGTTTATAAAGTATATAATGGACTGGCAATTCTTTCTCCAAAACTACACCATTAACTTCGATATCATCATTTGCGGAAACTTTTGTCCCTAATTTAGTTGTAACTTTATTATTAACTTTAACTTTCCCATCTACAATAAGCTGTTCTGCTTTTCTCCTTGATGTTACACCACTTTGAGCAATAACTTTTTGAAGTCTTTCTAAATTTGCCATTTTATCACCAAATCTTTAATTTATTTTTTATTAAAAGCTGTTTTCGTAAAGTTTGTTACTTTTGAGCGAATAGATATAAACTGCGACGTAACCTTGATGTGACGGTTAACCTACCGCTACGGAAATACACTTCGCTTTCCGTGGGCGGCTGATGAGCCTCCTCGAGCTAACGCTCTGCGGGGTCTCAGGCTAGGAGGCTGTCCGA